>JAQTSK010000016.1 GCA_028711345.1 Candidatus Peribacteraceae bacterium
ACAAGGTGAGGGAAGCGGCGAGAAAACTGGTGATAGCGATTAGCGATAAGCGATTAGCGATAAGCAATAAACTCGTTGCAGTACACGGAAGGAAGGATTGGTTTGAAGAAATGACTGGTGATCTCACTGTCAGGATTGATTTGCGTGACTGTCGGCTTGGTGAGAAAACCTTCTACCAGATACGTAGCGGAACGCCCGTGAGAATCGAGATAGGACCCAAGGATCTTGCGGAGAATTCCTGCGTCATCAAAAGCCGCATCCGAACCCGTGAGCAAGCCATCAAGGCCCCTCTCGACAAAGCTCCCGAAATCGTCCGGGAAATGCTCAAGGAAGATCAGATCACGCTGTTTAATAATGCGAAGAAGATGCAGCGGGAGAAAACCGTGGAGCCTGCGAACTACGACGAGCTCAAGAAGGCGATGGCAGACGGCAAGTGGGCGCTGATCCCATGGGACGGGACCAAGGAAACCGTCGAAAAATTCAAAGCGGATACCTCCGGCGGCACCTACCGCTGCTTCGCGTTCGATGCAAAGGAAGATGCGGGAGGAATGAAGGATCCCATCTCCGGCAAGGTGAGTGCGTTCAAGAAGAGAATTTTCGTGGCGAAGGCGTATTAAATTGTTCAATGGTTCAATTGTTAAATTGTTAGCATGCATCGATCAGATTTCTCGGATGGCCTCACCGGACAAATAAATCGCTTGCGAACCATTTAGCCATTTAACAATTTAACCACGTGTCGTCTTTTCATTCCATCCTCTCTTCCTTCGATTATCCGCTCCCTCCCGAGCTGATCGCCAAGGAACCCGCTTCCCCGCGGGACAGCGCGCGGCTGCTTATCTGCAACCGGAAGAATCAGGCAGTCACGTTCGACCGATTCTCGAACATCATTGAATATCTGCCGGAGAACGCAGTCCTCGTCTTCAACCGGACCAAAGTCATTCCGGCTAAGATGACACTCCGGAAGATCACGGGGGGTGCTGTTTCGGCACTGCTCTTGAGCGTTCAACCGGAAACCATCACCGTGCTGGCATCGGGAACCCTGAAGCCGGGAGACAAGCTGATCTGGCAAGGCGGACATTCGTTGACGGTCATCAATAGAAACAATCAGGAAGCGCTTCTAAAGCCCTCATTCCCGATCACCGAACTCCGCGATCTACTCGACCAATTCGGTGAAACCCCTCTCCCTCCGTACCTCAAAGATTCCCCTCTCCCGGAAGATCGCAGGCGCAGTGAATATCAAACGGTTTTTGCAACGGAGAATGGATCAGTAGCTGCACCGACCGCAGGCTTACACTTCACGGAAAGTTTGATCAATAATATTGAACAGTCAGGCAGGGGAGTCGCGTACGTCACGCTCCATGTGCACCTCGGTACATTTGCGCCGCTGACGGAGGAACAGTGGATCCAGAAAAAGCTCCATACCGAGCACTATTCCATCGATGAACAGACTGCATCGATGCTCAATCGGGCGAAAGCTGACGGCAGGCCGATCATCGCAGTCGGAACAACGACGGTTCGAACTTTGGAATCTGCATCAAATGCATCGACGCTGGTCCGGCTGAACGGATCCACCGGCCTGTTCCTCACAGAAGAATCATCACTCCATTTCGTCGATCATCTGATCACAAACTTCCACGTGCCGAAATCCAGTCTGCTGATGCTTGTGTCCGCTTTCACGGGGCGGGAGAAATTATTCGAGCTCTACGATCGGGCGATCAAGGAGCGGATGCGGTTCTTCTCCTTCGGGGATGGGATGATGGTGATATAAATGCTTCCGCAGCCGGGACGCAGCGTCCCGGGATCGGCGCCTTCCGCCGCCATCTGCGACGCGGCGTCGCAGCTGCGGAAATCATAGGAGATTGTTGAATTTCATATCAGTTAGGTTGGTTGCCTTGGTTTCCCCACATCACCCAGTACAATTCCCGACAATGACGTCTGTGTCCGCCCTCAATTTCTGCCTCTTGTCAGGTTTCCTGCTCCTTGGAAGCGTCATGCTCGCAGTCCGCTTGCTACCGGAGGCACGGGCTTCCTTCCTCGGTCTCCTGACATACGGCGGCTTCACGTTCCTCTGTCTCATCATCGGCATACAGACGATCCTGGGATGGATGGGAATCCTGACCGGAACGTGGGTGACCGTGACGGGATACGGACTCGGCGCCGTGATGATCGCACTGTCCGCCCGATCATTCAAAGCCCACTGTCCGCTGCCAAAGAAACCGCACCCTGCACTGCTTCTCTTGATCCCTCTGGGAATCCTTCTCTTGATCGAGCTCTATAACGGACTCATCTTCCCCGTCTGGGAGTACGACAGCATTTCGTACCATCTTCCCATGGTCAGGCAGTGGTTCCTGAGCGGAAGCCTGCGTCAGGCGTACTTTTCGGTTTTCGCCGGACCCGTCGGCTACTACCCAAGTACGGGAGAACTCCTGACACTCTGGCCGATGCTGCTGACCAAGTCCGATGCATTCGCGAACATCCAGAATATTCTGCTCCTGCCGCTCGGTGCTGCGGCTCTGCTGCAATGGACGAGACGGAACGGCATTCCGGATCGCACGGGAATCCTCTGCCCCCTCCTGTGCCTCACTTCCCCCATCGTTCTGAAGGAACTCGGCGCACCGCATGTAGATTTTTTCTTCATGCTCACGTTCATTTTCGCGCTCCTGTTCCTGACCGATTTCGTGCGGAATGGCACTGTCCGCTCGTGGCTCCTGACTTGTCTGGCACTCGGCCTGTTCCTCGGAACAAAATATCTCGCCGTTCCCGTTGGAATCCCGCTGCTCGCAATCACGATTGTGCAGGTTGTTCGCCGCTTGAAATACTGGAAAGGAATCCGTCTCGGAGCGATCACCGGAGGCGTCGTTGCATTCATGCTCATGGGCGGACACTGGTACCTCCGGAATATGCTGCTAACAGGTAATCCCCTTTTTCCGGCATCTCTCAGCATCGGATCGTTCACGATACTCCATGGCTACGGATCGATGTCGGACACGATGTTCTCGGTGTCCCTCCTCTCCAAGCTTCCGTCCATGAGCCTTGGCGTCATTCCTCCCCTGACAACATTATTCGTGTGGAGGATGGGATATCAGATTCTGCTGATGCTGCTGGCGACATTCCTGATCATTCCAATGCTCTGCCGCGAATGCCTTCAACCGGGAAGACGAATGCTATTTCGATATGACACATGGATACTTGCTATCCTTCCCGTTTTGATCGTTCTCTATCTGGCGGCGCCGAATACGTACCTGCACTTCGATGCGAACATCCGGTACGCCATCCTCCTGCTGCCGGTCGGAGGGTATCTGACTGCAGAGCTTGCAAACCGTTCACGTCCCTTGGCTGCAATTCTGACAATCGGCAGCATCCTCATCATCAGCATAACTCTCGTCAAAACTCTACGTGCTCCGGATCTGCCGCATGAAACAGGAACGCTCAGACTCATTCAGGAATCTTTGCCGGTCTTCCTGCCCTTCGCTCTGCGATTCATCACTCTTGCAATCGTATGCGGATTGCTGACGTGGACTCGCTGGAAACGACAATGGAGGATCGGCCTGCTCATTACGATGATCGCACTCCTTCCATCGACGTTGCTCCTGCCGACCGGGGCGATGTCTGCGATGCGTCAGGAACAGACATTTCCTTCGCTTCATGAGAAATACTCCTTCCTCTCACCACTGCTCCGCGGATTCGAATGGATTGCACGGGAAACTAAGACCGATGATCGGATCGCCTACGCCGGTTTCCACTTCCGCTACCCGCTCATGCATCCCCTCGATCGGACGGTCGAGTACGTTCCCGTGAATGATTGCCTACACTGCAACTACGTCGATTTCCGCGATGAACCCGAGGGGATCTATGCCCGCGCATCGAAGGAGCAATGGATCAGGAATCTTCGTACAGCTGAAATCTCCTATCTCATCTTGCACAATGAATCGGGATTCCTAAGCTACGAACCGGGTTGGGCAGAATCAATGCCTGAGGTATTTGAGCCTGTTTTCAGAGAAGAAGGAGTGGAAGTATTCAAAGTGATAATGAAGTGAAGAAACCGAGGAGTCCGAAGAGTCCGAGGAAACCGACGAAGTACGCTATACTTCATACATGCACGAAAGACCATACGAGAAACTCATTGTCTGGCAGGAGTCGTACAAATTGTGTCTTTCAGTCTACAGGTTGACGATTAAATTTCCTCCACATGAGCGATTCGGACTTGTGAGCCAAATGAGAAGATCCTCCTACAGTGTTCCAATCAATATCGCCGAAGGAAACTCGAAGAAGTCAACGAAGGAGAAGGAACGATTTTTTGAAATAGCACATGCATCTTTGGAAGAATTGCACTGTGAATCTCATCTCTCGAAAGATCTTGATTATATTTTTGTCCAAGAATACGAAGCATTGGATGACCACATTCAGCGTATCAGTTTTCTTTTAACCAAACTTCGGAGTTCGCTTGGCTGATGTTCATCGGACTCTTCGGACTCCTCGGTTTCTTCGGTTTCCTCCCTCACTATCATGTCACTCAAGATCGGAATTGTGGGCTTACCGAATGTCGGCAAATCGACGTTGTTCAATGCGCTGACAAGAAGCCACGGCGCACAGGCGGCGAACTACCCGTTCTGCACTATCGAACCCAACGTCGGTGTGGTGGAGGTGCCGGATGAACGGCTGAAGAAACTTGCCGAAATCGTGAAGCCTGAAAAAATCGTTCCGGCCATCGTGGAGTTCGTGGATATCGCGGGATTGGTCAAAGGCGCATCCAAAGGTGAAGGACTCGGCAATGCATTCTTGAGCCACATCCGCGAAGTGGACGCCATCTGCCACGTCGTGCGCGTCTTCGAAGGATCCGAGGTCATTCACGTGGAAGCAACCATCGATCCCAAGCGCGACAGAGAGACCATCGAAGCCGAGCTCTGCATCGCGGACTTGGATAGGGTCGCAAAGAAGATCGACAAAGTGCAGGGAGGAGCGAAGACCGGCAACAAGGAATTGATGAAGGAGCTCGTCGTGCTCGAGAAGATCAATGCAGCCCTCAGAGCAGGAAAACTGGCATCCACAGTCGAGCTCGGAAAAGAGGAAATCCCATACCTCAAAGCCATGCAGCTGCTTACGGCCAAGCGGATGATCTACGGGCTGAACACGGATGAGCAATCACTCGGAAAGGTGTCACTGCATGATGCGAAAATCAAAGCGGGCCTGACGGACAGCGATACGGCGATCATCGTCTCGGCGAAGATCGAAGAAGAATTGATCGAACTCACGCCGGAGGAGGGCAAGAGCATGCTCAAAGAACTCGGCGTGGAATCATCGGGCTTGGACCAGCTGATCCGTGCCGCGTACGACGCACTGGGACTCCAGACGTACTTCACCGCCGGCGTGAAAGAAGTACGGGCATGGACAGTGAAGAAAGGCGCTACGGCACCGGAAGCCGCCGGCGTGATCCACACGGACTTCGAGAAAGGCTTCATCCGCGCGGAGACCATTGCCTACGCGGATTACGTCGCAAGCGGCGGAGAACATCAGGCAAAGGAAGCGGGGAAGATGCGGATCGAGGGGAAAGACTACATTGTGAAGGACGGGGATGTGATGCATTTTCGATTTAATGTATAACTTGCCAAGAAGTATATTCCAGAGTATTAAGTTATTCCTATGCCCGTCACCAATGAAAATTCCAATCAATTGATAAGATTCCGTATGCAAGAGGCAAAAGCAGTCAGCACACAGCGACAGCCCGATTTTGACGATATTCCCGAACGGCTCGCATGTGTCTGCGCCATCGTTTCCGGTTGTGAGCAACGTTTGGGTGCACTGCTTCCGTCATTGGTCATCGCAACTGACAACAGAACAAGAGGTTTGCTCATCGAAGAGAGATGGAATGACCCCTCTCAGACAATCGGACAAATCGAACGGCACTTCCGAAGTCCCTCAAGACCGCCGAGAAAGGAAGGAAAAGTATTGATTGTTGATCAGGTGCTTAATATGCAACTGACCCCAAACCAATTTGTTCTCCCGCTGGTAAAAGAATGCCCGGATCTGATCACCCTTGAATTAGCTGAGCACTCATGGTCAACACACCAAGTGTCAAAGCCCCTCGATACAGTGAATGATCCACTCCCCCCAAATCACTGGGCAAAAAGGTACAGGCTCGTAGCATACTTTGATCAGTTGCTCGGAGAAATGCAAAGTTTGCTCGGAGAGAGGGCTGCACGATAATCACGCTGCGATTCCTCCCCCCACCTTGAGCGACGCCATCACCTGCTGCTGCAGCGCCGCTTTCAGCGGATACACCTCCGCAACATTCCCCATCGGGGCATCGGATGAGCCATGCTTTTCCTTCGGCTTCGTCGTGGGCTTCACCGCCAACTTCGGCTCCTTGCCGCTCACATCGACCGCCACCTCGAACTGGCCTTTCTTCAGCGCCTCCTTCGCACTTGCAGACATCCCTTCCAACGCCGCATCCATTCCCTGCGTATCGATGAAGGTCGCTACCACATCTTTGGCTTGTTCCTGTACGGATGGCTCCGTCTCCAGATGAAGTTTGACCTCGGCAAACTCGGCGTTCCGCTTCATCTCGTCCTTGGCGTATTCAGGACCGCGCTCACGAACCTTCTCCCTCAGCCATGCATACTCGGCCGGCGAACGGAGCTTCAAGCGTTCCCACTTGCTGCGCTCACGACTGGGAAGACTATCCAAAAATGAATCTGACATGAGCGCAGTATAATGGATTGCTTGCCCGCGGGGAGAATCCTACGCTGTATCAGCTGCAATCAGACGTCCGGCACTCCACACTTCGGTTTAGGAACGACACTTTGGAGTATTACGAGTGAACAAGTTAAGTATTTTGGCTTACAAAAGAGCATTTATTTGTCATTGACAAGTTTAGTAGTAATATTATAGTATCGCACTGTAATTTATCCTCCCCCATTCATATGGCTGCACCTGAAGCTTCAACTCTCAACAAACACACAGAAACAGCGCTTGAATCTATCGACAGAATGAAAGAGACCGTAATGAGAAGGTATGCAGAAGAAACTCAAGAGAGTCCGTTGAATGTAGAGAGGAACGAAGAACACCTCCGATCCCTTCTTGCCGTGTTCGGAAACATGCTATTGGCCATTGGTACTGATCTGGATGAGGATGGGGCGTTTAAGTTGGGAAGTATCCTCGCTGATGAAGTGATTGCGGCAATACGGAAATTGAATTCTGAGGATGCAGATCTTGTAAGTCGTAATTTAGGACCGGAGATGGCTGCACGTATGAGAAGGGGTAGGTCAAGGAAGCTACCCGTACAAGAGAGCATTTCTGCCCTTGTTGCATCTCGAGTGGAGAGTAGCCGAGAACTTCTAGGCGAGGGGCAAGCGACGGTTGCGTAGATTCAATTACCGAAAAGCAAGGGCCGCTCGAAGCGGCTTTTTTGAACTTCAATATCACCAAGAAAATTTGGACGCGATTGCATGCTCTACCTCCCGCTCAAAGCCACATTCGTCTGTTCGTCGGTTTCTTTGGACTCCTCAGTTTCTTCGTTTTCCTCCTTTCGAGCATCAACTGCATCCCGACGTCCCCCCACAATCCAGACACACCTCGCAGCTGCCGTTCCTCTTCACCTTGAAGCTGCCGCAGGCTAAGCACATCGATCCGGTATAACCCTGCTGCCTCGCAATCTCGACTTTGCTGGGCGCGGCATCGGTCTGTTCTGAAGCAATGGATGATTCGATCTTCGTCTCCTCTGCAACGGCGGAACGAAGAGTAGTCGGCGCCGGATCGCCTTCGTCTAAGATAGGCAGACGCATCGCGAAGGCTTCTTTGCTCTTCGTTCCATCCAGATACGCTTTCTCGACTAATTCCCTGTTGTGGAACCGCATCGCCTGCTCTTTGGCAAGGAACTTGAGCGCCAGCCAGCGGCCGAGGTAGTCCATCAAGCTCTTCACCATCGGGATCTCGCGGTTCATGGTCATGCCCATCGGCTCGAATCGCACGTGCACCAGCTTGCCGCAGAGCACGTCCAGCGGGACGCCGTACTGCAGGTTCATGGAGAGCGACAGCGCCAGCGTATCCATGACGCCGGAAAGCGTGGAACCTTCCTTGTTCATCTTGATGAATATCTCACCGGGGCGGCCGTCCTCGTACATGCCGACGTGGAGGTAGCCCTCATGACCGGCGACCGAGAACTTGTGGGTGATGGAGAGCCGCTCATCAGGCAGCTTGCGGCGGCGCGGGACTTCTTTGATGACGATCTTCTCGACAACAGTTGCCTTCTCTTCTTCCTTGTCTTTTTTCTTATCAGACTTGGCGCCCAGCGGCTGGCTCATCTTGCAGCCGTCGCGGTAGAGCGCGTTGGCCTTCACGCCGAGCTTCCATGACAGATAGTAGGCCTGCTTGAAATCCTCCACCGTCGCTTCGTTCGGCAGGTTGATCGTCTTGGAAATGGCACCCGTAATGAATGACTGTGCGGCGGCCATCATGCGGATGTGGCCTTCCGCGGAGATGTACCGCTTGCCGATCTTGCCGCACTTGCTGGCACAGTCGAAGACAGGGAGATGTTCGGCCTTAAGATGCGGAGCTCCTTCGACCGTCATCCGGCCGCAAATGGTGACATTCGCCTCCTCGATCTGCGCCTCGATGAAGCCGAGTGCCTTGAGCAGATTGAATGATTGATCGTTCAGTTGCTCATCCGTGAACTTGAGCCGCTTCATCGTCTCATCTCCGAGAACCCAGCGGTTGAACGCGAAGCCGAGTTCGAAGACGGTGGGCAGCGACTTCTCGATCTTCGCGATGTCTTGATCGAGAAACCCCTTCTCCTTGAGCGACGCGCGGTTGATGTGCGGTGCGCCCTCCAGACTCAACGTTCCGATGGCATACCGCATGATGTCGGCGATCTGATCGGACGTGTACTGAAGCTCGACGAGTGCCGGCCGCAGCGACTGGTTCGCGATCTTCATGTACCCGCCTCCCGCCAGCTTCTTGAACTTCACGAGCGCGAAGTCCGGCTCGATGCCCGTCGTGTCGCAGTCCATCAGCAAGCCGATGGTTCCGGTCGGCGCGACGACTGTGACCTGCGCATTGCGATAGCCGTGCAGCATCCCCTCCGCGAGTGCGCGGTCCCACGTCTCCTTGGCTGCCGCGAGCAACTCCTGAGGGCACAGACGCTGATCGATGCCGACCGGCGTCACGCCCAGACCCTCGTACTCGTTTGCCGGTGCGTTGTAGGCGGCACGGCGGTGATTCCGGATCACGCGGAGCATGTGCTCGCGGTTGCGGTCGAATCCTTCGAAGGGACCGAGGACGCCGGACATCTCTGCGGACGTCGCATACGCCTCACCGGTCAGAATGGCGGAGAGTGCGGCGCAGATGGACTGGCCGAGTTCGCTGTCGTAGGCGATACCCATCTGCATCAGCATCGCGCCGAGGTTGGCGTAGCCGAGTCCGAGCGTGCGGAAGCGGTAACTCAGATCGGCGATCTCGCGGCTGGGGAACTGCGCCATGAGCACGGAGATCTCCAGCACCATCGTCCAGATGCGCGCGGCATGCCGGTACTCTTCAACCATGAACGCCTTCTTGCCGGTCGCGGGATCGTTCCTGATGAACGTCAGAAGATTGAGGGACGCAAGGTTGCAGGCGGTGTTATCCAGAAACATGTACTCACTGCAGGGATTGCTCGCATTGATGCGGCCGTCCTCGGGACAGGTGTGCCAATCATTGATCGTGGAATCGTACTGCACACCGGGATCGGCGCAGGCCCATGCGGCGTAGGCCACCTGATCCCAGAGGGCGCGCGCCTTGATGGTTTTGCAGGGTCGTGCCTCGCGTCCTTCCTTGGCCGCTTTGCGGCGCTCGGTGCGCCAGATCAGGTTCCAGTCGGCATCCTGCTCGATCGCCTTGAAGAAGGCGTGGGGGATGCGGACGGAGTTATTGGAGTTCTGACCCGAAACCGTAGCATAGGCTTCGCCGTTAAAATCGGTGTCGTAGCCGGAGGCGGCGAGAGCGGCGACTTTCTTCTCCTCGTTCACTTTCCAATTCACAAACTCCTCGATGTCCGGATGATCCAGATCCAGACAAACCATCTTGGCAGCCCTGCGTGTGGTTCCGCCCGATTTAATCGCACCCGCGGCTCTGTCGCCGATCTTCAGGAAGCTCATGAGACCGGAACTCTTGCCGCCCTGCGACAAGGGCTCCCCTTCTCCGCGGAGATTGCTGAAGTTCGTGCCGGTACCGGATCCATATTTGAACAATCGCGCTTCGCGGACCCACAGATCCATGATGCCGCCCTCATTCACCATGTCATCGGCGACGCTCTGGATGAAGCAGGCGTGCGGCTGGGGATGCGTGTAAGCGTCTTCGCTCTTCCTGATCTCTCCCGTGACCGGATCCGCATAGTAGTGCCCCTGCGCCGGACCGGTGATGTCGTACGCGGAGTGAATACCCGTGTTGAACCACTGCGGACTGTTCGGGGCGGCCATCTGACGGACCAGCATGTACTTGAGCTCATCCTCGAACGCTTGGGCGTCATGCGACGTCGCAAAGTACCCGTGCTGTTCCCCCCACAGCCGCCAGCAGCCGGTGAGCCGGCGGATCACCTGCTTCACCGAACGCTCCGGTCCCGTGACGACCTTGCCGTTCGCATCTTTGAGAATAGTTCCCTTTGCATCGGTCTGCGGAACCCCCGCCTTGCGGAAGTATTTGGACACGACGATGTCCGTCGCCACCTGACTCCACGCGGCCGGAACCTCCGCATCCTTCATCTCGAAGACGATGGAGCCGTTCGTGTTCGTGATCCTGCTCGTGCGACGATCGTACGTCACCTGTTCCAGCGGATCGGAGCCGGGTGTCGTGAACCGTCGGCTCACCACCATCCCCTGTCTCGTACCGCGTTCGGAATGAACCTGCTTCTGGGCTTTTTTCTTGGCGGCATCGAGAACGGGGGCGGCTTCATCGCGGGGAATGTCCTGAGCAGTATCTGTGGAAGTGCGTGGATTCATGACGGGGAGGGGGGACACAATATATAGTGGCTGAAGTACGGACACTGCCACAACATCTGTGTAGTGTACGCAGAAGTTGACGGCACTCAAGTGTGGATATTTTCTTCCGATGCAAAACCGGCTCAGTAATAATTTCTTGATCTGGATGAAGAAAATAATGATTTTGGTTGTAAATTCCAATGTACATGACAGCATTATTTTTTAATGCTGCCAGAAGAAGTGGTTATGAAACTGTTAACTGTTAACTGTTAACTGTTAACTTCATTCGGATACAGTAGAGCTCATAGATAATCCATTCTTTGTCCAATCTGCCATGTCATCCGCATCCAAGGTCACCATCACGATCATCGTCGCCGGCACCAATGAGCCGAGCAACGCCGATTATCTGGCGGAAAGAATGATGGAAGGGATGCGCTCGTCACAACCGGACATCATGCTCAGGAAATACCGCCTGAAGGACATGACGCTGAATCACTTCACACTCGAACACTACGCGACAGACCATGCGGATGATGACTTTCCGATCCTGCAGAAGGCCGTTCAGGAAGCGCATGCTGTCGTGATCGCAAGTCCTATTTGGAACTTCAGCGTTCCTGCCCATTTGAAAAATTTGATCGATCGCATGGGGTCGTTCGGACTGGATGAGAAGACACGCTCCGTTGGAACCATGAGCGGAAAACCGGCATACCTGATCTTCACCGGAGGATCACCCTCCGTCACATGGCCGCTCTACCGGCGGACATTGTCACACGTCTCCGTCGGGCTGCAGTACTTCGGCTGCGCCGTCGTCGGCACGCACTTCGAAGGACGATGCACCCTGGGGCGCGGAAAATTCGGTCTGGTCGTGGACAAGCGTCCGGCAACACTCGCGGCAATGATTGAGAAGGGGAAGGCGTTCGCGGAACTCGTAAAGAAATTCAAAACGACCGGTAACCTGCCGCTTCAGTACAGGATCAAACGATCAATTGTGAGTGCGGGGCAGAAGGTGAGGAGGAGGTTGGGGTGGTGAGAAAATGGGCTCTAAGTGTTTGACATAGAGTGAAATATATTTCATTATATATGTATGGCGGCCAACGTTCCTGACGATGAATATTTTGAACGGCATCCAGATGAAATCACGCCTTCGGGACTCAACAACCTTCATTGGAGTGTAGCTTATGCACTTACAAATGTGGATAGACCAGATCTAGATCCAGAGTTTCGTGCAGTAATTGAAGTCATCGAAGAACTAAGGATAGATGCCAAAGAACTACTGGCAGCGCTTAGCGAAAGAACAAAAAGAACGGCTGCAATTATGAGTGTCCAAGCATCGGCAGTTTTTACACTCGGTCTTTCAGAGGCAGAAATGTATGAGCGATATCCGGAATTAGCTCCATCTGAGGAAAAGGTAAACTCACTCAGCGAAGAGGTAGATCCGCAACTCATTCGAATCTATCTCCTGTTGCGCACTCGGGGGTGGAGTCATAGTGCGATTACATACTAGCCGCCAACCAACACCACCTCCTCATCCACAAGTCCCGCCTTCCTGAACATCTCCCACGTCCTTGTACCTCCTTCGACAAGAATGCTTTAAATACCGTGGAAATCCTGAGTCGGTGTCGTCAGTACTCGCCATATAAAGACCAGGTGCCAATCGAAGTGATTCGGATGCGCTTCAGTACAGGATCAAGCAATCAATCGTGAAGGCGGGACAGAAGGTGAGG
The DNA here is from genome assembly GCA_028711345.1 of Candidatus Peribacteraceae bacterium. Lineage (GTDB taxonomy): Bacteria > Patescibacteriota > Gracilibacteria > Peribacterales > Peribacteraceae > CAINWJ01. Next base: position 12,671 of record JAQTSK010000016.1, read on the forward strand.
AGAGGGTTGGGGTGGTGAGGATGGAATGCGGCATTGAGAATGGCGCATGTAGAATCATGGTCATGGCGACACCATCATCCCGATCGTTCCTCAGGAACTACTACCTCTTCAGCTTCTTCTACGACTTCATCTTCGCGTACGCGGTCTACAACGCGCTGTTCCAGCTTCGGGGACTGTCGGTATTCCAGATCTCCATACTCCTCGCGTGGTGGGCGTTCGTAGCAATGGTACTCGAAGTTCCGACAGGGGCACTTGCCGACAAGTGGAATCGCAAGACAATGCTGACACTTGCACCGGTACTCAAATCGTTCTGCTTCCTCTGCTGGTACATCGCAAGCGGGAACTTCTGGCTCTATGCCCTCGGATTCGTCTTCTGGGCTCTGGGAAGCACTTTCGTTTCCGGGACAACGGAATCACTGCTTTTCGACACGTTGAAGAATGCCGGAGTTGAAGAGACCTACAACGTCGTCCTGAGCAAGAAGAAGTTCTTCTTTCACATCGCACTTGCCATTTCCATGATTGCCGGTGGTTTCATCGCCTCCTTCAACATCGATTGGGCGATCCTGAGCTCCGTAATGCCGCTGGCGCTGTGTGCACTCTTCGCCTTCCGGCTTACGAATGCACCCAAAGCAGAGGCTGCTCGTTCTATCCACTACCTCGACCACATACGCGAGGGAATCAAGGAAGTCCGAATGAACCGTGTCCTTCTGCCCTTGATCCTCTACCTCCTTGGCATCGCGCTGTTCGCAGATTTGGAGGAGTTCGACCAACTCTACTACCAGCTCGTCCACCTCCCGCTCTGGGCCTTCGGCATTGTCGGATTCCTCTTGTCTGTCGGCAATGCAGCCGGCGCCTCCTTCGCCCATCGACTGCAGGGGATGACCGTGCCGTTCTACCTCCTGCCGTTCCTCTGCGGGCTGCTTCTGATCATCGTCGGAATCTGGCCAAGCATTCCGGCTCTCGTCGCGCTCGAAGCATCATACCTCCTCTCAACACCCGTTCACATCATCACCGAGGGCAACATCCAGTACGCCATACGGAGCACCAGTCGCGCCACCGTGACGTCCGTCACGACGCTGCTCGTCAATCTGACCGGAATCGTCATAACGATTTGCATCGGACTGATCAGCAAGTTTTGGGGATTGCAGAGTGCGTATGTAGTTTTCGCGGTATTCCTCATAGGATTTGCAATCTGGGCCTATGGCAGGCGGCATGCAATCAGCTTACAGCTATCCCGGAAAACGTCCCGAATGCTCACAGTGGATCTTACCCCCCGACAAGTATCACCTCCTCATCCACCGTCTTCGCTTCCCTGAATGCCCCCCACGTCCGAGAGCCGCCTTCGACGAGAATACTTGAGATACCGTGGAAATCTCCTGAAGGTGTTGTCAGTGCTTGCCAGAACGATTGCCAATCGAAAGTGACTGAATGCTCCGCGGGTAGATACCCGCTCCCGTTGTTTAAAATTTTGTGATCCCGATTGAGTGGAATCGTCAAAATCCTCACTCCCCTCTTTTCTAGAATCCGCATCTTTTCCTCTGGTTCTTCTGGTTCCTCTGAATCCTCTGGTTCCTTCCTGACGACGATTGTCCCCTCCGCCAATTCCCCATTCACCACCCTCGCAGTGAGCGGGATTCTGAAATGTGGATCGAGAATAATGCGATAAGGCTCTCCCCTTCCCCCGTCGGAGAAAGGGGCTGGGGCCTGCCCTCCGAAGCCTTGGCGAAGGAGGGGGTGAGGGCGCACCGTCAGCTCCGGATCATCCGCCAGAACGGTCCCGATGCCGACGAGAATCGCATCATGCCGCGCCCTAAGGAACAGATGCGACCACCGATCCTGTTCCTCGGAAGTGATCATCAACCGCGGGCTGCCTGAAGCATTCGCGAATCGTCCATCGACCGTCATCGCCGACTTCAGCGTGATCCACGGTCTGCCATTCCTCATCACTGAAACAAATCCGCGATTCAATCTGGCACATTCCTCCGGCAATACCGGACCGATGACCTCAACTCCATGCGACTGCAGAAATTGAATCCCCCGTCCCGCGACGTTCGGATTCGGATCGATCAGTCCGTACACAACAATCTTGATCCCCTTCTCGACAATGAATTGTGCGCACGGCGGCGTCTTTTTGTCCGTGTGGCAGCATGGTTCCAGATTCACATAAAGAATATCATTTGCGCTAATTTTTTGATCAGACTTTTCCAGAAGCTGACGCTCTGCGTGAGCGTTGCCAAATCCTTCGTGAAAGCCTTCGGCGATAATCATTCCATCACGCACGAGGACTGCGCCGACCATGGGGTTGATGCCGGTCAGTCCCCGACCGTTCTCGGCAAGTGCCAAGCAACGGCGGAGGAATATGATATGAGATGAGGTATTCACAGCAATTCCAGAAACTCACGCTGGGATAAGCCTGCGGATTTCAAAATCCCGAATAGTAAACCTCGCTTTATATCCCGCTTGTGCATAGGGACGACCACCAATCGCCTTTGATCCTGCGACACGAGAACCAAATGACTGCCGTTCTGTCTGACCTTTTTGAAGCCGACCGTCTTGAGCGCGCGAACGAGTTGCGCCGGATTCAGAGCGGGCAATCTGTTCATGGTCAAACGGGAATGGCGGCACTGACGCTCGCCACGATAGGCTGACCGCGAAACGCCGGTCGCACCTCGTGAAGATCCTGAAGCGCGAGGAGATATGTCTCAATGGCCTCCTGTGCATGCTTGGTTGCCTCCTCGAATGTTTCCCCCTGTGTCAGGCAGCCCGGCAGCATGGGTACGCTGACGACGTATCCTCCCTCCTCCGCAGATTCGAAAACCGCGAGAAAATTGCCGATGGTTTGTCGTGAAGTTTTCATCTTTGACATGCTCGTATTGTACTCATCCGACCTCACCGCGTCCACTCATTGCAGCCAAAAATGACAACTGAGATTGTGACAATACGATAATACATTGACACCCCCTCGCTCGGGATGGTAGGATTCACTTCGTCACGCATCGCCGCATGCTTCTCCGGTCTGAACGGCCGAGCTACGGAGTGCAGGCACCTTCCTCTCATCCTCTCCTCTTCTCAATCCTCTCCTCCTTCCCATGTCCCGCAAATCCTACACCGAAGGCAACTACAGAACGGACCCCTGGTTCAGGACTCTGTGCAAGGCTCTCGCAGCATGCGAAACCGAAGCCGACGTGGCGGCATTCCTCCGCGATGTCGCCACTCTTTCGGAATTGAAAGCGTTGAGCGAGCGGCTGGAAGTGGCGAAGAGAATCGATGCCGGCGAGACGTACCGGTCCATCATGGAAGCCACCGGTGCGTCGACGACGACCGTGACGCGCGTGGCACGGTTCACGCTGGACGGTGCAGGAGGCTACAAGCGCTTCCTGACCAAGAACCATCATCATACGACGCACGCCACACGCGGGAAGAGACCGACGCCGACATCGTAGAACACTCGAGACGATTCGACTTCACTCCCTCCCCGCCGGAGGGTTTTTTGTATTTTTCCCATTCTTCCCATGGACATTGCTTCCTCATCACCTTTCAACGGCAGCGGCTCGCTGCGCATCGCCATCCAGAAATCCGGAAGACTGTCGGAAGGATCGCTCGCGCTGCTCCGGCAGATCGGCCTCGAGTTCGAAACCTACCGCGACCGGCTCTTCACGCGCTGCCGGAACATGCCTGTGGACATCCTGTTCCTCAGGGATGATGACATACCGGAATACGTGCGGGACGGAGTAGCCGACCTCGGCATCGTCGGAAGTAACGTCCTCGACGAGTCGTCATCGCCCGTGAATCGTCTGCAGCTGCTCGATTTCGGTTACTGCTCGCTCTCCATCGCCATACCGGACCAATCGCCGATCACCACGGTTCAGGACCTGGAAGGCAGGCGAATCGCAACGTCGTACCCAGCCACGCTGGCGCGCTTCCTCAAAGATCAGGGAATATCCGCGGAATCGGTGCTTCTCAAAGGTTCGGTCGAAATCGCGCCCGCGCTGAAGATCGCGGATGCGGTCTGCGATCTGGTGTCCACGGGATCGACCCTGCGGACAAACCGGCTCAAAATCCTCACGACACTCGCGAAATGTCAGGCGGTACTCATCGGTCGGGGAGAACCTGATCCGAAGAAGGAGGATCTCGTCCGGAAACTGCTCCTGCGCGCTCGATCAGTTCAGGAAGCGAGGAGATACAAGTACATCATGTTCAACGCGCCGGAATCGGCGCTGGAATCGATTAAGAAGCTCGCCCCGGGATCCCGGAGCCCCACCGTCATGCCCCTTGCGGAACCCGGCTTCATCGCCGTGCACTCGATGGTGCTGGAAGAAGCGTTCTGGGACGTCGTTGAACAAATCCGCGCCTGCGGCGGCAGCTCCATCCTCGTCACGCCCGTCGAAAAATTTGTGCGATGAATTTCAAAAACATCCGCAGATCTGTAGACCTGTTCTCCCCTATTCCCCTATTCCCCTATTCCCCTATTCCCCTATTCCCCTATTCCCCTCACCCCTACTCTCATGTCCCCCCTCCCCATCATCCGTAACTGCGAACTCACCGGCAGTGCACGTCAAACGATTTTCCGCAGAGCACAGGCGGATATCGATGCCTTAATGAAACCCGTCAAAACCATCATCGACGATATCAAAGAGCGCGGCGACCAAGCCGTCGTGGAATACATCTGCCGGTACGATGCGCCGAATTTCCTCGCCGATCAGATGCTCGTCACCAAGCAGGACATCATGAAAGCCTACGCCGACGTGCCGCCTGGGACGCTTACAATCATGAAGCGGCAGATAGAGATCTCACGCAATTTCCACATGAAGCAAGCGGAGAAGATCTACGCTGATGCGGATTGGAGCATCGAATACGTTCCCGGAGTACGAACCGGCGTTCGGAAAGGACCGATCGACGCCGTCGGTCTCTACGTTCCCGCAGGTAAAGCGCCGCTCCCGACTGTGAGCCAGATCCTCACCGTCGCAGCCAAAGCCGCTCGCGTTCCACGTATCTGCGTGTTCTTTCCTCCCACCGCGTACTATCCGGAAATTATCGTTGCGGCTGATCTGGCGGGTGCGGATGAGATCTACCGCGTCGGCGGAGTCGCAGCAATCGCTGCGATGGCGTACGGAACGGAATCGATCAAGTCAGTCGATAAAATCGCCGGACCCGGATCGCCGTGGGTACAAGCTGCAAAACTTCAAGTCTTCGGACAAGTGGGAATCGACATGTTGAGCGGCCCGAGCGAAGGACTGGGGATGGCCGATGACACGGCAAATCCCGCATGGGTGGCTGCCGACATCCTCGCGCGGCTGGAACACGGCCCGGACTCGGCCTTCCCGATCGTCACGACGTCGAAGATGCTGGCGGAAGCAACCCAAAAAGATGTCAGTCTGCAAGCGCCCAAGCGAAGCCGGTACGAGAAATTCATCAAACCGGCGCTCAACAATGGTTATCAGGCGATTATCCTCGTGGATTCCATCGATGAAATGATCGCCGTCGCCAACGAGTACGGTGCCGAACACTTGCACATTCAGGTACGTAATGCGGAAGACGTCAGCAAGCGCATCCGCAACGCCGGATCGATCTTTATCGGCTCATACGCACCCGTCCCGATTGGAGACTTTGCCTCCGGCACCAACCACTGCTTGCCCACTTCCCGCGCCGTCGCCTTCAGCTCCCCCGTCTCCGTCGAAACGTTCATGAAGACAAACGAGTACCAGATTCTGACGAAGGAAGGCCTTGAAGCTCTGGCTCCCATCGTCCGGACGATCAGCGACGTCGAAGGGCTGGATGGGCACAAGGAAGCCGTTGATATCAGGTTGAGGCATCAAGAATAATTTTCAATTTACAATTTTCAATTTTCAATTCCCCCCCATCTCATGAAACCTCTCGGAATCATCTGGAAATCAGCAACATCAATGGCTGTCTCGCTGACCAGAAGCACCCGCGAATCCTCCATCGAAGTCCTGATCGACGATGCACCGCGACGTGAGTTCAAGCTCACGACCGGCATCGACTTCTTCAATCACATGCTGGAAACCCTCGCTTGGAGATCGTGCCTGAACATTGATGCGTCGTATGAAAACACGCAGTTCCGGCTGACGCACGTCATCACGGAAGATATCGGCATCGTGCTGGGAATGGCATTCGCCAAACTCATCGAGAAGCGTATCCCCGTCGGCGTGAACGGTGCCGGCTCGGGGATCCTCGGCATCGATGAAGCCTTGGCAATCGCCTCCATCAGCTTCGAAGGCCGGTCCATGGCCACGCTCGATTTCTCACGGGCTCCCGGATGTACAGTCGTCCAAGTGGAAGATGCACTGACAGCCGACATGGCCGAGTTCTTCCGTGGCTTCGCGCAGGGTGCACGAGCGACGATCAACATTCAGGCACTGAGCGGCGCCGATCCGCACCACTCGTGGGAGGCCGTGTACCGCAGCTTCGGCCTCGCGCTCAAAGATGCGCTTACTCCAAATCCTTGGCGCGCGGGAACGACTGTGGGGGTAAAGGGGACGCTGGATTGATTTTTTAATTCCCGCGGGTCAGCAGACCCGCTCTACCCTTCCTGCCCTATCAACCTTTTGCCCTTTTTCCCTCTTGCCCTCTTGCCCTCCCATCGTCGGCATCCTCCAAACCGCCTCGTGCAACACGGGAAGCATCATGCGATCCCTCTCACGACTTGGCATCACTTCGGGAATCGTCCGGACCCGGGACGATATCGACGGCATCGACGGCCTGATCGTCCCCGGTGCCGGAGCGGCAAAAGCGGCGATGGATGATCTGCACAGCCGCAATCTGATCGATGTGCTTCGGTCGTTTAGGAAGCCGCTGCTGGGCCTCTGTCTCGGTATGCAACTGCTGTTCGATAATTCTGAAGAAGGGCCGACTGAGTGTCTCGGAATCATCCGTGGAACGGTGCGGGCATTGCCGGATAACGTGATCAAACCGCACATGGGCTGGAACAGGCTTTCAACGGGTGAATATGCCTACTTCGTCCACAGCTTCGTCTGCGTACCGGACGATCCGCGCGTCATCACGATGACCGTGCGATACGGCGACGACCTCTGCGCAGGTGTGCGCTCCAAGAATTTCTTCGGCGTTCAGTGGCACCCGGAGAAGTCAGGGATTGCGGGTGATTCGCTGCTCCGATCGTTCGCGAAGCTATGCTCCGAACCCCGCCCCCCCTCCCCCGGCTGTGAGCCGGAGCCGCAGGCGACGGTGAACCCGGGGGAGGGGTCGGGGGAGGGGGCATTCCGAATCATTCCTGCAATCGACATCCTCGATGGAACAGTTGTGCGCCTCAAACAGGGTGACTTCGATCGCGTCACGTTATTCGAAACAGATCCGCTGGCGCTGGCAAAGAAGTTCGAAGCCGACGGCGCTCAGGCACTGCACCTCGTCAATCTGTGCGGAGCCAAATCCGGCCGGATCGATGATGCATTTATCACTCTTGTGCGATCCATCGCATCCGAGACATCATTGTCCATTCAAGTCGGCGGCGGCATACGGACACTCAAAGACATTGCCCGCCTCCTCGATGCCGGCGCCGACAACGTGGTTCTCGGCACCGTCATTCTGACCGATCCCGGATTCCTCCGCGCTGCAATCGACCTCTTCGGTCAGAATCGGATTTTGGCTGCACTGGATACGCTCGATGGCATCGTTCGCATCCGCGGCTGGCAGGAAACATCCGCGATACCGATTGATGATGCTTGTCGGTCAGTTCAAGCATCACGATGCAGCCGGATCCTCGTTACAGACATTGATAAGGACGGAATGGAGCGGGGCCCGAACGTGGAACTGTATCGGAAGCTCAGCAAATCTTTTCCGGAACTTTCGATCACCGCGAGCGGTGGCATTGGAACGCCGGACGATTGCAGAATCCTCGCTGATGCCGGATGTACCGGCGCAATTGTGGGAAAAGCGCTCGTGAGCGAAAAGCGATCATTCAAGGAATTCTCTGCTTCATCAATCCGAATTATTTCTGATTCTATGCCGTCCGTTAGCTGCCGAATTAATTCGGCAGCTAACGGTATCAATACAACCAAAACTCTCGCCATTCGCATCATTCCCTGTCTGGACATTGATAACGGCCGGGTGGTCAAAGGAACCGCCTTCCAAAACCTGCGCGATGCCGGTGATCCCATCGAGCTTGCCAAGCGGTACTGCGCCGAGGGAGCCGATGAACTCGTCTTCCTCGACATCACGGCAACATCGGATAATCGCAAGACAATGATCGACCTGGTGTCACTCGTAGCAGATGCGGTGAATATTCCCTTCACGGTCGGCGGGGGCGTCAGATCCGTAAACGATGCCCGAGCGCTACTCAATGCCGGAGCGGATAAAGTCGCGGTCAATTCCGCAGCCGTCAGGAATCCGACGCTTCTCTCTGCAATGGCACAGAAACTGGGCAGCGCCAATACCGTCTGCGCGATTGACGCAAAACGCAAAGGAACCTCCTGGGTTGTGCTGGTTCGTGGCGGCAGGGACGATACGGGCATCGATGCCATTGCGTGGGCGAAGAAAGCAGCCGAACGCGGTGCAGGAGAACTACTCGTCACCTCCTTCGACCGCGACGGCACCGGCGAAGGATTCGACGTCGAGCTCCTGAGCACAATCAAGCAGGTTGTGAAAGTCCCCGTCATCGCATCCGGCGGAGGAAAGTCCCTCCGATCATTCGTGGATGCCGTGAAGATCGGCAGAGCGGATGCCGTCCTCGCCGCGAGCGTCTTCCACTTCGGAGCGCTCAGCATTGCCGATGTGAAAAATGCTTTATCCGCCGCTTCCTTCCCCATACGACCATGATCGATCCCGCCACACTCAATTGGCAGAAATCTCCCGATGGATTGCTTCCAGCGATTATTCAAGATTCACGGAGCGGCACCGTGCTCATGCTTGGCTATATGAATCAAGCAGCACTCGAGTCAACGCTCGAATCCGGCTTCGTCACCTTCTGGAGCAGATCGAAGAGAAGGCTTTGGAAGAAAGGCGAAGCATCGGGCAATACCCTCAAGATCCAGTCGATCTGCGCAGATTGTGATAATGATGCGTTGCTGATCCGTGCGATTCCCGCGGGGCCGACATGTCACACGGGAAAAGAATCATGTTTTATGTCCCTGCAGTCGAGACGCCGCGTCCCGGATCTGCGCCCCGCAGACAACGCATATGCGATCCTCGATGACTTGATCGAAACCATTCGTCAACGATCCACAAGCAAGAGTAAAACGTCGTACACGAAACAATTGCTTGATGGCGGCATCGCTGCCTACGGCGCTAAGGTTCTGGAAGAAGCCGAAGAAGTCGTCCGCGCCGCGCGATCAGAAGGCAAGCAACGAACGATCGAAGAGAGCGCGGATCTGCTGTATCACTTGCTGGTTCTGCTGCGCGGAGAAGGGATTGAAATCGATGATGTGGCGGAGGAATTGAGGAAAAGACAGAGGGCATAGCCAGACACCGTCCACATTGCCACCGATTCGAAGACTGATACACTGTGGAACATATGATATCCCTCCGCATCAAAGTTTTTATCGGAACATTCGCGCTTCTGCTGCTTGCCGGTCTGGGGTGGATGTTTGGTGAGTACATTCAATCCAGTGACCTGCACTCAATAAACGAGTCTTCGGGCTTTCGGGATGACCTTGTGTGCTCCAACAATGAGGATTGCATTGTCGCATCGTGGTCACTTTGCGGATGTGAGCATTCCAGCATAGTCAACGTACGGTCCCGAGGACAATTGCCATCAGGTGATTTGGGGTATGAGAACTGTGAGGGCATCTGCGGGATGAGTGCTGAGAGCATTGAGGACGTGTACTGTGATCGAAAATTTGGACAGAGATTGGGGACATGCAAGGGGCATTGTTCAAGTTATGGAAGCGAAAAAACGTATCAGTGTAATGAATACTATTATGGGATACCTCCCTACCTTCAGAATGAACAAAAAAATACACAACGCAGCACTGTGCAGAATATTGAGAGTCGTTTCTCACATTCCTCATCGATTGCCTCCGAGGTGCCGGAACGATGGAATCGGTACTCACCTCCCTTCTTCCCTCCGCTCCAATTCTCCCATCCGCCGGAATGGGAAAGAAGTATTCCGGAACGAGTCTCACAGGTCACGTTCAACCGAGGGAGGAGTACGAAGAATCTGGTCTCTGTAAGCGTTTCACAGCATTCATCATCCGATCTTGGTCTGCAGCTATCGTCCTATGACTTTTTCCGTGGCCCATTCAGGAATCATCAATACCGGAAGTTCACGAATGCAAACGGTGTAGAAATCTATGCCAGCCTGGACAATGACGATACCTATGATGATGCGTTCGCATTCGTCAGTGGAAGAACCGTGTACCTGAAGAATGGCGTCAATGACCTGACGGGGGCTGACGACATCACCTTCATGCAACTGCTGCAATCCATCCAAACGACTGGCGCGAGACACCTGGCCACAACTCCATTCACTTCCCCCGTCTGCTCGACGTACGTCGATGATTTCTCAGACCTCTACTGGAGCTACCGGTATTCACAGCATGCGAAACCGCACGAAGTGTACATCGTTGGGTCTGTCTGCAAGATAACGCCTGTGAAAACCCTCGTTTCATTTGCAGATTATCCTACTTCCCGATCGTTTGTGATCTTCGATGCCAATGATGATTTCCTGCAGGAGAACACTTCATTTTCCTGCTCAACGATAGGCGATTTTGAGCCGCCTCGCATAGAATCCATCGTCGATGGCACTGCGAGTGCTTTCTGCTTCGGTTGGGATGCCGGGTGGACGTCTTTCGATGCTTTTGACATGCAAGTCGATTCGCTCATGTTCAGTGTGATGCCAGAGGAAAGTTCTGCTTACCATGAACTCCGGAAGCGTCTCAGCCAGAGATTTAACATTGAGTTCCTCGAAAATGGAAAGCAGATAGAACCATAATTCTCCTCACTTCCCCTCATGAACATGCTGAAGAAATCATTCATTGCCATGGCAATATTGTCTGCGGGAATAGTGATCGGTACTTTCGGCATCGGCGCCGGGTTCGGTAACATCGACTGCGGATGCGGCTGCTGCGGCGGGACCACGTTGGCGCTGAAACGCATGCGTCCGCGACTCTTCATCGTTGATACGCTTTCTCAGGATACGGGAGACCAATCATATGCCGGTAGCTGCATCTCTGCCGGCTGTTCTCTGCCTGTATTTCCAATCTACGTCGATCTCTATGCCCTGAGCCTTGCTCTGATTATTGCTTCTCCGTTTTGCTCTCACCGTGTACCCCGTCTTGTGTAGCTCTCTCCAGATACTTCTGCAGAACGGATATCGGCTTCTTCACCTCTCCACTGCTCTTCATCTCCGTTTGTTGTTGCTCCTGCGACGAAGACACCATCCGATGATGCCGATGCGCATTGAGCACTTTGCGGTACCCACCCTCGCCGTTCTCGAGAAACTTAGCCACCCGCGTAACTGTTGTGGTGGATGCTCCTGTATTCACCGCGATGTCGCGATACTTCTTCCCCTGCGCCAGCTGCTTGGCGACCTCAAACCGCTCGCTCCACGCCTGCAGCTCGGACAGCGTGCCGATGTCGCGAAGAAAGTTCTCCATGTCCTGATCCGTTCCGCATGAACGGAATGCGGCTACCAAAGCCTTGAACCACGGTTCTTTCCGCCAGCTGTCATCGGTGAAGCGTCGTTTGGCCATACGGAAGGAGGTGGGGATTGAGAGGTGAGAGAGGAGGAGAGGAACACCATTTTGTATTCCGCAGCCGGGACGCCGCGTCCCGGAATCTTGAGCAAAGCTGCCGCTCTGCAGAAATGGAGCCAATTACACATCGGCCATGACCCCACGTACCGCCGAGAGTACACGTTTCACATCCTTCCGAGAAGGAACAGCGGTCATGATGAGGTTTTCCGGAACACCGGGGCAAATCGCAAGCGACTTCATCGCGATCTTCCACTCCAGCATCTTCCTCCGGAATTCCGCCGCAGGCATCGGAGTTGAGAAGATGGTGAACGGGGTGTAGGTCGGTCGGATGACAATTCCCGGAATACGGCCAAGATCCTTCTCAAATGCCTTCTTGCGTGCCATGAACGATGCCACGAACTTCTTCCCTGCAGGCAGATTGCGCATGATCGCCTCCCCTGCCGCCAGTGCCAGCCGGTTGACCTCGAACACCTGCGTGGCCCCCTGCGAATTGTCGAGGAGCCGGATGATCTCCTCGCACGCGTACAACGCACCCAGACGGAGACCGGAAATGCCGTAGCTCTTGGAGAAGCCGCGCATCACGATCAGATTCTTGTACTTCTTCAGAAGAGAAACGGCAGTGACGCCGGAAAAATCCACGTACTCTTCATCCAAAACCAGAATCCCCTTAAACCGCTTCAGGATGGTCTCGATCTGCGGAAGGGCGAGTAGAAGATTTCCGATGGGATAGTTGGGGTTGGCGATGAAGATCAGCTTTGCCATCGGCGTGATCGCCTCCATGAACCTATCCAAATTCAACGAGAAATCCGGCTCCAACGGCACTTCGATTACTTTTCCGCCCATGAACTTCACGGCATCCGCGTAGCATGGATACGTCGGCAACGTGAGCAGCGTGTCGTTCCCTACATCGATAAACGTCCGCGCGACAAGATCGATGAGCGCATCCACACCGCTGCCAAGGAATACGTTCTTTGTGGTTAATCCGTACTGCCGGGCCATCAGCCAGCGTACACGATCAATCGTTGCGATTTCAGGATACTGATTGACCAGAGGAAGCTCCTTCCGAAGGACTCGCAGAATAGGTGGAAATACTCGAGGCGCTCCGGGGAACTGCAATGAAAGGACATCAGGAGGCAAAGGGTGGCCCCACTGAATGCCGGTAAGAACGCGGACAGGAATCCGAACGAGGGAGGTAGGATCCATAGAATATGTGAATGCAGGATTCTTCCTGCGGAGCGTACCAGTGTTTTATCTCGCTGTCAAGTTGTGCCCTTTTGCCATCTTGCCTTTGTACGCCTTGATTCATTGTCCTGAAACTTGCGCGACACAACAGTAGCAACGGACATACGCAGGTCGCCGCTCTGGAGAGAAAATTCAAATCAGGTTCATTCCGTATGACATCAGCAAACCCGCCATCCTCCACGGGAGAGGACGGCGGGGGCTGAAACTTGTGACGACGAGAAACTGATTCTGCGACGCAATGATTACATCGTCGGAAGAGGCGCCAGAATCTTGCATTCCAAACTGCAGGATCCGGACGGACCGTTCGCGCTGCCGCGATCACACTGCTCACCCCAGTTCGGCCGGTCGTCCCTCCCGTCCTCGATGATCCCGTTGCCGCAGGTCACGGGCAACGGTGAACTGTGCAAACCTGCATTGGCTACCAAATTGGCGTCGTTTGCTGCCAGCGCGCCGTTCGCGTCCGCATCGGTGGTGCAGATCTTCCATTCCGGGAACGGCAGGAACGGCTCAATGCTCATTCCCAGCGTTTGCTGGTTAATAAGGTGCGCATCGGCACCGCTCAGAATCTTGGTACCATCCACGTCACCGAGCATGACGGGGAGGGGCGTTCCCGCATGCTGTGCGGCACAACGGGCGACGTAGTAATCTGCGACAGTGAGGGTCGGGACAACATCCGTTTTTCCGCGCTGGACATCCGCGAACGGCAGATCCGCATCGGGAAGCAGCGCGATGCCGTTGATGTGCTTCTCGATCAGTTGGTAGTCGGTCGTATCGATGTCACCGTCGTTGTCCACGTCACCGAGAGCGCGCTCCTTCTGACAGACAGCGCTGCATCCGTCGCCGTCCACGATGTTGCTGTCGTCACACTGCTCACCCCAGTTCGGCCGGTCGTCCCTCCCGTCCTCGATGATCCCGTTGCCGCAGGTCACGGGCAACGGTGAACTGTGCAAACCTGCATTGGCTACCAAATTGGCGTCGTTTGCTGCCAGCGCGCCGTTCGCGTCCGCATCGGTGGTGCAGATCTTCCATTCCGGGAACGGCAGGAACGGCTCAATGCTCATTCCCAGCGTTTGCTGGTTAATAAGGTGCGCATCGGCACCGCTCAGAATCTTGGTACCATCCACGTCACCGAGCATGACGGGGAGGGGCGTTCCCGCATGCTGTGCGGCACAACGGGCGACGTAGTAATCTGCGACAGTGAGGGTCGGGACAACATCCGTTTTTCCGCGCTGGACATCCGCGAACGGCAGATCCGCATCGGGAAGCAGCGCGATGCCGTTGATGTGCTTCTCGATCAGTTGGTAGTCGGTCGTATCGATGTCACCGTCGTTGTCCACGTCACCGAGAGCGCGCTCCTTCTGACAGACAGCGCTGCATCCGTCGCCGTCCACGATGTTGCTGTCATCGCATGTTTCGCCTTCCTGAACGATTTCGTCACCGCACCAGGTGAGGTTCCGGACTGTCAACACCGCATCGGCGGGATTGTCCCCTTCCCTGTTCTCTTCGACGATGATCAGGTACCGCGCTTCGGCAACCAACGGAACATCGCTCAGAGAGACGAAAGAAGCTCCTCTCTCCCGCATCCCATCGACGAATGCCTGATCCGCAAGCTTCGCATCGGAAGCGAAAAACACTCCGGGGAAGAGGTAGTCATACATGAACGGTTGCCCCTGATTATTGAGCATTTCCAGACTCCTCGTCCGCTCCAGAGCCGCATCCTTCGACTCATACTTATACCCGTACAGTCTCTTGCCCGTCGTCAGTGCTTTGACAAGAGAGGCACCTTGCGAGAATCCTCCGTCGGCAACCGGCGTCAGGACGAAAGTCAGATCACCCACGGTGAATGATTCGGACTGTTCACCGTTATCGAACGTCATTTCCATGACCCTTTTACCGCCGACTGTCCCCAGTTCACTGACGGAACCGCGGAAGGACGTCGTGCCTGCGGAGCCGAACGGAAGCGGGATCTCTCCGTCCCATGTCACTGATAAACGAGAGGAAGGCCGCAGCAAGACAACGATAACGAAGCCGAGCACTGCGATACCCGTCCACATCAACAGCCAACGATGACTGTGTAAAAAAGAAGAGAACGTCATGGGATGAAGGGGAAATGGATATTGATTTCAATGCCATTTTATCAGAAGTTGTGTATTTATGCAAATCGAAAGATCGAATGAACTCACGAATCGGCAGAGGTCTCGTATCCGATTCTCAAACCATGAGTTGCAATGATCGACTCCGTTCTCGTAGAGACGCCCGATCGGGTGTCTCTACGAGAACAAATCCCTTCTTGCGATAACGAGAAAGGGTATCACAGCAGCCAATTCCTGAGTGTATTCGAAGGCTCGACGGCTTCCGCATCGACCCCGACAGACACGTCGTTCGTCAAATCGATTCCCTTAATCGGCACAGGAGAACGACATCCTACTTCCCTCCCTTCCTCGCTGCGATCACCTCGTCGGCGACGTTACGCGGGACTTTGAAGTAGTGACTTGGTTCCATGGAGTAGCTGGCGCGACCCTGCGTCATCGACCGCAGTTCCGTGGCATAGCCGAACATGGCGGCAAGAGGAACGTCGGCACGGATGGTTTTGGCCATACCGCGGTTGCCGGTGTCCTTGATGAGACCGCGGCGTGCGCTCAGGTCACCCATGACGTCGCCGAAGTACTCTTCCGGACAGACGACTTCCACGTTCATGACCGGTTCCAGCAGCACGGGATCCGCCTTCTTGGCAGCCTCCTGCGCCCCGATGGATGCACAGATCTTGTAGGCCATTTCGGAGGAGTCCACATCGTGGTAACTGCCGTCGAGCAGCTCAACCTTGATGTCCACCAGCGGGAATCCGGCAAGCACGCCGCGACTCAGTCCCTCCTGGAATCCCTTGTCGCAGGGCGTGATGTACTCGCGGGGGATGCGTCCACCGACCACACTGTTCTCGAATTCGTACCCCTTGCCCGGCTCCTGCGGCATCATACGGAAGATGACGTGACCGTACTGTCCGCGGCCGCCGGTCTGCTTGATGTACTTGGACTCATACTCCACCTGCTTCTGGATGGTCTCGCGGTAGGCCACCTGCGGCGCACCGGAGTTGCTCTCCACTTTGAACTCGCGGCGCATGCGATCCATGATGATATCGAGGTGCAGCTCGCCCATGCCTCCGATGATCGTCTGACCGGTCTCCTCGTCGGAGCGGATCCGGAATGTCGGGTCTTCTTCCGCCAATTTCTGCAGAGCAATGCCCATTTTTTCCTGATCGGCCTTGGTTTTGGGTTCGATGGCGATGTGAATCACCGGCTCGGCGAACGTGATGCTCTCCAGCACGATCGGCTTCTCCTCGTCACACAGAGTATCACCGGTACGCGTCTCCTTGAGACCGATCACAGCACCGATGTCCCCCGCTTCGATCTCCTGAATCTCCTGACGCTGGTTGGCATGTAAGCGTACCAGACGACCGATGCGCTCCTTGTTCCCCGTGCGGGCATTGATCACGTAAGAACCGGACTTGAGAACTCCCGAGTAGACGCGGACGAACGTCAGCTTTCCGACGAACGGGTCAGTGGCGATTTTGAATGCAAGACAAGACAGCGGCTCACTATTCTCAGGCTTGCGGAACTCTTCCGTACCGGAGTCCACACCCGTCCCTTTCACCGGCGGCAAATCCATCGGCGATGGCAAGTACCAGACCACGGCATCCAGCACGAGCTGCACACCCATGTTACGAAGCGACGTGCCGCAGAGCACCGGATAAATCTTGCCCGACACCGTCCCCTGCCTCAGTGCCGTGCGGATGTCGTCAATCGACAGCGTTCCGGTTTCGAGGAACTTGTGCATCAGCTCATCGTTGGCGCCTTCGGCGGCCTTCTCGACCATGATCTTGCGGTATTCGGCAACCTTCTCCTTCATGTCGTCTGGAACCGGACCGCGGGTGATTTTCTCGCCGTGCTCACCCGAAAACGTGACGAGTTCCTCCGTGATCAAATCGACGATGCCTGTGAACTGATCCTCCGCCCCCTGCGGAATCTGGATGGCGACGGCATCCTTGCTGAGACGATCGTGAATACTCTTGAGCGACATGTAGAAGTCGCCGCCGATCTTGTCCATCTTGTTGATGAACGCGAGGCGCGGCACATCGTACTTGTCGGCCTGCCGCCAGACGGTCTCGGACTGCGGTTCCACTCCCTGACTGCCATCGAAGACAACCACACCGCCGTCCAACACGCGCAGCGAACGCTCCACCTCGGCCGTAAAGTCGACGTGGCCCGGGGTATCGATCAGGTTGATGGTGGTCTTCGTGTCCTTCCCCTCGAACTGGCTCTTCCAGAAACACTGCGTCGCCGCGGACGTGATGGTGATACCGCGCTCCTGCTCCTGCTCCATCCAGTCCATGGTCGCCTCGCCCTCGTGCACCTCGCCGATCTTATAGTTCTTGCCCGTGTAGAAGAGCACGCGCTCAGACGTCGTGGTCTTGCCGGCATCGATGTGGGCGATGATGCCGATGTTTCGAACGTTCTTGAGGTCCATACAGTAAATGGTTAAATTGTTAAATGGTTAAATTGTTGGCAGGCAAGGAATAAGGGTGATGGAAGCAATAAAACAATTTAGCAATTTAACAATTGGGGAATAATGCATCTACCAGGATCGAATCTGTGTGATGATCGCCCGGCAGCCGCGGCAGTATAGGGAAAGAGGCACTGACACGAAAGGGATTATCGAGCTTTCATGACTTCCGGTATATCGCATGATCCCCTATCGAATGCAAAATTGCCGTATCTTTGTGCATCTCGAGAATAATGCGATTTTTTCGATCGATGGAAATACTCCACAAACCTCGGAGCTTTCCGCTGAGATCATGCAAACGCAGCGAGGGATGAAAGGGATTTTGTTGAAATTGCGTGATTGCTTTATGCGCCCGATGCTTCGTCTCTTGTGGTAGAGACTCCCAACGCTTATCAAACTTTGGCGCAAACAGGACGTGTCGTATCTTCATTTTTCCAAAGGAAGATATTCCTCAATAGAGTCTCCGGGGCCCATGATCCTGAATCTGCCCGCAGCAATATCCTTACGATTTTGATGAATATCCCTGAGAAGTTCCTCCTCGGAAATGACATCCTCCTCGTCAACGAAGCGGAGGACGTAGGCGCTGATAGTCATACCCGCGCTCTTCGCCCTCTTCTTCAAGGCAGCCAGTTTTTTCGGAGGGATGGAGATGGAGAGGACGGAACGCATGGTGAAAATATGGAAGTGTATGACAATTGTATTACAGAGATCGTATAGCGTCAATGTCCCCCATCGCAAAACGCCCTCCCGATGCGCAGGAAGGCGCTTGCTGGAATAATTAACGCGAACCGAATTACTGTAAACCTCCTCCCAGTTTCCGGATCATGTCATCGATTCTTTTGATCAACCTTGCCTTGATCCCTGTAAGCAATTTCTGAGCAGAGGCAGGCGCCGTTCCGATCCGGTCATCGATTCTCTTGATTAACCGCTCGCGGATCTTCGTCAGAACACGCTGTCCGCCTGAAAGCGACGCAGTGGATGCGGCAGATGAAGATTGGCTGGAACTGGAAGCGGTTTGCTGAAGCACGCTCGTGCTGCTTGAGGACGATGACCCTGCAGAGGACCGGCTGGAACTGGAAGCGGATCTGCTACTCGAAGAGCTGGATGAAGATTGGCTGGAAGCCGATACAGATGAACTGGAAGATGAAGCGCCGATGACAATTCGCGGCGTGGAGGAAACGATCCGTTCGACCTGCTGACGTTGACCTCCGCGCTCGAGTTCAATCAGGAACTTGAACGTGGGCGTCACCTCGGTCTTCGGCATCGTCATCGTCATCATGAACATGGGAGCGGTCCCGTACAGTCGCTTATTCAGAATAGCGGGAAACATGAACTGCTCACGGTCGGGGATCCATTCCGAGAGCGTCAACCAAAGGGAATCCGACGCGGGCAAACGGCTGCCGTCCGGCATTTTGACATCGACCCAGAGATCGAACGTGACGCAGTCATTACCGCCGTTCGTGATGTCGTTGCACTTCGCCTGCTGCTCGAACCAGATGTCGGTGACGCCCGGAAAAGCAGCGGCAGAGGAGGAAGCTGAAGACGGTTGAGAGGAAGACGTTGCGCTGGAACTGGAGCTCGATTGCGACGATGTAACCGAGGACGCGGACTGGCTGGAAGCGGAAACCTGAGAAGATACTGAAGAGGACGACCCCGTCTGATCCACAAGATCCGGAGCCCCGACGCAAACACCGTCCAAACACCCCTGAGTACAAACAATCTCGGTACCGGTATACTCCGGCTGTTGCCTTCTTATTGCATCCTGGAATGGCGCACAATCAAACTCCGTCGCCTCTTCAGGTAATCGAGTGGGTAAACTGATCTGACATTCTTTTTCATGATCAAAGTTTAGGAAGCATGCAAGTGAGCACTTTGAGCCGCAAATATTCTTCATCACGCAGACCGTAGGCTCGTC
>JAQTSK010000071.1 GCA_028711345.1 Candidatus Peribacteraceae bacterium
CTGCCGATGACCATGACGGGCGAGAAGCAAAAGGCGCTCCTCCGGACATTGGGGAAGACCGTGACGATCTTCTGCCGGGAGAGGGAATCGTACAATTTCATCAAACACCATTGGTTGCATGCGAACGAACAACTGTTCCTGTCACACGATCTCGCATTGGATCTTGACTACTCACCCTTTACCAAGACCCCTGGTGAGGGGACTCTCCATGCATTCCGGACGGACCTCGAACGGACGGACAGAGGATTGCCGCCGGACAATACGGACATATCGCTGCAAGGGACCGTCAGCACACCGATCAACAATTTCCTTCGAATCATCGCAGCCAAACGGGAAGTCCATACCAACCGCCTGCACGTCGCCATCGCCGCCGCCTGCATGGGGAAAGATGTCCACCTGTATCCCAACAGTTACGGTAAAAACCGCTGGGTCTATGAATACTCTCTGAAGACGTATCCGAATGTGCGGTGGAAGGAGTGACCTCGGATACCGCGACCGGTTACATGGGCAAAACCTTTGCACCCCGCTTTTCACAACTCTTCCGGGCTTCTTTTGCAAATGCCGCCATTTCCGTCAGCGCATGGAACTTGCTTTCCACCGATGCATACTTCATCAGTCGAAGATGTTCTTTTTCAAAGCCCGATGTGCGGCGTTCTTTGCCTTTCACAAGCCTTTCAATTCTAGAAGGGCGACGACATCCTGTACATCTTTTTCCCGATCAGATTGTCGCTTCATCGCAATCAAATCATCAATGGAAACGACGGGGATCTGCAAACCCCACACGTCCGCCTTCATCGTGTGAACGGAGAATTTCTCAAACTCCAGTGATGCCGCAACCACAACGTGAGATGAAACGTTTGTTGCACCG
Organism: Candidatus Peribacteraceae bacterium; assembly: GCA_028711345.1. Taxonomy (GTDB): domain Bacteria; phylum Patescibacteriota; class Gracilibacteria; order Peribacterales; family Peribacteraceae; genus CAINWJ01. The sequence goes on from JAQTSK010000071.1 coordinate 869, forward strand.
TTCCGTCTTGGATCAGTATGAACAACATTCGTAGCAACCAGAGAAAACTGTCACCGGAACAATCCGAAAAACTACTCCGGACGCTGCAATCCCGTTTTGAGAACAACATGAATCGTCATACAGCTCTCGTATGGGAGGACGTACAGGCAACGCTGGAAGCGGCACCTGCAGCAGTGTGGTCACTCGAACAAATGGAAAGAACCGGCGGTGAGCCGGACGTTGTCGACATCGATGCGAAGACAGGCGAATACACGTTCTTCGATTGTGCAGCCGAAAGTCCCAAAGGACGCAGGAGCCTTTGTTACGACCGCGCAGCGCTGGATTCCAGAAAAGAACACAAGCCGAAGAATAACGCCGTTGATATGGCCGTCGCTATGGGGATCAAGCTGTTGACGGAAGAGCAGTACCGGGAGTTGCAGACACTGGATGAATTCGATCTGAAAACATCTAGCTGGATATCGACTCCATCCGACATCAGAGAATCCGGTGGGGCCCTCTTTGGCGATCGACGTTTTCAGCATGTATTCGTGTATCACAACGGTGCGGAGTCTTACTATGCCGCAAGGGGGTTCCGTGGTGGGTTGAAAATCTGAATATCGAACAAACCGGTATCTCTGTTCGATCGACACGATTCAAGCGATTCGTACGCATCACCGCCACATCCAATGAAATACCGCGCTCTCTTCCCACGTCTCTGCTGACGGTATCCGCACTTATGCAGAAAATCGTTCCACATCTCTGGTTCGACAAGGAGGCCAAGGAAGCTGCGGCGTTCTACGTGTCTGCGTTCGGCAAAGATTCGACCGTAACGAACGTCACGACACTGCAGAACACCCCATCCGGTGACTGTGACATCGTGTCCTTCACGCTGCGCGGCTTCGAATACATGGCCATCAGCGCCGGACCGCTCTTCCGGTTCAACCCGTCGGTGTCGTTCATGCTGAACTTCGACCCGTCCCGCGACGCTCAGGCTCGGGAACATCTGGACGCTCTGTGGACCACACTCTCCGACGGCGGCACGCCGCTGATGCCGCTCGACACGTATCCGTTCAGCGATCATTACGGCTGGATACAGGACAGATACGGTCTCACGTGGCAGCTGATCCTCACCAAGCCTGAGGGCGAGCCGCGACCGTTCATCATTCCTTCACTGATGTTCACGGGCGATATCACGGGGAAAGCCGACGAAGCCATCGATTTCTACGTGTCGGTGTTCAGGGGATCCAAGCGGGGGGTATCGGCACCCTACCCGCCCGGCGCCGCGCCGGAGAAGGCCGCCAAACTCATGTTCGCCGAGTTCATGCTGGAAGGTCAGTGGTTCGTCGCCATGGACAGCGGCCACATGCACTCATTCGGTTTCAACGAAGCCGTCTCGCTGCTGGTGCGCTGCAAGGATCAGAAAGAAATCGACTATTACTGGGACAGACTCTCCGCCGTACCCGAGGCCGAACAGTGCGGATGGCTGAAGGACAAGTACGGTCTCTCGTGGCAGATCTCACCCGTGGACTTGGACGAAATGATGAACGGTCATGATCGGGAGCTGATCAATCGCGTCACGCAGGCGTTTCTGAAGATGAAGAAGGTCGACCTCGCGACCCTGAAGAACGTGTATGAGGGGAAGCGAGCGGCGTGAGAATGGTTCGTCATTATTACAACGAAACGCGCACCACAGTACGATGAATTTCCATTCCGTAGCGATATGAACATGTTCAAGGCAACAAAGGCAAAAACGGTAAAGGATTACCTTCGGTCCGTTCCGGATGAGCAGCGAGAAACCATGGAATTCCTGCATGAGTTCATCCAAAGAACAGCGCCGTCTCTCAAGCCGTACTTCGCCACAAACATGCTCGGCTACGGCTCTTTTCCGTACAAGAACTACAAGAAGGAGATGATCGAATGGCCCACCATAGGACTCGCCAGCCGGAAGAACTCTGTCAGCTTGTATGTTTGTGCGGTCGTGAACGGCAAGTACATCGTCGAGACGCACAAGAACGATTTGGGCAATGTGCGAGTCGGCAAGAGCTGCATCAGCTTGAAAACAGTGAGTGATCTGAATCTTGAGAGTCTGAAAGATGTGTTGAAGGCAGCCGAAGAAAATCCGGGATTGGCGGAAGGCGGCGGTACAACGAAGTGAGATCCGGATCCGCAGCTTGGTGTTTTCCGAACAGGCTCAGATCTTTTTCATGCTGATGACTACTTGGAGAAGCGCATTGTGGCAAGAAGTTCACGACCAAGGGTGAGCGGATCGAACGACTGATCTGCATTCGCCGGACGCTCGATAATCTCGAGCCAGGATTTCGGGAAGAATACGACGAATACCTTGCCGGCACTGGATCCTGCGAAACGCCCCCAGTCCTCCCCGCTCAACGTGGGGAATGTACTTCCGTCGATCACAATCGTAGATTCCTTCAGATTCTTGAGAAGTTTCCTATAGCGGGCATTTTCGGTCTCCTGCGTGTTGTACTGACTGTACCGCGTGAGTCCGAAGAACGCGTTATCATCGCCGATGTCCCGATCCGTAAAGGGAGCCTTGGCGATGCGGATGGAGTTCTGCTGATCGCGAACTTCAAAGCCGGAAGGAACTACAAGTGAAAGGGTAAAATATGCGGAGCTGAACGGGATGCCTTGTGGCAAAGGGGCAGCGGAAAAGGACTCGCTTGATCCTTGCCCGCCGGAAACAACAGACGGCGCGGAAGCACCTGAGATGGCCGGCTGCGAATCGCCTCTGCCGGAAGTCCGGGCAGCCACAACGCCGGCGCATTCCGCCCGCAGAGTCGGAGATTGTATCCTTTCGCAGATGGCCGGATTTCTCTCGTAGACCGCAACCTCACGATAGCACGCTGCCTGATCGTTTTCCTCGATGCCGCTTTTGGGCTGGAACCGATCGCATATTTCGCCATGCGAGAGCCCCGCTGGATGCTCCCCGTTTTGTCCGTTCAATGATTTCAGCGTTTTCCGGACACATGTAGCCGCCAGAGAAGCCCGTTGGATCCGATGGCAGAAATCAGGGTTTGGCGCGGCCAGTGCCACATCAGACAAACAAAAATCACGCTGAAATTGATCCATGCCGCCACCGGATCCGATGCGTGTGCAGATTTCCGGGTCTTTCCGCGCAGCTGCGAGCCTGGAAAAGCAACCGGGCTGTTCGGCAGGATCGAGCGAATCGCAATCACCTGCTTCGGCTTGCCGCGACACTTCCTCCCCGGCAGCATCCCGCCGACTGATTTCCGATGACAGTCGGTGCAACCCCACCTGTACGAGAAATATCTGCCCGAGGGTGAAGAGAGGCAGAAGCGCGAAGACGAACCCGATTTGCACCCCCCGCATGAAGACCGGATCCTTTCGCCTGGTCCACACCATCAATCCCGCATTGCAGAGGAGGAACAATACCAATCCCAGGATAACGATCACCAACAAGGCTGTTGTCGAAAGATCGAAGATGATCGCAGGAAGAGTGGGGCTGAGGTGCTCATGGAACAGCGATTTCCAGTGAAGCGGCACTTGTCCGGTGGCGGATAACACAACGAACGAGGCCATGAGGGAGGATAACCGCTGCAAAAAAAACGCGGCGAGTACACCCAAGATGACCTGTGAAGCGGCACGGAAGTTCATGGGGAGGAGAAGGGGAAGGCAAAAAAGATGGTAGCTTGATGGCTGGCCATGATCAAAAGCAACTCAACACATTCATGCCAAAGAGCTGAACCTGAAAGAGCTCAGGACAATTCTCAAGCTTGCTGCGCAACACCCCGGGCTGATGGGGGCGGGGAGCCATACGAAATGAAAGGTCTGATGTGGGTCAAGCCGTTCGAATGAACATAGTCTCCTTACAGATACCGCCAATGCTTTACCACCTCAGGCGACATGGCCAAGCTTACCATGGAGAGCTTGTCGAAAAAACAAGTCCAGATTACTAGTGCTTCAGCCTTGCTACCAACACCGATCACTTTCAGTTTAAATACATCTGAGTGTCCCACTGCTGAGAGTGGCGCAAGCTTAAATCCTTGCATGCACTGTTGAATGAAATCACGATCCCATGGCAACTGGTTATCGAGTAACTTTATCTTTAAATTCGTTGTTGGCATGCCATTACTTTGCCAGTAAATACTACGTGTCAGCCGATCATACATATTGAGCAGGCATGCCCGCTCACCTGGAGTAAAGGTGAATCTGATCTTGCGTATTCCTCCGTAGATTCCTCTCAGCGTCCATAGGTCGGCCGTCTCCACTTCGTCATAAATCGCTTTCGTGAATTTTGGATTGCGAGCATTCGCTCTTACAACTTTGCTATTAAGAAGTGCCATAGCTGCCGAACTGCTCGGCGCACAATAGCTGGCTATGATACTTCGGAATTGATCGTCTAACTGCGAGTAAGCATTATTGTGGTTTATGCAAGCGGGGACTGTCAGCATGGGCAAGTTTCGCTGCACACACGCGTATAAATTATCGGGTGGCAAATGCTCTTTAGAGACAGCGGGGGTACCACAGTAATAGCAAAGTGGATTTCTCCAATCTCGTTCAATATCAAGTGTTACTTGCTTCCAGTCTTTGTCAGATGAGTCAGTGGAATCCACGCTGCTATCATATCAAAACAATTCCAACTCTGGTTCATCTAATATAGCTCCAGATTCTGGGGGTTTTTCTGCCTCAGGTGCTCCTCAGTATGGTGCCTCACCTCAAACATTGCTCATGACAAATGATCCTCTGCCAGAGCACTCCTCAGCATCTGCCGAAGTGTTGTTTTCCCTTTCGTCGTCTTGAAATATTGTTCCCGCCGCAGTGCATCTTCCTTGGAACGATGTGCTTCAAAATAGACCAGATCAATGGGGAGTCGCTTTGCGGTTGACGTATTTTTCCCTTGTTGATGTTCATGCAATCGTCGCTTTATGTCATTGGTACTTCCAATGTAAAAGTTGCGATCTTTTATACTTCGAAGAACGTAGGCGTACCAGAAATGCATAAGTGGAGTATAGCCGTGAACCACTCGCTGCGGCTCGGGTATCACGGCATGAACCATTCGCACATACTGCAAATACGAACATGATGGCGTTGCCATGAACCTGAGCCCGGAGGGCGAATGGTTCATGGCTCCTCGGGCTGGGATCGAACCAGCGACCTTGGCGTTAACAGCGCCCTGCTCTACCGCTGAGCTACCGAGGAATAGATGAAGATGAAACGATGATGAGAATGAAGCGCCCTGATCGTACCGCTGCCTGCCCCGCGAAGCCCACAGGCGAAGTGGGAGCTACCGAGGATATGGAAGTTAGCTGGTAGCTAGTAGCTAGTAGCTTCTGTGAGAAAAAAGAACAGCGGGAGTATACGAAGATTCGTCTCATGATGAAAGCGCTTTTTATCGATACCATGCGCGCCCCAAAGATTGCCTAGAAGCCAATAGCCAATAGCTATAAGCTACAAGCCACTTATGGCTCCCGCCCGCATCACCCCCCGCGCTCAGAATTTCCCGCAGTGGTATCAGGACATCCTCTCGGTCGCACCGGACCTGTACGACGAATCCCCCGTCACGGGCTGCATCACGTTCTCGCCGCTCGCAACGAAGCTCTGGGGCAATGTCCGCAGAATCTTTGATCGGAAGATCAGAGCTCTGGGGGTAGAGAACATCATGCTCCCGATGCTCATCCCGCAGAATTTCTTCGAGCGGGAGAAGGAGCATGTGGACGGGTTCGCACCGGAAGTGGCGGTCGTCACACATGCCGGAGGAGCCAAATTGCCCGAACCGTATGCCGTGCGCCCGACGTCGGAAACATTGTTCGTCGACTGGTACAGCCGTGGCGGACGCGTACAGAGTCACCGAGACCTTCCACTCCTCGTGAATCAATGGTGTTCGGTGATGCGCTGGGAGAAGCGGCCGCGCGCCTTCCTCCGAACGACGGAATTCCACTGGCAGGAAGGACACTGTCTCTTTGCAACTGAGCAGGACTGCAGGGAATTCACACTGAAGATCCTCGATCTCTACGCTGCGCTCTCCGAGGACATCCTCGCAATTCCGGTAATCAGAGGAGAAAAGCCCGAGCACGAACGCTTCCCCGGCGGCATCGCGACGTACGCCATCGAAGGGATGATGCAGGACGGCAAGGCGCTCCAGATGGGAACGAGCCACATGCTTTCACAAGCGTTCCTGAAGGGCTCGGAGGGCAAGCCGCTCGTGAGCTTCCTCAATGAAAAGGAAGAAATAACGGTCCCCTTCTACGACTCGTGGGGGCTCTCCACCCGCGTCCTCGGCGCGGTCTTCATGACCCACGGCGATGACGACGGGGTCGTCCTGCCGCCGAACATCGCACCTATCCAGTGCGCAGTCCTGCCGCTCTTCGGATCGGATGCGGCGGAGAATGACAAGGTGAGGGAAGCGGCGAGAAAACTGGCGATAG
>JAQTSK010000017.1 GCA_028711345.1 Candidatus Peribacteraceae bacterium
TCGCTCAGAATGGCATCAGCACCTCCGGCGCACTCGTCATCGCACCGAGGCCGGGGACGGCGACGGGCAATACGCTCATCGTGGATACGAAGGGCTTGGTCTACGATGCGACGAACAAGCGGGTGGGAATCGGGACGGCGGCGCCAGGGGCGCCTTTACATGTTTATGGGACGTATGAAAACAATACTAAAACTCTGCAAATTGGTGCTGCAACGAGTCCAACGGCAAGATTTTATAGGGCAGATGATATTAGCGTTATTGATGGACCATTATGGTTGGAGTCAAATTACAATCAAAATGTGTTGATTGCATATGGCGGCGGCAACGTCGGTATCGGGACCATTGTCCCCGAAAACAAGCTCGAGGTGGTGGGTACCATGTCCGGCCGGTCACTGCAAATCACGGGGACGGGAGCAGCTCCGCTGATCTACACGGATCAGACCACCGGGAGGGTGGGCATCGGGACGACGGGACCGGACTACGTGTTCGACGTCCAGCATGCTTCTGAGAAGATCAATTCCAAGAACGGCTACCTGACGGACGGCGCGGACTACGCCGAGTACTTCGACAATGAAGAGTACATAACGATCGGATCGCTCGTAGGCATGAACAGTGAGACGGGCAAGGTGCGCAGGTACCGATCCGGCGACGAGTTCATCGGCATCGCCTCCGACGGGAAGGGGTACATCGGCAACGGCAACGCGCAGGTGGAACACGACCCGCACTTTACCCTCGTGGGTCTCCTCGGCCAGCTCACCTTCCGGCCGGAGCAGGTCGTCCTCCAGGACCGCATCGTGTCCACGAAAGACGGCAAACGCATCGGCCTCCTCCTGCCGAGCGGGAAAGTGCTGCTGCGATGACCACTGAAGCTCGCATGGTGACTGATGGAAGTGGATGGAGAGGAAGATGGGGAAGGTAAAGGAAGATCTTGCGTAGGAAGGTGAACACTCGTGCACTCCGTGCATGCACCCCCTCTATCTTATGGACACTACCAAGATTGCCCTCTTCAAAGGCAGGCAAATCCGAAGGAAGCTCCACCATGGAGCATGGTGGTTCTCGATCGTGGATGTCATCGCAGCACTCACAGAAAGCACAAACCCCAATGACTACTGGTACAAGATGAAAATTCGCGTGCAGAATGAAGATGGCTTTGAACCATCGACAGTTTGTCGACAGTTGAAATTGGAAGCCCCAGACGGAAAGATGCGCGAAACTGATTGCGCAAACACCGAAGGAATTTTTCGCATCGTCCAGTCCATCCCCTCCCCCAAAGCTGAACCTTTCAAACGATGGCTGGCCAAGGTGGGCTACGAGCGGGTGCAGGAGATCGAAAATCCGGAACTCGCGACCAGGCGGACGCGGATGCTCTACAAGCTGAAAGGATACAGCGACGACTGGATCGGGAAGCGCATGCGCGGCATCGCCATCCGCGAGGAGCTGACTGGCGAATGGAAGAATCGCGGCGCGGCGGCGCGGCGGGATTATGAGATCCTCACGGCGGAGATCTCGAAGGCGACCTTCGGCGTCACGCCGCACGACTACAAGAAACTCAAGGGGTTGAAGCGGGAACACCTGCGTGATCACATGGATGACCTCGAGCTGATTTTCACCATGCTCGGCGAACGCGGACGACGGAGATTCACCGAACCGAAGATTCGCGAGGCATGCCGAAGCTCCAATCCGATGCCAAGGCCGGTGGAGGCATCGCGGGGGAGGCACGGCAGAAGCTGGAGAGACGCCTGGGGCGCTCCGTCGTATCGAAGAAGAACTTCCTCCGGACCCCGGAGCGCAAGCGGCTGTCACGTTCATGACATGAACGGAAAGAGCGATCTGGGGTGAGCAATCACCATTGCCAACTGCGCCGGTGCGCGGGACAATGCCCCTCCTGCCTCCATGCCGGAAACCCCGTCGTCCCCAACGGCTTCTTCGGAGAAGGGCACTGCTCTCTCCTTCGTGGACCGTCTCGCGGCGCGGCTGTGCACGCCGCAAGATGTAGCATGCGAGATCACGCAGAAGATGTACGCAGGACTGCAGGTGCACTGCCGCATCCCCGAAGGATACCGACACTGTGAACTCGGAACGGAGATGATCGATCTGAAACACATTGAAACGGAACCGCTGCGTCAGCTCCTCGAACATCCCCCGGGAAAGATCATTAACCCGCAACCGCAGCAATTACACGCCATCGAGTTCTTCAACATGATCCTCGAGGGTCACGAGCTCGTCACTCAGGGCGGCGATCCCCTGCGACCGACCGTCGGCGCCTACCTCCATGGTCCGCCAGGCGTGGGCAAGACGCACATCATGGCCGCCTTTGGACGGTCCGTCGAAGCTCAGCTGGCTACGCGTCTCGAGGGCGTCATGCGCAGCGTCAGGAGCCTCATCGGAACTTTCCTGCGCGAATTCGATCAGCTGATGGAGAAGCACCATGACACGCCCGGTGTGAAGAGGATCACGATCACAAGAACCGGCATCAAAGAAGATATCAATCCCGTGGAGCTCTTCCAGCAGCGCATCGATGTGATCATGAAGCGGATTCTCGAGAATAGGGATCAACCTACCGATATGCTCTATCTCGGCTTCAAGGACCTCTGCGAACTCTTCGACCGGAGGGAGACACGGAAGGAAGCGTTGGATGCCCTTGCGCGCGCGCCGATCGTCTTCGTGGACGATCTCGACGGCGGCAGCTCCCCTGCCCACCTCGATGTGATCCGGCGGCTCATCGAGCAGCGCTACGAGGTGGGGAGATTCGGCACGTTCCTCACGACGAACATTGATGTCAAGCAAGTGGGGGGATCGGATGAGAATGTCAGCAAACGCATCTTGAGTAGGGCAAAGGAGAGTTTCGCTGTCTTCGACTTCAGCGAGTGCGTGGATTGGCGCGATGCGGTGAAGCACCGAAGAATCAAACTCATTCAGGATGAAATCGCCCGGAGGGTGGCGGAGAAGTATCCGGGAATGGGGGCGCAATCTTGAAGGTCACCCTAATGGATATATCACACGATAATTGCTATAATTATGGTATACAAACATTCCTATGATCACCTACAAGGACGGTCAATTTGTCCGGGAATTCCACACTCTCGAGGAGGTGGGAACACTCTCTGCAGAAGCATTTGAATACTTCTCGGTGTATCTCTTGAAATTATTGGGATACAGAAACATCTTCGTCAGCAAGAAGCGCGGTTCTTTTCGCGCGGATGGCGGAGTGGACATCCGCGCGGAACACAACGGCGACACTGTTGTCGGACAGTGCAAGCATTGGAGAGAGGGGGGCGGTCGCCATGGTTACATGCCCATTGAACAGGTGCGCGCTCTTGGAGGAGCGATGCTGCAGGAAAATACGAAGGAAAGTGTGTTCATTTCCACGCTGCCATTCAGCAAAACTGCCAAGGATTATGCAGCATCCGTAAATATGCGTTTGATAGGACCGGATGAGATCACTACAGTCATCCAAGGATCATCTTATGGTTTCCGCGGAGGTCACTGGCGTCTGCGATATCATCTTCATCGCATCGCGCAGATGCTTGGGCTTCGAGAAATTATGAACGAATTTACTCGTAGGGTGTTTCTATTGGTCATTTTTATGTTGCTCATTTATTCCGCACGCTACTGGGTTTCTGCCCTCTTCAAAATACTGCTTGAGTTGGAGAACCTGCTCAGTACCCACCTGCAAGAAATCACTGTTGTTGTACCGACGCAGTGAACTTCAGAAGTGATGCCTTGGTCTCCGATCGAGTGAATCCCGATCCTTTCTTGTGCAACCACTCATACTTTTCGCTACCATGGGCGCTGACCGTTGGGGAGTCGCCAAGTGGTAAGGCACCTGCCTCTGGAGCAGGCATTCGGGGGTTCGAATCCCTCCTCCCCAGCCAATCATTGTTTTTGGCTCTTGCAGCAACAAGCTGCAATCCGTTTTTGTAGTCTGGAAGCACATTCCCGTCTTTCACTTTGAGGTTCGAAAATACCGTATTGAGCAGTTCGCGCTTTTCGGCGTCGGTTTCGCATGATTCATAGACTTTTGCGCTTGCCTGAGCCAGTTCAAAAATGGCCGAGCCGAGGTTCAGGTATTTCTTGTTTGCCTCATCCAATTTGTGAATGTCTCTTTTTATTCTCTGCAATTCACTATCAAATTCAGGATACTTGCGCTTGTAGAACTCTTCGGAAATCTTGCCATCCACTTTGTCGTCATAGAGTGTATCAATTCGTTTCTGTTGCCGGTCTAACTGCTGGCGAAGCAAAGCAACCTGTTTTTCCCTCGACTCTATCTCATGCGAGTGATTTTCCTTTAATGCCTTTCGCACCCATTCAAGCATTCTAGAATCCGTACACTGCAAACTTTTCAGCAGCTTCAATACCTTTTTATCCAAAAGCTCCTCTCTCAAGTATTTATGCTGACTGCAATTCGTCCTGAATCTCGTACAGGCGTAGTACGAATGCCCCTTCTGTTTCTGACCCACAACTGAACGTCCGCATTCACCACACTGGCACATACCCTTGAACAGAAAATCATTCTTGCGGTACTTCCCCGTGACCTTGCGGCTCAGCTTTTCTTGTACGTCATAAAACAGCTCCTTTGAAACAAGAGCTTCATGCTTTGCGTTTGCGTAGTGTTTCCCTTTCCACTTGAACTCTCCGCAGTAGAAACAATCCGTCAGAATCCCGTGGAGGGTGGTTTTCCCCTGCCTTCTGCTAGCCGCTGTCTTCCAGCCTTCGTCGTAGAGCTGTTTACAAAGGCTCAGGAGCGTATGTTCCCCCGTTTCGTAAAGCTGGAAGGCTCGACGGATAAACGGAGCCTCAGACGCCTCTGATTCATCCACGCGCCACACCTTCTTGCCAGCGACCCCTACGGTGACATACCCCTTCTTCTGACTTGCAGGACACCAACCTTCCTCTGCCTTCTGCAAGAGCCCCTTGGACGCTTCTTCGGACAAGTTATTACTGTATTGCCGAGCAAGCACCAGATGAATATCCCACTGAAATTTTTCGTTTGACTTGGATTGTTTATGAATAACCAAACTCTGCTTTACGAAATGAATCTGCCTCTCCTCATTTTCCTCCAGCCAGTCATTAAGCAAGACTGCATCCTTAAAATTCCGCGTAATGCGATCAACTTTTTCACACAACAAGATTGTCGCCTTTGACTTTCTCAAGTCTGCCAGCATTGCATTGAATAACTTCCGTTCCTGCTTACCCCGTGCCGATTCGGGGATGATGTAGCGTTGCACAACGTCCATCTGTTTCTTTTCTGCATATTCCTGCAACAACTTAACCTGTGACTGTAGAGAGTATCCCTCATCGGCTTGTTCCTTGGTGGATACCCGGGAGAAGATGATTGCATTCGGCATAGGAGCAGGAGTGTATCACGGCAAACGGTTCAAAAGTCGTTCCGCTGTCCTGTAATGACGCAGGATGTTTTCTGCCATTTCACGCGCTTCGGCTTCGGATGGCTCCAAGCCATATTCTTCTCTCAGAATCGCACGAAACTCATCAAGCAGTTGCCGACTGATGGGGGCATTCTGCTCAAACATAGGATTGCGGTGAATCTTCGACCATCTCACGAATCCAGCTGAGAATCGTATTAATGTCTATTCCGTAACGCTTCGCACAGGCCAAAGTTTTCCTGAACGTAGCTTTGAAAAACTTACTTTCTGAGATTTGATCGTACTCAAATTTTTCCCTTTGTGGAGGGAGAGCCTTGTAACCACGCTCTTTCAGTTTCTCCTCAATAAACCGAAGAATGCGCCATGAAGCCGCCTTGTTCTTGAGGTGAGCACGAAAAACCATTAACAAATGCTCAAGGCTCATTACCGACTTCAGATTTATGGAATACGTCTGGCAGGAACGGCTATGTAGCTCTACCTCAAGCCGAGTGACGAAATCGCAGAACCAATATTCAGGATAGAGCCGTTCTTTCCCTTTTCTCTCTGCTTCTACCAGCTTGTTATAAATTCTTGCCTTCCAGTGATTTGATCTTTCTCCGAAATACACGGTTTCAGGCTCCAGCGTCACAGGATCAATATTGAGTTTTGAAAGCTTCTTACTTCGTTCGCTCAGCCGAACAATTCCTCGTTGCACTCGGCTGACGGAAATATTTCCCAAATCAGCACAAATATCGATGCGGGAAACCGAATGAACGATGAAACCCGACTCAATATCTCGAAGAAAAATGCCCCAATAATCATGCACATCGATTTCCCCCAAACGCGCCAAACCGAAAAACCAACTGTAGAAGCTAATGCGATACCAGTATTTCTTCTTCACTGATGGCGGCATCGTGCTGTTCTTTCCGATTTTCTGTATGGAGAAGAGATGATCTTCTCCCCGATATACATACACGACCTCATCATGCTGATACTTACTGAAACGAAATGTAACTTCTTCATCTGTATCTGCCCAAACAAAATTTCGATGTTCATCAGCATTCGTATCATTATGAGGAAGGTTGAAGACTGCACTGAGCAAACGAAGAGATGCAGCATTTTTCTGGTCGATACCAACGAGCAACACCAGATAATCCAATCCAAAATGAAGAAGCGCGATATTTGGCTTCTCCTTGATATTTTGTTCAATATTTTGATTGGATTGATGGTGTGGCATTGCTTTGCCACACCGCAGCTGAGCAGGCTCGCCGGCGGAGCCGGCATCGCCATGCGTGTTCTCAGATTGCCGATGTGTCGAGGGCTTCTGCGCCACCGACACTGCATTCTATGCATTTATTTCCTTTGCGCTGGATGGTACAAAAAGTGGTAACCGCTGGGGCGGTTACCTAGGACATGAAAATTCTTGTGTTTTTTTCGCTTCAGTAAAAGAAAAACTTCACTTCGTTCGTATATTTTATGCAAGAGTATATTTCGTGTTCATTTTTGGGACATAAAAAGCCTATCACAACGATCAAGGTAGTACTCGTTCCACTGGTCACTCGTCTCCACCTTGATCTTGTTGTGATTACTCAGGACTGTCCCAAAAAAGAAAATTGAGTACCACACAAGGGACGAGCTACGCGGCTGGATTCCATGTACCACCAGCGCCACGTCCGCCGAAATCGCCGCCACCAAAGCATGGAGCCACCACATCAACATAACGCACATAAGAGCATGTCGTATTATCCAACTCACGAGGCTGGATTGTGTTAAACGAGAAGCCAAAAAGCATGTAAATATAGAGAAGTATTTGTGTTATTGTCACCTAAGTATTATACACCCCAATATATCGGGGTGTAAAGCCAAATTGAAGAACCCCATACTTTCGGGGTGTCTTCAGCAACTGTAAGAAAACTGGCAAAACGCATAAAAGAACTACGCTTGGAACGTGGGTTAACGCAGGAAGAAGTCGCAAAGAGAGCGGGGATTAAGTACAAGTACTATCAAGAATATGAAGGCAAGAATCCTCGTGATATGCGGTTGAGCACAATGGAGAAAATCGCAAAGGGGCTGAATGTTTCGTTAGTCAACCTATTCACATAATCAAGAAATTGCATAAACAAAGCATGTAGTTAAGACAATCGTTTTTGCATCTCTAAAAACATCCATTCAATCCATTTTCTGTAATTATCACGTTCAGAATTTTCTGCAGTAATTGAGGGAAGAATTGCCTTACAATCAACAACAAAATAATATGCCCTACTTAGCTTAACCAAATCGCTTGGCAAATCTAAACCTCGCGGAATAGCCCCCTGACTTGGCTGAATGCTCGACTGAATAGTGAATTCAATATTAAAATAATGTGGTTTTGTAAGTATAAGTTTATAAATATCTGCCCCTGTCTCTGGCGACGTTGGAATATGAATCATTCCAATATTTGTATCCTTAGGCAGGATTAAAGGAAGGTTTTCCCAAAAAGAGTCTTCCAATTCACTATTTGAAAAACGATTTTGCTTTAAAACATAATCCAAATCCTTTTTTACATACCTCTTTTTTTCGGGTGGATATATCGGACGTTGAATGAGCGGATCAATAATAACCACTCCTGACCCCTCTACTGTCATGGAGGAACCTTCGCTCTTTTGATGCATTTCTTGAATTAAGCGTAAAATTGCGTACTGAATAAGTTCGCCACCGTAAGAAATGGATTCACCAAAATTCACAGGTAACTTGATCGTGCTAATCGATGCGCCACTCGCATCTTTACGTGTTGGATTACCCCAAGTCATTAGCTGAGAGAGTCTGTTATTAAGAGAATTATCATGATTTATGCCAAAGATTGGCAAATGCTGGTTCTCATTCATAACTACATACGTAATGAAAGACCGTTCTATTACATCCTCCTTTAAGCCAACAACTATTGTGACAAAAGCTGTTGCTGTGCCGACAAATAAACCAGTAAGCAGAAGGCTGTAAATCTTAGTATTCCAATTATAGACAGCTAATACTCCAGTCGCGAACAACAGAAGAAAAATCGCAGCAATGGGCAGATACACTGAGAACACCTTATACATTAAGATAATTATACCTGATTCACTACATCACCTAAAACAGCTTCAAAACCAATCAAAATTTCCAATAAACCTCTAAAGTAAACAGGGGGAAACAATATCTATGATACGATGAAAACTGTGATGTCTCGTCAATCAATAAAGGAAATGCGAGAGATGGCTAAGAAACGGGGAGGTAAATGTCTCTCAAGGCATTATATCAACAGCCATTCAAAGCTCCGTTGGCAATGCGCAGAGGAGCACAAGTGGGAGGCTATTTCAGCGAATATCCAGCAGGGACAATGGTGTCCTTATTGTGCAGGGTTTCATTCTTATTCAATAGAGAGGATGCGAGAGATAGCTGAAAAACGGGGAGGTAAATGTCTCTCAAAAAAGTGTGTAAACAGCTATTCAAAGCTCCGCTGGCAGTGTGCGGAGGGGCATGAGTGGGAGGCAACGACCGCACACATTAAGAATCATGGGTCATGGTGCCCCGAGTGTGGCCATAAGCGAACTGCTGATAAACGAAGAGGATCCATTGAGGAAATGCAAAAACTGGCGAAATCCAGAGGAGGCAAGTGTCTTTCGAAGGAATATGTGAACAAAAAAGCAAAGCTCCGTTGGAGGTGTGCAGAAGGGCATGAGTGGGAGACATCACCAGATAATATTCAGAGTGGATGCTGGTGCTCCCAGTGTTACTATAAACGATCTGCTGATGAACGAAGAGGATCCATCGAGGAAATGCAGAAACTGGCAAAGTCCCGAGGAGGCAAGTGCCTGTCGGAGGAGTATATGAACAGTGGTACAAAGCTCCGTTGGAGGTGTGCAGAAGGGCATAAGTGGGAGGCAACGGCCTCAAACGTTAAGGATAAAGGGTCATGGTGCCCCATATGCTCGTCATCACTGGGAGAACGTATATGTCGTGAATATTTTGAGCAGATATTTAATAAGTCTTTTCCTGCAGTCTTCCCGAAATGGTTACGCAACAAGGAAGGCTTTCTTCTGCAATTGGATGGTTATTGCGAAAGTTTAGGCTTAGCTTTTGAGCACCAAGGTACACAACACTATAGGCAGATCAGTTTTTTCCATACTAACTCAAACTCTTACAAAAAAAGGGTTCGTGATGATAGATTGAAGAGGCGGATATGTCGAAATAGGGGTGTTGTGATGATAGAGATTCCGCAGATTGGAAGTCAGAATTTTCCACTTGATAAAGTTCAGAGCTTTATTATCAAGGAATGCAAAGCAAGAGGGGTAACCATACCTCTCGCTGCTGAGAAAAAGAACATTGATATTAATCGTGTATATAGGATTCCAATAGCGATAGCTCGAATGAGAGAATTACAAGAGTTGGCGCGGTCCCGAGGAGGCAAGTGTCTTTCGAAGGAATATGTGAACAATCACACAAAGCTCCGTTGGATGTGCGCAGAGGGGCATGAGTGGGAGGCTGTTCCGAGTAGCATTATGCAAAGTTCCTGGTGTCCCAAGTGTGCAGGAAAGGCCCCGTTATCAATTGAGGAAATGCAGAAATTGGCGAAGTCCCGAGGAGGCAAGTGTCTTTCGAAGGAGTATGTGAACAATCACACAAAGCTCCGTTGGATGTGCGCAGAGGGGCATGAGTGGGAGGCTGTTCCGAGTAGCATTATGCAAAGTTCCTGGTGTCCCAAGTGTGGCAATAAGCGATCTGCTGACAAACGAAGAGGATCCATTGAGGAAATGCAGAAATTGGCGAAGTCCCGAGGAGGCAAGTGCCTGTCGGAGGAGTATATCGATGCTAATACAAGGCTACGGTGGAGGTGCGCGGAGGGACATGAGTGGATGACAACGGCCTCAAGTGTTAAGAATAATGGGTCATGGTGCCTTTGGTGTGCGAGGAAAAAAGGCGGAAGTTAAGGATCCCAATCAACTCAGGTAGCATCTACGGGGAAAGAGACCAGCTCTGCATAATGGTGCCTTCAGCGATAAGAAGCTTTTCCTACATAACTGCGCGATTTCCTCCATGTGAGAAAGTAGAGAGTTCTAACTGCTTCTCATATGGCCTGCCATCCAGCATAATAAGTATAGACAACGCTTTACACAGTATACGATAGCCTTATGGCAATCTTTCAACCTTCCCCAGATCAGATAAAAGAAGCTGCAAAGAGTGTTTGGTACGAATGGCAAATGTTCAACATTACTTCTCGGTTCTGTCCCATAGCCCAACGCTTTTTGGGGGTGATGCAGAATACAACTATCGAATCTTTTCTATTACACACTCGGATATTAACCGACTTCTTTTTTCCCTCTCAAAATCTAAAACGCAGTGAGACATGGGATGTAATACTTGCTAGCGACTACCTGCCAGAATGGAACCTGTCGAGAGAATCTCACCTTGAAAATAATTGTGTGTATCTTGGAAATAACTATGAACGAATCAATAAAGCATTGACTCATCTTTCTTATTCTCGATCCAAATACAAAACAATCGCATTGAAAAAATGGAAATACGACAAAATCCATGAAGAGCTATCCGCTACATGGCATGATTTTTGGAGGCAACTCACAGATGAACAGCAAAATTGGTTTGACGGCAATAATTAGCGTTGCTTGTAGAGTTTCAAATCACCAGACCATCGCATCAATAAGACTTGTTTTGGAAAATCTCCGGGCTGCCCAACTATCCGGATCCGCCCTTGCTAGGGCTACACCGAGATTGGCTTGTTTTGAACGGTTGAGAGGATGCCTCGGTGTAGCCCGCAGACGAAACCAGGCAGTTCGAAAAATGTTATTTTTCTCAAATCATCCACCAGTCCCAGCCAATTTGGGCACGCGACCGGTTTGTCTTCTTATGATTGAATGACAACAAAGCAATGGACAGCATTGGGTACGATTGTTGGAATTATTGGAATTCTTGTAGCAATTAGCCGATCCTCCACCTCGCCAACTTCTATTGAGGTGAAGAACAGCAATGTTGCTATTGGTAATACTGGTCCTGTGACTCAAAATTTGGAAAATTCACATTCAAAAACTGTTGCTCAGGTTGAAGTCACAGGACCCAGTAACAAAGAAAGTGATGGTGTGTATCACACAAAAATCTTAATTACACTTGGAGTCGTTCCAGGAGCACAGAAGCCAGAAATCACAACCTTTAGTCCACCTGCAGGAATATCTTGTGGTTCCCTTTCTTACATGGGCCCTGCCATTATTCTCTCTGACTCATTAGTTGGGCTCGCTCTCTATCAATGGACTGCTGAATGTCTCTCCAAAGATCCAATATCAGGTTTCAACTACAAGTTGAGCTATCAATAACTATCATTTTGCCCAGACCGTGCTGCCCTCGGTTCCCTGAAATCCGATCATCGAAAACATTGCCTGGGCTTCAACCAAAAGGTCACGTACCGTGCCGCTCAGCCAACGGGTGCGCATGTACGCGACTCATGCGCGCTCTGAAACTTTAAATCGAAGCACCTATCGTATGCAGTGCGCGCTCATGTGCCTTTGCAACAAAAGGAGAAGAGACTGAATAGCTCAGCTTGCATTGCACCATGCGGATGGCATCGGGTGTCTATAATAAAAAATAGACGCCTTCTTCGCGAAAATATCGTAAAGGCCCAGAAAGCTCTGCAACACAGGAGATTGGCTCAGAAGCATCATAGACAAAATCGTGTTTTTGATATAAAATGAATAGAAAAATCCACATCTCTATCATTCCGGAATCACTCCCATCCGAAGGCGGGGAACAGCAGCCGTTCAAGAAACTTGGGTTGAGCGCCGACGCGCTCAGGCGCCTGGAATGGTTCGTGTTTGCGGAACAGCAGGGAAAAAATCTGCGTGAGGTTGCCGGGCACTTCGGAGTGGCGCCGTCGACCGTGTACCGGTGGGCCAACAAATTCGATCCCAATGATCTCACGACATTGGAGAATCGCACGACGACACCACCGCAGGAAAAACGACGGAAACCACAGACACCCGACGCAATCGTGCAGCTCATCGCGCAGTATCGCCGCGTCTATCCGCTCATGGGGAAAAAGGGCATTGCCGAGGCTCTGTTGCACGAACACGGCGTAGAGCTCTCACCGGCGACGATCGGCCGAGAAATTCAGCGCAACAAATTGTATTTCGCAGATACACCGTCCCATCGGCTTAAGCGATTGCGGGCAGAAGTGGATGCGCACCAAAGCGGACGCACCTTGTCTGTTATCCGCATGGATACGGGCTCACAGATACGCCTGCTGTTCCACTCCGAACGGAAGCCGACGGAACCCGGCGGCATGCCGTTCTCCATTATCGCCTGCCTCATCGCATGCGCGGCTGGTCTGGCGTTTTTGGGCGGGGCACAGCGTGTGCATGCTGCCGAAGGCGTGGCCTTTCGGGTACAGACAACTTTTCCGAATCAGGAAGCGGAGGGGCAGCTTACGGGAAATGCATTCCAGCTATCAAATGACGAGCTGACAAACACCCGGAAGCCGCTGATCGGTTCTGATTTTCGGATCACGATAAAAACGGCAAGCAATGTGTCTCCGTCTTCATCTTCGTCAGCATCCGTCGCGTCAACGACATCGCTATCAGCCACCGAAGGAATGTCTACAGGAGGACACCGCGGAGCGGGAACGTTCACGAATAGCCGCTCTTCAATCCCGCGACCGAATACGGAGACAGTCCCACACCCCGCCGCACCTGCCAACGGGGAATCGGCTGTTCCGTCCGGAACCGTTCATCCTGCGCAAGCTCTTCCGGCAAATGTCTCCCACCCTGTCGCAGGAACTCAGGTGTATGCGGGACGGCCTCCATCCATGCTGCCGGGAATTGCCCCTCCACAGCGGATCTATCCTTCCCCCACGCAACCCGGGTCCGTGATGCCGCCGGAACGCGGCACGCAGAACACACAATGGATCGCGCTGGTCGCACTGATTCTGTTGTTTGCCTTCGGTGTGACAATTCGCAATATCGAATCAGTACTTCCTATCGTGCGAACGATAACGAATGGAAACACTGCTCGGATAGTCCGGGTCATCGTAGCCGTCATTTTTGCCGTCATCGCTCTGATTGCATTGCTGAGCACCAGAAACGCGCAGGCGGCTACGACTCCGGATACCTCTGTGTACCAAGGCATACTGCAGGATAGCGCCGGGGATCCCGTGACGAGTTCTGTCACCTTCCGTTTCAGTTACTGGAACAGCGCAGATTTCACATCCGGTGACCTGACGGGAACCGGCGCAATCAATATCGCAGCGGGTACGTATATCGGCTGGTATGAGGAACACACGCTGACGCCGAACAGCGACGGCTCATTCTCCGTTGTGCTTGGATCGGAAACATCGTTGCCCGATCTCAGTACGCTATCGCAGGACGTGCTCACGGGTCTCTACTTGCAGGTAGAAGTGAAGAATGTCGGGGATGCCGACACGAGTTACGATCTTCTCGATGTCGATTCAAACGATGATTCAGTCGATCGTTCACAGATCCACTCTGTTCCGTTCGCCCAGAATGCTGAAACAGTCGATCAACACAGTGTGGGGACAGGAAGCGGTGCGATTCCACTCCTTGGCAGTGGAGGAGCACTGACACTCGATAACGGCAGTTCCCAAAGTGGCAGTGTCACACTGCAATTTGGTGCATTGCTCGCAAAGACACTCAAGTACAACATTCCAAACACACGGTTTGAATTCAGTGCTGACACGTTCATCAATGGAACACTGACACTCAGTGGTTCCACCATCGGTACCGGGACGGGAGCAGGAACCATCCGCTGGAACGGTTCGGATCTGCAGGGATACAACGGATCGGGATGGACGGCGCTTGATCTCGGTGGCGGCGTGTTCGTCGGTGTCACCCCGGCAACCACGTCCGGCTCCTTCGTCGGTGGAGGATTCAGGGGTTACCAGGCAGGCAACTACCTCTGCGGGACGCAGTACGAAGGGAGTCATATGTGTCAGGTCAACGAGATCGTTCAATCGACGCAGAAGGATATCAGTTCGTTCTCCGGAACTGATAATGCCTGGGTTGCAAACGGCCCGCCGGGCTACACCGCGGACGCCAACGACTGTAAGGGATGGACGTCCTCGGGGAACACCGTGCTCGGTCCGTGGTGGGAATTCTCGTCGGATGGTGGCGGACAAGGGCACCTGACCAACTGCGCCGTAGAACAAGCGATTGCCTGTTGCCGATAATGCGTATTACTTCACCAACATCGGCGCAAATATCCAGAGCAACTTCCGCTCATGTAAATTGCAGTAAAACGGTCAATACGGTAAAATGGTGTGATTGGTTTGCTCATCTGGCCACTGTTCTCCGAACACCCATACCAACAGTATTTCGATCATCGGCCTTCAAAGGAATGGTTATTGCACCCTTCGTGATTGTTGCGCTGCTTGCTCCGTATTCGGCGCTCGCCACGTACTACGTCAACGACCCGGCAGAGTGCCCGGCTTCGAGCAGCAGTTACCCGGGTCAGCAGTGTCCGACGAATATCTGCGGTATCGATAGCGGCATTCTGCAATGCTACGACACGTCGACAATTTCCTCTCCTTTGATTTCGGCGACATCGAATACGCAGTACACCTCGGGCATCGGGGGCGGGTATATCATCGACTGTTTCTCATCACTCGACAGCGCGGCCCCGTACTGCGATAACAACGGGTCAGCATACTGTAACCGCGACGATAGCTGTTACAGCACCCAGAAGCGCGCAACGACATGTACTGCCAATCAATTCGGAGCCTATACCTGCGGTGATTGCCGCAGCGGTTATCAGGACTGTGCAGGTGATTCCACTTGTGAAGTGATCACAGGATCCACGAACTATCCCGGAGAAGATAACAGTAACTATGGCTCATCGTGCAGCGTCCAATGCGATAGCAGCTATCTCGACTGCAATGCCAACCTCGGCAGTGCTGTGGATGGCTGTGAAATCCATGTCGGCGGCACCTGCGGCGGTGGCACATCATATGCTGTCTACGGCGCCTCGTGCAACGGTTCGGAAGGCAGCTGCGCCTGCAGTTCCGGCTATCTCGACTGCAATGGCGACCTCACTGTCAGCTCCGGAACCTGTGAAATCCAAGTCGGCGGCAGCTGCGGCACGCATGCCGTGTACGGTGCCGCATGCGACGGATCGTCCGGCAGTTGCGCCTGCAGCAGTGGCTACTACGACTGCGACGCATCCGGCCCGGACGCGGGGAATGGCTGCGAAGTCCAGACGAGCACCACTTGTACAACCTCCGAAGGGGCATCCGGAACGTATAGCGGTTGCACGTGTGTCCCCGATGTCAGCAACTTCCAGACAGGCACTCGTTCGATCTACGCAACTCCGGGAGCCCTGTTCCAGGGACAAAACCTCGGGACAGGATCACTGATCGACATTGCCAACGGAAACGGCGGGGGGTTTACCGTGTTCAATAGCGGCTCGCTGCAAATCGGCAATTACGGTCTTGGAACCGGCACGGGAGCGGGCACGCTTCGCTGGACCGGAACAGATTTTGAGGGATATGACGGCGATAGTTGGACGAGCCTGACGAGCGGGGGGGGCGTGACCGGCAATTTCGTGAACGCGGAGGGCGACACCATGACCGGTGCGCTCACCATCAACCAGAACAACGGTACGGTTTCGCTCTCTGCCTCCGGATCCATCCGCACGGAAAGCGGCTTGGTACTCAATTACAAGAACGAAGCGAAGGACGCCGTTCTCACCTTCGGCAACGACATCCTCGCCGAGACGCTCCGCTTCTCACAGGCAAACCAGCGCTTTGAATTCAGTGATGATGTGCATGCTGAAGGAGGAATCACCGGATCGGGAGGGCTCACGATGGATGGAACAGCGATCTTCAATAGTGCAGGAAGTGCCATGAACTTCCGCATTGCTACCGATAACGAAACGAATATGCTTTTTGTGGACGGGACGAATGATCGGGTGGGTATCGGGACGGCAAGTCCGGAAAATACACTTGAAGTTGTGGGCACGATGTCCGGCAAGTCATTGCAGGTCACGGGAACGGGAGCAAACCCACTCATCTATACAGATCAAACGACAGGTCGAGTGGGGATTGGGACGACGGCGCCAAACGCGCCTTTACATCTGAAGGGCTCTGCGGATTATGCAGCGTGGCAAACTATAGAGAATACCGCATTTAGTGCAGGGTTAACGTTAAAGGATCAGTATGGTTATTTAAAAGTATACAGCCAAGGAGGGGTTAGTTACTTACAACCTTATTCCGGTGCCAATCAACTTAGTGTTGTCTTGACTCCATCAACCGGTGCTTACGATGGAGGTTTAGGAGTTAATGACGGTCGGCCTTATGCAAATATAACAACAGCGAGACTCTATTCTCCACATGACCTCATTCATGTTAATTCTACAGCTGGTGCAGGAGGCGATCTATTTAATGTGAAATATTCCGGCAACGTCGGCATCGGAACAACGAGTCCGGAAAATACACTTGAGGTTGTGGGCACAATGTCGGGCCAGCTCATCTTCGCTCAGAATGGCATCAGCACCTCCGGCGCACTCGTCATTGCGCCGAGGCCGGGAACGGCGACGGGCAATACCCTCATCGTGGATACGAACGGCCTCGTCTACGACGCGACGAATAAGAGGGTCGGGATCGGGACGACGGCGCCTGTTTCACGACTTTCTCTTGGTGGTGCAACTCAATCCGCTGGAGCGCAGGATGTGTATATTGAAAATAGTTCTCCAGGTATCCGTTTTTACAGCACTGGCGCAGATGGGAACAGAAAAATTACCGACTTAAAGTATTCGGGGAATAACTTTCTCATTGCAAGAATGCTTGACAATGGCATTACTCAGAATGCCGCAATATCTATAGACATTGATGCGAATGTAATAATACCAAACGATTTAACAATTCAAGGAGATACATTCAGTTTATCAGGTGGAGCAAATGTTTATACAAGTGGGAAATTTGGATATGATTTAAACAGTTATATTCGTTTTTCTGGTGGTGGTAATACCAATCTGCTTTCAAGTCCTGATGATTTCCCATTTCAGATTGGTGGATATAACAGTTTGTATCTTGATAATAATGGCAATGTCGGCATCGGCACCACCTCCCCCGAAACCAAGCTCGAAGTCTCCGGTACCGCTTCTGGCAACTTCCTCTTCGGTACCCGTGGTCTCGCCACCTCTGGTGCACTCGTCATTGCGCCGAGGCCGGGAACCAATACGGGCAATACGCTCATCGTGGATACGAACGGCCTCGTCTACGACGCGACGAATAAGAGGGTCGGGATCGGCACTGCTGCCCCCGAAACGAAACTGGAAGTCGTGGGGACCGTCTCGGGGTCATCCCTTCAGGTGGGCACGGCCGGCATCGGTGCCGCACCTTCTGGAAATTCAAGAGTGAAGCTCAATATCGAAGATCCCTCTCATATTGTCTTCGCAAGAATCAAAGGGAACTCCGCTGCCACAAGAATACGGAGTGCGCTGGTCCTCACGACAGATACGAACCGGGGAAAGGGCATTCTCATGGAAGATACTGGAAACAATGATACCTGGTACGCAGGAACGCCATACTTGTCCAGAAACTACCAGATCGGGTACTCCGGCGCGACACTCTTATACAATGGTAATGGCGGTGGAGAGCAGGCAGCGAATTCCGGAAATGCGTATCTGACCGTTGATACTGCCGGCAACGTCGGCATCGGCACCTCCGCACCGGAAACCAAGCTCGAAGTCTCCGGTACCGCTTCTGGCAACTTCCTCTTCGGTACCCGCGGTCTCGCCACCTCCGGCGCACTCGTCATCGCGCCGAGGCCGGGAACCGCAACGGGCAATACCCTCATCGTGGATACCAAAGGCCTCGTCTATGATGCCACGAACAAGCGGGTGGGAATTGGGACGGCGGAGCCGAGTAACGAATTACATGTTGTCGGAGATATAAGGCTTACAAAAGCATCAGGCAATGTCGTTACATATTACGGAACGGGTGGGCCACAAATACTCGCTCAAGCTGCCGGTGGCTTTATTACTATGTTAGCCGGTGGTGGGGGAGAAGCGGATATATCGGGTGGAGGTGGTTATAATGTTACAGCTGGTGCAAGCAAAACAAAAATGGCTGCAAATTATAAAGAAATTTTTACCGCTACCAATACCGAAGCGGTTGTTAATGACGACTCAAATGACATTGATTTCCGTGTTGAGTCTGACAGCTCAACAAACGCCTTATTTGTCGAAGGAAGCTCCGGCAACGTCGGCATCGGCACCACCGCCCCCGAAACCAAGCTCGAAGTCGTCGGTTCCATGTCCGGCCGGTCACTGCAAATCACGGGGACGGGGGCGAGTCCGCTCATCTACACGGATCAGACCACCGGGAGGGTGGGCATCGGGACGGCAAGTCCGGGGACAACGCTCACCGTTTCCGGTGCATCACTCCTCCACGGTGCGCTCACCCTCAACGGCGCCACGGCAAACATCAGCAATACCGCCGACGGCCTGAACATCTACAAAAATCCAAGCCCCAATGTCGCTGGTTCCTGGTCCACCGGCACCGCGGGGGGGACGGCGCGCACCTACCCGACATCCGTCCTCTTTAACGGCAAAATCTACTCGTGGGGCGGGCTGAGCGACGGCAGCTATCTCACTACCGTCGACATCTACGACATCGCCTCCGACTCCTGGTCCACCGGAACAGCTGGAGGGACGGGGCGTATCGACCATAGGTCCGTCCTCTTTAACGGCAAGATCTACTCATGGGGCGGGACCAACGGCGGCGTTCTCAACACCGTCGACATCTACGACATCGCCTCCGACTCCTGGTCCACCGGAACCGCGGGGGGGACGGCGCGACGCGGTCATACGTCCGTTCTCTTTAACGGCAAGATCTACTCGTGGGGAGGGATCAACATCAGCAACCTCAATACCGTCGACATCTACGACATCGCCTCCGACTCCTGGTCCACCGGAACCGCGGGGGGGACGGCGCGACGCAATCATTCGTCCGTCCTCTTTAACGGCAAGATCTACTCGTGGGGTGGGGACTCAAGCATGACTCTCAATACTGTTGACATCTACGACATCGCCTCCGACTCCTGGTCCACCGGAACCGCGGGGGGGACGGCGCGCTCTTGTCATTCGTCCGTCCTCTTTAACGGCAAGATCTACTCATGGGGCGGGTACAGCAGCGGCGTTCTCAATACCGTCAACATCTACGACATCGCCTCCGACTCCTGGTCCACCGGAACCGCGGGGGGGACGGCGCGCGATTTTCATTCGTCCGTCCTCTACAATGGCAAGATCTACTCGTGGGGTGGAAATACAGACACCAGCTATCTCAATACCATGGACATCTACGACATCGGCAACCGCCAGAATTCCCTCACCTTCTACGAAAACGGTGCCAGCGTGCTCTCCATTCAATCCGGCGGCACGCTGCACCTGGATGCCGGGCGTTTGGGTATCACCGGCGGGAACGTCGGCATCGGGACCACGACGCCCAGTTACGTGCTCGACGTGCAGCATGCGACCAGCAAAGTCAATTCCAAGAACGGCTACCTGACGGACGGTGCGGACTATGCAGAGTACTTTGAAAACGAGGAGAACATTCTGCCTGGATCGATCGTCGGCATGAATTGGGAGACGGGAAAGGTGCGTCTGTACCGCGCGGGCGATGCATTCGTCGGCATTGCCTCGGATGGCCGGGGATACGTGGGCAATGGAAACAAGGCCATCGAACATGATCCGAGTTTCACTCTTGTGGGCCTCGTCGGTCAGCTCACGGTCCTGCCGGAACAAGTCACAATCCAAGGGCGTATCGTCGAAACGAAAGACGGCTTGCACATCGGATTCCTGCTTAAGAATGGGAAGGTATTGCTCCGCTGAGATCGTTGAAAAATAACCGGTATCAACCATGCTATTTGCCCCGACCGTGGTGTCCCCGGTTCCCTGAAACCCGACCCTCGACAACATTGCCTGGGCTTCAACCGAAAGGTCATGGAGCGTGCCGCTCGGCCAATCCTATCAGACGGACTGTTTTGTCTTGCTGCCGTGTGCCATTCGTAATGGCATCGCAGCATTTAGCCTCTTCATACGTTTGCGCCACCGGAAGACGAGGGTAAACTTTTGCCTTTTTCTCTTCCCATGGAGAGCGCGAGCCGCACCCCGGCACAACAAGATCCCAGCATCGCGCTGGTGGGGATGTTCGGGGGCATGTGGAGGGAATACAACCCCGGCTGCTTCTGGACGGGCTACAAGACATACACCGAAATGCAGCAAAGGTTTCCCCGATCCCGCATCGACGCGTACGCGATCGACAACAGGATGCAGGGAACACGCATGATCCGGGAGAACCCTTGTGGTCTCCTCCCGCTACGCTTCTTCCCGCGTGAGCTGCAGACAGATCTGCTCGAACGCGTGCTCCCTCGCTACGATGCCGTCGTTGTCGGCGGAGACATCGTGTGGGGCGGGGACGATGTAGTGGAAGACAACCCTATCTTCTTTGCACAATCGCCGTCATTCCTCGAACGGAAGGATCCGTCTCTTCTCTTCAACTGCGTTCATACGTTCTACGACGACACGCGGATCCAAGACATGCAGGAAACTTTTCGAAGCGCCTGCAGGCGAGCCAGCTACATCTCAGTGCGCACCGACGCTATCCGACAACGACTGGAGAACCTCGGTATCTCACAATCAATTCACTACGTGCCGGACATCGTGCTGGATTGTAATCTCGATCCCTTTCGACGCACCCGCCCTCGTCCGGAGACGTCGAAACCGTCCCTGGGCATCTCCGTCCGTGCCTCGCTGGCAGACGACCTCATTCAATTCCTCAAGTGCGCCGACCTGCATGACTACGAGGTTTCGCTGTTTCCGTTCAGCCGGCAGTACGGCAATCTGAAAACGGTCGAGCGCGTGAAGGACAGCTTCAG
The DNA here is from genome assembly GCA_028711345.1 of Candidatus Peribacteraceae bacterium. GTDB lineage: Bacteria > Patescibacteriota > Gracilibacteria > Peribacterales > Peribacteraceae > CAINWJ01. Next base: position 21,269 of record JAQTSK010000017.1, read on the forward strand.
AGATCGCTACCGGTACATCGAAGCGTATGGCGACCCCGTAGAGAGTTTCCTCCGCGTCGGCGACTTCGATACCGTCATCATCGACACGATGCACGGGATCACCGCCGCAATCCTTCAGAGCATCCCGTTCGTTTCCCTCGACGTCGAACCCGAGCGGACATCGCGCAAGGACCAGTTGCTGGAAGCGCTGAATGTCAAAAAGGAACGGAATATCCGACTCAACGGCTCCGATGGAACAACACTGGGACAGGAAGTCCACAGCGTAGAACATCTGCTGAAGGAAGAGTGCGTCGTCGACCGGGAAAAGCTGCTCGCCATTCGCCGCATCATCCAAACGCACTTCGATACCATGGAGAAGACTATCCGCACACAGTGCACACGATCATTCTGAGGACTGACTCCCTATCCAAAAGGCCGCTCTTCCTCCGGCGACCTTTCGGATATGCCAATGGAAAGGTGTGACTACTCCGCTGCGTCGCCCGTGTCATTTGAAGGCGCACCGCGATGGCCGCCAAATGCCCGTGGCCACTTCATGATCACCTTCCCATCGACGTCGATTGCCAAGAGCACGGTCTGATCGTTCGCATCCGTATACTTCAGATACGTGCTCGCTGTTGTCAAAAAATCCTGTGAACCGCCGCCACTTTTGGACTCTGGGCGGGATCCGTCATCGGGCGGAGCCATCCGGCTCGACATCTGTCCGAAATTCGGCGGCGTACCGGAGGGAGGCGCAGGACGGCTGGAATGCTGATCTCGCAGTGATATTGCCCCTCTCGCCGCCTTCTCGAGGCTCGCCAGCTCCGTCTGGAACTCCTCTTTGGTCAGCTCCTCACGATCGGAAGCGGCATTTGCCACATCGAGGTACTGCTGCAGATCTTCCTGCGCGAAGCCCCTTCCTCCTCCGCTGCTGCCCTGACTGCTCTCCTGCACCTCGAAACGGGTCGCACCGGAAGACTTGATCGACAAAACACGGTAGATCGTTTCAGCCACTCCTCCGCGCGTCATGCGCGCCGCGATGCCAAGCTTTCCGCGGGCGGTTTCGAGGAGTCCTTTGCCATTCGCCGTCTCGACGTATGGGGCGTACCACGCGGTATCATCGACGTCGCTATAGGTATTGTCCGTTGCTGATGCGACCGCCGTGATACCTTGAGCGTTGAGAATCATCTTGATCGCTTCCACCGTGTTCACCGATTGCTCGGGACGGAACGTGCCATCGCTATACCCTGCCACCCAATCCTTCTCCTTGGCGTAGCACACATACGGAGCGAACCACTGATTCATAACATCTGAGAAACAGTCATGGTACTGATCCACCGTGGGATTTGCATCGGTGGCGGCCACAAGAATCTTCGCCAACTCCGCGCGATTGATCGTTGAGAGCGGCTTGAAGGTTCCGTCGCTGTACCCGCCGATGACTCCCTTGTCACCAAGATACTGAATCGCGGTTTGATTGCGGTGGCCTGAGATATCCTTGAATGATGCGGCAGCTGCAGAAGATACTGACAGCAGCCCTACGACTGTAAATGCCGTGAACCGGATGTAGGGGGAAGGACGCATAAGAAATAATGGGGAATGCTTCGAGGGCATTCTATGTATCGGAGATTAAGAAGGGATTAAGCATGCATGATCCAAAAGGCCGCATGTACGCGGCCTTCCGGGAGCCGATGGAAAAATGGTTTATTGTTCCGTCGTATCGTCTGTGTCATTCGACGGTGCGCCGAAGCGCCCTCGTCCGCCACGCATCATGCCTTCACCCTTCCCCGAGCCGGCCGGAAGGGTGACACCCTTGCTTTCTGCGATCTGCTGAACAGTCTGACCACTGTCGAGCGCCGCCTGCAGTTCATCCTTGGTCATGCCGAGTTTTTCCGCAAGCATGTTCATCTTGGGGCCGGGGCCTTCGCCTCTGTCATGCATGCCCATGCCACGCCCGCCGAAGCCCATCATGCCGCCGCCCATCATGGGACCAAATCCGCGGAATCCGCTGTCGCCACAGGCTGTTTTCAGGGCATCCATCTGCGTCTTGGGGTCCCCCTGCGCTTTCCTGGCGGCTTCCATGGCCGCACGCAGGTTGTCGTTGGCTTGCTGGATGGCCTCCTCGCGCTGCACGTCATCTGCAATGGTGGCAGCGGCCGTGAGGGCGTCCTTGTGCGCCTGCATCGCGGTCTTCTGCGCTGCGATCAACGTGTCGACTGTCGAGAGATATGTCCCTTCCTGCTCCGCGAGAGCGAGTGCGCATGCCTGTGTAGGCACGGGATAGGACCGCTCGCCAGAAGGAGCCGAAGTAGTCTGCGCGCCCACGATCTGCGCCGCGAAGGGGACCGCGAGCGCCATAGCCGAAAGTCCGGCAACTGCGCCGAGAGTAAAAGAGGATAATTTCATAGGGGAATATGGGAGAAAGAAATAGAACGTGCTTAAGCGAGGGGGAGTGTATGGGAGGGGTATTTAAGATTCGGTTAAAGAGAAAGTGAACCGTGAGAAGACGGAAGAACGCGACTCTATCCCCTTCAGAAAGAGCCGCCTTCCAAAGGCGGCAGCTTTCTCGCCGATGATCCCCTCCGCATTCATCAGGATTGAAACTCGAAAAGAAGATCTATCCGTACTCTAGGAGACAGAAATTAAGAAGGGATTAAAATGACTAGCTCTCTCTCAAGCCCCTGCAGAGATGTCAATCCGGAATGCCGTCCCCTTCCCCTTCGTACTTTGAACGGAGATCGTCCAGCCATGCAGCTCCACGATGCGCCTGACCAGCGCAAGCCCAAGGCCGAAGCCCCCGCGCGCCCGCGACGCATCCGCCTGGAAGAAGCGGTCGAAGACATGCACCATCTGATCCTCTTTGATGCCAATCCCCGTGTCGGCGATGGTGAGCGCTGTCTTCGTGAGCGTCACGGTGATCGTGCCGCCTGCAGGCTTACTGAATTTGATCGCATTGGCGAGGAGATTGCCAACCACTTGCCGAAGGAGTGCCGCATCCCCCTTCACCTTCACCTTCGCCGCGATCGACGCTTCAAGAGTGATGTGCTTCTCGGCTGCGAACGCGCGGTGCCGCTCGACGGCTTCCTCCACCATCGTCGAAAGATCCACCGAAGACGTTTCGAGGAGGAACTTGTCGAGCCGCGCCAGCTCGAGGAGCCGCTCCACGAGCACCTCCGCTTGCTTGAGGTCATCCTTGGCCGAGAGAATGCCCTCGCGATGCTTGCCATTGCGCAGAGCCAGATCGAGAGACGAGCTCAAGGTCGCAAGCGGCGTGCGCAACTCATGACTCGCGTCCTGCGTGAACTGTTCGAGGCGTTCGACCATTTCCTCGGCAGGCTGCAGGGTGCGCTTGGCGAAAGCGAGCGACACGACATAAATCAGCACCGAGATCGCACCGCTTAAGGCGAGGTACAGCAGGATCCGCAAAGGAAGATCCTGCATCTGCAGGCGAACGACATCCACCACCTGTGCATATCCCACCGTGCGCCCCTCCCGGACAATCGGTTCCGTGAGGACCGCGTACTGCTCCCCCTGAACGGAGAACTGCGTGAATCCCTGCCCCTTTTCGAAGGGGATGTCTTCGAAGAAGGGATTTCCGAAGAGCACGCCCCCCTCTTCATCGAGGATCTGTATCCGGTCACGCATGCCCGGCGGCACTTCCCGAGGCAGGAAAGGAGATACCCCCATCTCGAAACGACCTGCGATTCCTTCCGCCATACGTTCAAGACGGAAACGCATCTGCCGCTGCTCGTTGCCCAGATCCGCTGCGAGGAAGAGGAAGCCGTTTAAGAGCAGCAGAATGAAGATGAATGCAGTGAACTGAAGCGCGATGATGCGGCTGATGCGCTTGAACATGTGATTCAGTCGGCAGGCACAAGATACCCCTTTCCGGGGACCGTCCGCACTGCTTCCTTGCCGAGCTTGCGCCGCAGGTAGGCGATGTGCACGTCGACGGTCTGAGAGAACATCAGATCGTCCCGTCCGCCCCAGACATGATCGAGGATGCGCGGCCGATCCTGCGCGGTCCCCTTGTTTCTGAGCAGGAATTCGAAGAGCGCATACTCTTTGGGAGAGAGCGCGATCTTGTCCGTTCCCTTGCGAACCTCCTGCGTATTGGTATCGAGCGTAATGGTCCCGGTTCTCAGTACCGGGTCCTTCTGGGTGCCGGTGCGCCGCAGGAGCGCCTTCACGCGCGCCAGCAATTCGGAGAGATCGAAGGGTTTGGGGAGGTAGTCATCTGCGCCGATGTTCAGCCCGTGGACGATCTCGGCTTGCTTGCCCCGCGCAGTGAGCATGAGAATGGGCATGTTTTTCTTGTTCTGCCTTAGCATCGTACAGATGACGTACCCGTCCATGCCCGGGAGATTGATATCGAGAATGATGAGATCCACATCCTGCGTCATCGCCAGCTCAAACCCCTCCTTACCGTCGGAGGCGACGGTCACGACGTAATGCTCCAGCTCGAGGAACTGTTTGATGTTGTCCGCGAGTTTCCGCTGATCTTCGACGAGGAGGATATGCATGGAATGTGCATGAGAAATGCGGAAGTTATGATAAGCTTTCTCCATTAAGAATAGGTTAAGAATCTCCGGATTTCTCCGCCTCTTCGGTCTAGACCATGCCTTAATCCACCCTTAATGTTCATCCTCTAGACTGAGAGGCAGTTTCCCCCCATTTTTCATGAAAACGTTTCAACCTGTCTCGTTCGGTATCGGCGTACTCTCCGGGGCCCTCGTCCTCTTCCTCGTGATCGGCGGCCTGCGTTTCTTCCGGCCTGCCTCTCCGTTTCCCAAAGCAGGAATGAATGGCGGCACTCTCCAGCAGCGGCAGGGGGGAGGCATGAATCTCGCACGTATGGCACAGAGGCTCAATATGACGGAGGATGAACTGCGTGCAGCGCTTGGCAGCGGCAAGACCATCCGGGACATCTCCGCCGAGCGCGGTATCGCTTTCCCTGACCGTGGATGGGGTCGGGACGACCAGACAGGAAGCGGCACAGATCTGCGAAGCCTTCCTCCTTCCGGGATGTTTGGTCGATCTTCCAGTGAATCTTCAGCCTCCTCTCTTCCCCCCAAGCCATGACCACCTCCTCTCTTCCTCTCATTCGTGAGCGTTTTGTCATACTGAAACAGTGGAAAGCTTTCTTCAGCGGCACATCACTGCGCAGCTACCTCTGGGGAATCGGCGCATGCCTTGTCCTCGGAGGAGGCATCTATTACTTCTTCTTCGCCAGTAGCTCCACAACGGAGTCTGTGTCCCAGAGTACGACAACTGTCGAACGCGGATCCATCATTTCCTCCGTGAAGGCTACGGGCTCCGTCACCTTCGTCAATGAGCAACAGATGCGCTTTAACCAGCGCGGTACCGTTGCCAAAGTGAACGTCAAAGAGGGCGACTCCGTGAAGAAGGGCCAGATTATCGCCGAGCTGGACAAAACCTCAATCCTCTCGGATATAAGGCAAGCCGAGCTGGCCATCGCAGCGAGTTCACTCCAGCTTGAGCAGCTGCGTAACGACAATGAGAAGACTATTCTTGACGCGAAGAATGATCTCGAAACCTCCCAGCAGAAACTCCCCTCCGACATCGATGCCGCCGCGCGCAGCGTCTCGGAGAAACAGACGGCGCTTGAGCAGGCGAAGCTGGACTTGGAGAAGCAGCGCATCACGGAACTGCAAAATCTGGGAAATACCGTACAAAGCGTGCTCACCTCCTCGGAGAAACTCCTCGATTCGTTCTATGGCGTCCTCACGCGCGATGCTTCCGCCCGCCCCTCGCAAGGGAACTATAACCTTGAGATCGACCCATTGCTCTTCAATGACTATGCCATCAAGCAATCCGTGCAAACGGCCTACCTCAATGCTGTGAATGCCGCGATGACGATGCGGAATCAGTTTGGCGATACCATCGCCACCCAGCGAAATTCTACCATCCTCATGCAAGCTCTATCCGATGCCCAGCAGCTCGCAAGCAGCATCTATACGCTCAGTGAAAACACCTACGATCTCCTGCGGGGTGCCTCAACGGGAACAACTGATTTCACAGTCTCGGATCTCACGACCCTGCGCACGACAGTCAGTTCCAACCGCTCCACAGCGGCCGATCTCATCAATGAAGCGGAGACCGCGCAGGCCAACCTCGCCGCCGCGTCGGAAGACGGAGGCATGCCATCCGTCACTCTCAAAACCAAGCAAGACGCCGTGACTACGGCAGCGAATGCTCTCAAGACGGCGGAGGAGAACCTCCATGTCCTCCAGACGCAAAATCCAGGCACGCTGGCTTCGAAGCAGCAAGCCTTCGACAATACGACCACGGGAACCGACATCCAGATCCGGCTGAAGCAGAACGACATCAGTCAAAAATCCGCCGCCCTCTCAAAGACGCGCAAGACGCTCGACGATTACCAGCTCAAAGCACCGTTCGACGGCATCATCCGCCGCGTCGATTTCCAAGTCGGCGACAACCTGTTGGCTGACACGACCGAGAGCAAGTACATTATCATCGAGAATCCCGCCTTCCTCATCATCACCGTTCCCCTCGATCAAGTGGATGTGGTGCGCGTGCATAAGGGTATGTCCGGATCCATCGCCTTAGACGCTCTTCCGGGAAAGACATTCATCGGGACCGTCGATGAGATCAACCCGACAGCCATCGAGCAATCGGGCGTGGTGTCCTACGACGTGGAAGTAAAGCTTCCGACACCCGAAGGCCTCACGATCCTTTCCGGCATGACCGCGACCATCCAAATCGTGACGATGAGTCGGGAGAACGTCCTCATCGTTCCCAATCTCGCCCTCAAGCATGAAAGCGGCATCACAACCGTCCAGAAAGCCTCTGGCGAAGCTGTGGAGGTGCTGACAGGCGCCACCGACGGACGCTTCACCGAAATCCTCTCCGGCGTAAGCGAAGGTGATTCTATCCTCTCCATCAATGTCGCAACCGGCCAAACCAGCTCCGCCACTACACAACAGATCATGCGAGGACTCGGCGGCTTGGGAGGAGGTACAGGCGGTCCCCACTAATCATGATCAATCTGACGAACATCACCAAGGCCTACCCTCTTGGTCACGAGCAGCTCATCGTACTCAAGGGCATCTCGCTCACGATCAATCAGGGCGAATTCGTCGCTATCATGGGTCCGTCGGGCTCGGGCAAATCCACCCTCATGAACATCATCGGGTTGCTCGATACTCCCTCGGGCGGCTCATACCTGTTGGAGAACGCCGAGGTGGGCAGCCTCGATGAGAACGCACAGGCAGATGTTCGTTCGAAGCGCATCGGTTTCGTCTTCCAGGCTTTCAATCTGCTCCCACGCATGGATGCTCTGCGCCAGGTGATGCAGCCGCTGCTCTACCAAGGCATCCACCGCATGCAAGCGGAGGAACGTGCCCGTGCCGCTCTGCACACGGTCGGCCTCTCTGAGAGGATCTCTCACAACCCCTCTGAGCTTTCCGGCGGTCAGCAGCAGCGCGTCGCCATCGCACGAGCCATCGTCACCGATCCCGCGATCATTCTCGCCGACGAGCCGACAGGCGCGCTCGACACGCAAACGGGGCACGAGGTGATGGACATCCTCACAGGACTCAATGGGCAGGGAAAGACCATTGTTATGGTGACCCACGAGCCAAGAGTTGCCACCTTCGCCCACCGTACCATCCACATTCAGGACGGCCAAATTCTCACCAAAAAGAAATGAATATCCTCGAAAATATCCTCAACGCGCTCGGAGCCATCGGAAGCAATAAAATGCGATCCGGCCTCACGATGCTCGGCATCGTCATCGGCGTGGCTTCCGTAATCCTGCTGGTGGCCATCGGCCAGGGTTCGCAGCGTAGCATCACCTCTCAGATCCAGAATCTCGGCACCAACCTTCTCACCATCTCTCCCGGCAGTCCCAACCGGACGAATGTTCGCTTCGGCGGTGGAGGATCGACAACAGCCACGCTGAAAGCGACGGATTTCGACGCACTGGAGAAGAATGTCTCCACATTTTTAAGCGGCATCGAGCCAGAGCTCTCAAGTCGTCAACAAGTGATCTATGGTAATCAGAATACGAATACGAGCATCATCGGCACGACACCGGACTACCTCCCGGTTCGCAATGCCTCGCTCAATTTCGGTCTGTTCATCACGGAGGACAACCTGATGAACAAGGACAAAGTAGCTGTACTGGGATCGGAGACGCTTACAACGCTCTTCCCCGATATGCCCGATCCGCTTGGCGAGAGCATCCGTATAGGCAACAACATCTTTACTGTCATCGGCGTCATGGAGGCCAAGGGCGGACAGGGACCGACGAATCGTGACGATATGATCATTATCCCGCTCTCCACCATGCAACAGCGGGTCACGGGGAAAGACACCTTAAGCTCCATCAGCGTATCCGTGAAGAATCAGGATGAAATGGACTACGTGCAACAGGTGATCACCGCCGTTCTTTTGAACGAGCATGGCATCACGGATACGTCCAAGCAGGACTTCTCAGTCTTGAACCAAGCTGACGTCGTGGAAACGCTCAATTCCATCACGGGAACTTTCACGATGCTCCTTGGCGGGATCGCCGCTATTTCACTCCTCGTCGGAGGAATCGGTGTGATGAATATCATGCTTGTCTCCGTCACGGAGCGCACGCGCGAGATTGGCATCCGCAAGGCTATCGGAGCGAAGAAGCGCGACATCCTGCTGCAGTTCCTCGTGGAGTCCACGGTCTTGAGCGTCCTCGGCGGCGCCATCGGGACGCTTGTGAGCTGGATCGGATCATGGATCGTGAGCACGTACTTCTCCCTCGATGCCTCCATCGCCTTTTCTTCAGTGCTCCTCGCCTTCGCCTTCTCCGTCGGAGTGGGCATCTTCTTCGGTATGCTGCCGGCATGGAAAGCCGCCAAGCTGCGACCCATTGAAGCGCTGCGGTACGAATAAAACCTGTCCCTCTTGACTCCTTCTTCTCCATGGCTTAGTATTTAGATAGTTATCTAATTATCTAACCATGGATTCAGTCTTCAAAGCCCTCTCGGACCCACATCGACGCAAGATCCTCACGCTTCTCAGGAAGCGGGACCTCTCCGTAACCGAGATCCAGAAGCACTTCCCCTTCACGGGAGCGACCTTGAGCCACCACCTCGACACCCTCAAGCGTGCCAATCTCGTGATCACCGAGCGCCGGGGACAATTCATCTTCTACTCTCTCAATACCTCCGTCTTCGAGGACGTCCTGAAATCCTTCTATTCTCTCTTCTCCCACTAACTATGGACGCGCGCCCCTCACGACCCCTCCTGTGGGTAAAAATCCTCATCGTTGCCGGCATGTTTCTGGCCGGAGCGCTGCTCTACCCCCGACTCCCCGATCTCATCACCACGCACTGGGGGATAAGCGGACAACCGGATGGTTGGATGCCGAAGGCCTACGGCACGTGGCTGCTGCCCGGTCTCGCGCTCCTGCTGATGATCCTCTTCCCTATCCTCAGCCGCTTGGACCCCAAACATGAGAACTACGCGCTCTTCGCACGTACATGGGAGATCATCCAGATCGCCATCGTCGCCATGATGGCCTACATCTTCGCCGTGCAACTCTATGCCTCGATCCATCCGGAAGCAGCGACTCTCGTCGGCCGCTTCATCTTTCTGGGTATGGGCGCGCTCTTCGTCGTCATCGGCAACTATATGGGAAAGATCCGTCAAAACTTCTTCGTGGGACTGCGCACGCCGTGGAGCCTCTCCGATCCGGAGGTCTGGAGCTTAAGCCAGCGTTTCGGCGGTTGGATGTTCGTCTTCGGCGGTCTCGCCTTCATGATCGAAGCAGCGATCTGGACGTATGAGATCCCTGTCTTCATCGCCGTTCTGCTCCTCGTCACCGTGGTGCCGATCGCGTACTCGTACCTGCTATACCGGGCGAGAAAACAATAAAATGCACGCCGTCTCTTCGATACACCCCCAAGTCGAAGGGCGGTGTGCTGTCGTATAAGTGCATCTCTCCTTCACTCCGACCGATACATCGTGGATTTCACGACAGTCTGATCCAGATCCAGCCACTGGAATATCGTCTGGTTGTCGTCCCACTCAATCGTACCCGTCTGCATACGATTGCCCAGATTGGGCAGTGATAATTGCAGTACAGCCGGCCCCTTCCCCTTCGCGATCGTTCGCACGTTCACCTTGAGCGCAAGCGTAATCACATCACCCTGCGGAATGGTGGTCTGGACCGCGCTGCTTTCCAGATGCGTACAG
>JAQTSK010000072.1 GCA_028711345.1 Candidatus Peribacteraceae bacterium
GACGAGCCTACGGTCTGCGTGATGAAGAATATTTGCGGCTCAAAGTGCTCACTTGCATGCTTCCTAAACTTTGATCATGAAAAAGAATGTCAGATCAGTTTACCCACTCGATTACCTGAAGAGGCTAAAAACTGTAGCATCAACGGCATATGGAATCGTTTTTGAGGCACCTCAGTTAGTGGCACTGGATCTTCCGGAAACACTCACCAATCATACTAAAGACTGAGATTGCCGACATAATCCTCTCATTGATCCGTCTCAATAATTGAATACGAGTACTTATGGAATTTGCTCCTGCACTAGCATCGGCTTCGATGTCACCTGAAATGCAAGGTGTCCCTGCTTATGTTGGCGGCATGACTTCCTCCACGCATGCGACGCTATCAGGATTGCTGCCCTTTCTTACCTTGGCAGCAGCCGTTGGAATTGTAGGATTTGTGGCCTATAGAGGCCTGAAGAGTTAATGATGAGAGATAGATGAGCCCTTAAGTGGTATTGGCGTTATCGATTGATTATGTTATAATATACATACAAACCCACACCCATGACTCCCCCAGGAGAAACCCCACGCGTATTAACCAATTCCCTTGGCAAAGGCTTGGAGATACCGGCAATGCAAAATCCTGCAGCATTCGCCACATCGCAGGTCAATAACATTGGCAATTATATCGGGGGACTTGGTCATGTCGGACTCGGCGTCATTCTCAATTTCCTTCCGCTCGGCGGAGCGATCCTCGGGCTCGATGCTATAATCCGGGGCAAAAATTCCGTCGTCGGAAGAACGTTGAAATTGTAGTTGTGGAATATCAGCCCACCGTTAGTATTTGCCTATGCCCAACTACGCATTCCAATGTCACGATTGCATGCATGATTTCGAGAAAATCATGCCGCTTGGCACGACGGAAACTCCTCCGTGTCCGGCTTGCGGAGGGACGAGCCGCAAGATCATGAAACCGCCCATGGTGCACTTCAAGGGCAGCGGGTTCTACAAAACCGATTCAAACAAAAGCTCCACGCCTATCGCGAAACCTGCGAAACCGGCGGATACCAAACCCGCTGAGACGAAGCCGGTCGATCCGAAGCCGGCATCCGCATCAAAGTCGGAACCGGCACCATCAAAGAAATCTGCGTGAAAGAATCCTGCTCCTATTGAAAAAGAGGGGCTGGCAACAATTGGCTTTTGGCTGTTAGCTACCGGCATTGAAGCTAATAGCTAACTGCAAATTGCCAATAAGCCTTCTCAATTACTTACCGCCTCGGCCCTCTGCTGAATCCTCCGCCGCGACCGCCGAAGCTGCTGCGTGGGGGAGGAGCGACCCAGCCTGCCGGCGGAGGGGTTGTCTGCTTGAGAGAAAGACGCGTCTTGCCTTCCGCCGCATCGTACTCGACGCACTTGGCCTTTACGACCTGACCGACCTTGAGGACGTCCTCGACTTTTTCAGTCCTCGCCCACTGCAATTCGGAGATGTGGATCATGGCATCCTTGCCACGGCCGAACTCCACGATGGCGCCCGTCCCGTCGATGATGCGGACGACTTTGGCGTCGTAGATTTTGCCGACCTCCGGCTTCTCGACGATGCCGAGGATCCACTCCTTGGCCTTCTGCATTGAGTCACCGTTGACTGCCGTGACGAAGACAAGGCCGGAATCCTCGATGTCGATTTCCACACCCAGTTCCTTCGTGATCTTCTGGATGGTTTCGCCGCCCTTGCCGATGACGAGGCGGATGTCCTCCGGATTGACCTGAATGGTTTCGATTCTCGGCGCGTACGGACTCATCTCCTTGCGCGGCTCTGCGATGGCTTTGAGCATGACGGCGAGGATCTCTGCGCGACCGGTGCGTGAGCGCTCCAGCGCTTCCGCGAAGACGGAGTCGGGAAGTCCCTTGATCTTGATGTCCATCTGGATCGCCGTGACACCCTTGGCCGTGCCGGCGAGCTTGAAGTCCATGTCGCCGCCGAAATCTTCCTCATCCTGGAGATCGGACAGAATGATGTACTTGTTCTTTGCTTCATCGGAAATCAGTCCGAGCGCGATGCCGGACACCGGTGCCGTGATGGGCACACCTGCCGCCATTAACGAGAGAGTGGAGCCGCAGGTTGCCGCCATGGAGGAGGAACCGTTGGATTCCAGAATTTCCGTGACGACGCGGATTGTGTACGGGAAACTTTCAAGTGAGGGTAACACGGGCTCCAGCGCGCGCTGCGCCAGATTCCCATGACCGATCTCGCGGTTGCCGACGAACAGACGATTGCTCGTCTCGCCGACGGAGAACGGCGGGAAGTTGTAGTGATGCATGTACCGCAGTTCCTTCTCGCCTTCCATCCCCTCCTGCAGCTGACGATCGCCCGGCGAACCGAATGTGCAGGTGCAGAGTCCCTGCGTCTCGCCGCGCTGGAAGAGGGCCGAACCGTGGACACGGTTCGGGAGAACATCGACCATGGCGGAGAGCGGACGGATCTGATCGATCTTGCGGCTGCTCATGCGAATCCCCTCCTCCAGAACCAATCTCCGCATTTCATTCTTCACGATCTTGTCGACGGCACTCGGCGCGTAGGCATACAGACCGATCAAATACTCATCCTCACCCGCAGGACCAAGTTTCTCCTCGAGAATCTCCGCACCCTTTGCCATGAGATCGGTGAAGATCTTGCGGCGTGCAAGCTTGTCGAGCGGATCTTTGATGGCCTTGGTGATGACAGGCAACGCCCAATCCTTGAGGATCTTCATGTCGGCTTCCTTGGCTTCGAACGGAGGATCGAACGCCATCTTCGGCTTGCCGATCTCCTTCTGGATGTCCGCGAAGAACTTGGCGATTTTCTGCGCCCACTTCTTGCCGAACTCGATACCCTTGAGCACCTGATCCTCCGGAACCTGATTGGCACCGGCCTCGATCATCACGACGCGGTCAAGCGACGCGGTCACGATCATATCCAGATCGCTCTTCTTGATAGCCTCGACGGTGGGATTCAAGACCAGTTCACCGCCGATCAATCCCACACGCACCGTACCGATGGGACCGTCACACGGACAATCCGAAATGGCGACGGCGAGGTTGGCTGCGTTGGTGGAGGCGATATCATGCTCGTTCTCGAAATCGTAGGAGAGAACGGTTGCGAAGACCTGGATGTCGTTGCGGATGTGTTTCGCGAACATCGGACGGAGACCGCGATCGATGACGCGCCCCATGAGGACAAAATCGTCACCCGGACGTCCTTCCCGCTTACGGAAGCGGCTACCGGCAATCTTGCCTCCGGCGTAGAACTTCTCCTGATACACGACCTGCAGCGGCAAAAAATCAACACCGGCCCTAGCCTTGGCGCTGACTGTGCAGTTGCCGAGCGACACGGTGTCCCCCATCTGACAGATGACGGAGGCGTTGGCTTGCGTGGCGAGCAGGCCTGTACGAACGATCATCGGCTTGTCGCCGAGAACGAGGGAATATTCTTTCTGCATAAAAAAATGGGGAACGGATAGTCGTTCTTCCTCGTGAGAACCGGAGATCGTTTGTTGGGTGGATGTAGAAAGCAAAATCCGGAACAGTATTTTAGTATGGAGTATGCAGTATTCAGTATGCGACAATCATGTGTCCGCAACATACTGGATACTAAATACTGAATACTGAATACTCAGCAGACGTTCCTTTGTAAATCCAACAAGAATCGGCGGTGCGAGAAAAGAGCGTAACTGAAGCGTACGCCAAAGAATGCGAAAACTCAATGGCTGCGGGACAGAATCTATTGCTCCAGATCCAGCGCCTTCAGCACCTTGTTGTACTCCTTATCGTCGTTCATCTTCAGGTACGTCAGCAGCTTGCGGCGACGCGCGACCTTGGCCAGCAGACCGCGGCGTGCGGAGTTGTCCTTCTTGTGCTCCTTCAAGTGCTTCGTCACCTGATCGATCTCCTTGGTCAGGATGCCGATCTGCACCTGCGGCGAGCCCGTGTCTTCCTTGTGCGTCTGGAACTTGGTGATGATCTTCTTCTTGGAGGTGCGCTTGAGAGCCATGGGGGAAAGGAAAGGAATGAGACGCAGAAAAATAATTCTTCGGGCCTCTCCCGAAGCTAAGCTAGGGGTGAAGCGCGAGAGCGGGGGAAGTGTACCGACGGATGGAGAAAAGTCAAGTGGCGCTGAGGGGGAAGCCGAAAAGGGCAAGAAGGCAAAAGGGGAACAAGGCAAAAAGTGGCAACGTTAAACTTACCTTTTGCTTTTTTCCCTCTTGCTCTTTTTCCTTCTTGAGTGGACATCCGTCCACCCTGTGCTAGGATGCCGGATATGGAAGCAACTCTCATTACCATCGGTATCATTCTGGTCGTCGGCATCGGCGTGCTCATCGCACTCCAAATGAAGAGACCTCAATCGCCGATGCAGGATCTCAGCAAGGATTTCGCGCGGCTGGAGAAGGATCTGGAAAATGAACGTGCGGAGAAAAACAGGCTCTCGGGAGCGAATCGTCAACAGTTTGCCGAACTCGAACGATTGAAAGCCGAACATGCGTCCACGATCAAGGAACGCGATGCGCTTCGAACGACCGTTACGAAAAGCGAGGCGAAGAAAGAACAGCAGGAGAAAGAACACCGGCAAATGAGCGACAAGCTCCAAGCGGCCGAGCAGGCATTCAAAGAAGAGCGTCAGCGCATCATACGTGAAGAGGAAGAGAGCCGTCACCGGATGGAAGAGGAGAGAGACCGCATCTGGGCGGAACACGAAAACGCCGTGGTCGCGCAGCTGCTTGATCTCTGCAAACATCCGCAGCTCCAATTCCCGTCATTCACAAACAAGAATCTGCCCGAGGAGTTCGACGGCAGCCTGAAGCCGGACTTCCTGATAGAATTCCTCGGTCAGTACGTGATCTTCGATGCAAAGGCGAGTAAGGCGCAGAGTTTGCAAACGTACATCGATGACGCGGTAAAGAAAACTGCTGAAAAAGTCCGGAAGAATTCGAAAATCATTTACCCGCACGTCTTCCTCGTCGTCCCGACGGAAGCCATCCCCGAACTGAGGCGTGTCATCTATCCCAAAGACGAACTGACATTCTACGTGATCTCCAGAGAAGCACTGGCGCCGATACTCGCATCACTCAAGCGCATCGCCATGTACGAACTTGCGGAGCAACTGGATCCGCAGAAACGCGAGAACATCATCAACATGCTTTCCGAACTGGACTATCACATCAATCTGCGGAACGGCATGGATCTCATCCTGAGCAAAATGGGGGCGGATATTCTGGAGAAGACACAGAGAATCGACCCCGAGCTGTCTGCGGAGGTGCAACAGAAGAAATCCGAGAAGAGAATTCCACAGTTCTCGACTTCGGAGCTGAAGAAAGTCGTCGGCAGCCTCACGGAGCAACACTTGATCCGCGAGCAGCTGGTCTCACCGGAAGCGAGGATCAAGAAACCGGCAATCAAAGCGGCGGCGGAAATCATCACTCAGAAGCTGCTGTAAACGCACCCCTGTCCATTCCACTTTTCCCTTCCGATCGTTACCATCCTCTCCCTATGAAAAAGATGAAAAAATCACCGGCTGCCACCCGTGAGGATTTACGCAAACTCGAAGGAAGATTGACGAAGAAATTCCTGACGAAAGCGGATGCGAAAAACTTTGCGACTAAAGATGATTTGAAGAAATTCGCGACTAAAGATGATTTGAAGAATCATCCGACTAAACAAGACATGAGGGACGAGCTGCAGCGGGAACTGAAGAAATACGCGACGAAAGAAGATTTGAAACAAGAGCTGCAACGGGAAATGAAGAAATTCGCGACCAAGGAAGAGATTTTCCGCTACTTCGACATGAAAACCGAGCAGCTTCAACACGACTATGCCGGAATATTCAGCGACCGAACGATGCAACTGCAGGAAAAGACTTCTGATCTGCAAACGCGAATGGTGCGCGTGGAAAAAGAACTCCATTTGGATCTCGTAGAGTAGCTCTTCATTTTTCATCACCGTACCCTGCCGCGTAGCATCGTAATGAACATCCATCAATTACTCCGCTCCGGCTCTCTGTCCGTCTGGATCCGGTATGGACTGACTGTGGCGGCGACAGTCGCCTCTACCGCATTTGTGCAATCGGAAACCGTGGCGAACGCACTCCGGCGCCCGCTCATGGAATCAGTCGGCATCGACACTTCACCGCTCCTGATCTTCGGTCTCCTTCTCTGCCTCTTTGCATGGTCGTTGATCCGGGATGATCCGGAGAAGAAACCCCTCCGGTGGCCATCCTTCGAACAGGCATTCACTGCGCTGCTCCTCTGGGCGACGATTGTCGTCTTCGCGGTCTGGCTCACTCACCCGACACAAGAATTCTTTGTGAGAATCCAAGTGTATGCACTACGCAATCCGGAAACGGGCCCGCCGATGGTGGCGGCATTCCTGTCCGTCATCGAACTGCTGCCCGCACTCCCGCTCCTCCTTCTGGCGTTTCCGATCGCGGCAATCCGGCAATCGAGAGGTCGTGTCATCGCGGGCACTCTTCTTCTGCTCGTCTATGCACTCGGTCCCGTTCTGGAAGCATCCTATTACCGGCTGACCGGTCCGCCGCTCGTCGCCGCTGTCCGCGGCGTTCTGTCACTTCTTCCGGGTACGACGCCCATGAATCTGACCCAATGGGAAATCGGCTACCAACAGTTCAGCGTGACTCTCGGATATGCCTGCACGGACTTTTCCGCACTCATGTTGTTCATCGGACTCTTCGGAATCGTCTGGTGGCGGATGACCATGAAACACAGCGTCGTACATCGGCGGGCGATAGGAGCCCTACTCGGCGGTATCGTCTCACTGTGGATCCTGAATGTCCTGCGGGTTACGATGATCGTGATCATCGGTTCGAGGTACCCGACGTTCGCTCTCAGCCTCTTCCATAGCGGCATCGGCATCGTGATCTTCCTGTGCTTCT
>JAQTSK010000073.1 GCA_028711345.1 Candidatus Peribacteraceae bacterium
AGATGACAGTGCAATGCGCAGACGGCGTGGACAACGCCGATGCCGAAGACACGCTCGTCGACAGTGCCGATCCCGGTTGTCACACGGACGGCAATGCGTCGAACAGCGCTTCCTACAGCGTCAGTGACAATGATGAGTCGAACGCTTCCTCCTGTCAGAACGGGGTGACGGAATCACCGGAGCAGTGTGATGACGGGAATGCGGTGAACGGAGATTTCTGTGATTCCTCTTGCCGTATCGAAGTGTGCGGCAACGGTTTCGTGCAGTCGGGTGAGACATGTGATGACGGGAATCTCGTGAACGGTGACGGATGCAGTGCGGTGTGTCAGACGGAGGCACCTTCTTCTGTCGTGCAGTGTAACGGTTTGCCTGCGACGATCTTCGTGGGAAATGGAATCATCGTAGGGGGACCGCAGAACGGGAAAACGTTCTGGGGCACACTGAACGGGACGAACGGTGACGATGTGATCGTGACGACCGATAATCCCGATACGGTGTACGGACTCGGAGGCAATGATGTGATCTGTTCGCTCGGCGGCCCGGATCGCGTCTTGGGCGGCGCGGGTGATGATTGGATTGACGGCGGAGCGGGACCCGACAGGATCAACGGGAATGACGGGAAGGACTTCCTGATCGGAGGCCTCGGTCTCGATTCAGTCTACGGCGACGCGGATTCGGACACGCTCTGTACCGGTGACGATGGAGATTTGGGTGATGGAGGTGCGGGGAACGATCTGATTGACGGAGCAGCGGGTGGTGACAACCTGAAGGGCGGCATCGGAACGGATGCCTGCCACCGCGGAGAAATCCACAATGCCTGTGAATCGATCATCGCGTCACCGCTTCCGGTCTGCGTCGGATTTTGAATGCTGTTTGAACGCATCAGCGGAAAAGGGCCCGTGCGTACGGGCTCTTTTTGTGAGATGTAATGCGATCCGCCGCATGTACGTCTCAGCAAATGATCATGCAGAAGATCTCCCCATTCCTCTGGTTCGATACGCAGGCCGAAGAGGCCGCCACGTTCTACGTATCCGTGTTCAAGGATGCGACGATGGGGAACATCCTCCGCTACGATGAAGCGGGTGCGAAGTCTTCCGGCATGCCGATGGGATCGGTCATGACCGTCGAGTTTGAGTTGGAAGGCCGGAAATTCACGGCGATCAACGGTGGTCCCGCCTTCAGCTTCACGGAGGCGATTTCGTTTGTCGTCAGTTGCGATACGCAGAAGGAAGTGGATTACTACTGGGAGCGACTGACTGACGGCGGCAAGCCGGTGGAGTGCGGATGGCTCAAAGACAAGTACGGCTTGTCGTGGCAAATCATCCCCGTACAACTGATGGAGATGTTGCAGGACAAGAATCCGGAGAAATCGAAGCGGGTCATGCAGGCGATGCTGCAGATGAAGAAGATCGACATTCAGACCCTGAGGAATGCGTATGAAGCCGGATAACTTCCTCTTCCTGCGCCATCACCTCTGCATTTTTCACATGAAACACCTTCCTGACACAGTGAGAGATGACAGCGTCAGTCCCTTCCCTCCGACCCATGCGTACACGACTCTCCGCCACCCTGCTTCTCTCCCTCGGCTTCACGATGGTGAGCGAGACGGCGTTCGCGGCATCCGGCGATCGGTCGTTCTTTGGGGTTGAGCCCATGAGCGCCGCGATGGTGTACGTATCGGATCGCGGTCTTCTGGTTCCTCAGGAGGACGGTATGTTCCATCCCGATCGTGCGCTGACACGGATCGATCTGATGCGAGCCGTTGCGAGAGATGTGTACGCGGGCGAGAACAGGGACGCGTGCTTCGGCAACATCGCACCGTCGCCGCGCACAAGCTACTCTCTCCTGTTCACGGACGTCCGGCGAACGGATATCTTCGCGACCGATGTGTGCATCGGGATGTTCACGGGTGTGCTGAGCGGTCGACCGGACGGATCGTTCCGGCCGTTTGCCTCCGCCAATCTCGCGGAGTCGGCCAAAGTCATCACGAAGGCGTACGGTATCGCGCCGCTCCTCGGCGGCAGGGAGGATCCGCGGGTACCTTGGCACGAAACGTATTGGTACGCTCTCGCAAGTCGGGATGCGATCCCCGACACCCTTCGAAGCCGCGATCAGACGCTGACGCGCGGAGATTTTGCGGAGATTCTCTATCGTCTGCGAATGGAACGGCCTGCCGTCGGTTTCCGGTACGGCCCCACGTTCGCACGGGTTGATGCCGATACTCCGACCGTTGCACCGAAAAATGCCGCGATAATGAATGATTCCACGGTTGTCCGCATTGATGCCGCGATCAACGGGGAGGGTGTGACGGTGCGGCAGCGGGATCATCTTGCGTTGGCGAAGCGAAGGGAGATCCGGGCAGCGTCGTCTGCGTCGATAGCGAATCTTCGGACGCGGGATGGGGTCATACCGGATGAGACAAGAGGAAGCGGCCTGTTCCCCGGTGACGAGAAACAGTCGACAGCACAATTCCGGCATGCCGGCGGGGGAGGGGAGACATAGGTTGGGTGAATGGATTTCTTCATTCCGTGTGATACAATTTTGTCATGAAAAAGAACAAATTCTCTCTCTTTCGCTACTTCCTCAAGAACATGTCCGTTGTCATCGGTGTCGTGCTCGTCTGGCGCGGCATCTGGTACCTCCTTGATGCGGTTGATACGGCTCTGTTCGGCGGTTTTCACGCATACACCGCACTGGGAGGCATCGTCCTCGGTCTGTTGATTTTGTACATTCCTGACAAAGATCTGAAGGAGCTGGAAAAGTTGTAGGAACTATTCATTCGCTTTGCACCCCTTCGCGGAAAGGGGCTACACTTCCGCCATGCCCCACACATCCGACACCGAACGCAGCCTCGCCGTGTTCATCGATCTCGAAAATCTCGCACTCGGGTTCCAGCACCAGAAGAAAGGTCAGCTGCAGATCCAGAAGATCCTTGAACGACTTCTTGAGAAGGGCAAACTGATCGTGAAGAAAGCGTACTGCGACTGGAGCCGCTTCCCTGCGTACACGACTCCGTTCCACGAAGCAGCCATCGAGCTGATCGAGATTCCGGTGCGCGCGCTGACCGGCAAGAATTCCGCGGACATCCGCATGGTGGTGGACGCCATGGATCTGGCGTGGAGCAAGGAGCACATCGACACGTTCGTGATCGTCTCCGGCGACAGTGATTTCTCACCGCTGGTGAGCAAGCTCAAAGAGAACGGTAAGCATGTCATCGGCATCGGTATGCGCGGTTCCACGTCACATCTGCTCTCCGACAACTGCGATGAGTTCATCTTCTACGAGGATCTGGAGCGGCAGGAGGAGGAGAAGGAGGTGGTCTCCAAATTGGAAGTCGCGCTGCCGGACAAGAAGCGTGAAGCGTTCGCGTTGCTGCTGGATTCCTGCGCGGCATTGCGCCGCGAGAATCATGAGACGCTGTACGCGTCGATGATCAAGGAGACGATGAAGCGCAAGAAGCCCTCGTTTGACGAGAGCTACTACGGGTTCCGCAGCATGACGCATCTGCTGGAAGAAGCCGCGAAATTGAAGATCGTCGATATTGAACGTGAGTCCCGCAGCCGCAGCGTCGTCGTCACCCGTTTCGGTGAGAAGGATGTGCCTGCTGCATCGGCACCTGCACCGGTTGTCGCAATCAAGCCACAGCCTTTCAGAAGGCAAAGGAGGAGGTAAGCAATCAGGGATCACCGGATTCGTACTTGGAAAAAACGGGGGATACGTTGATTCTTTGCTGAATCCGCATCGACGATACGGTTCGTGATTCATAACCAAAGCCGTGAAACCGCGTTCCTCTCCCTCACGGAGTCGCGACGGGAGGGAGAGGACACAGGAGAGGGCGGGGATCGGAGGTCTCTGCGTACCGCACCCGTCCGGCACCCTCTCCCTACCCTCTCCCGCACACGCGACCCTTCGGCTTCACTCAGGGCAAGTGCGTGCAGGAGAGGGATGGCCTCATCGTCATTCGGAAAAGTTCTTATGTGTTTAAGTAGAAGAATCGGGGAATATGTACTCCTGCGAAAAATCCGGTGATTCGATACCTCTCCTGATATTCCCTTCTTCTGATACTCTCCCCCTGTGCACTTCGACGTTGCCGTCATCGGCGGGGGGCCGGCAGGAATGATTGCAGCGGGCAGAGCTGCTGAGCTGGGTGCGCGCGTTGTGATCATCGAGAAGAATCCGACCTTTGGGAATAAGCTGCTTTTAACCGGTGGCGGTCGCTGCAATATTCTGAATGCCGAATTCGATACGCACGCACTGGTGAAGAAATTCGGCACAAAAGGGAAAGCGTTGTTTTCGCCGTTCTCCCGTTTCGGCGTCCGTGAAACGATGGAGTTTTTCGAATCGCGTGGATTGGCTTTGAACGTGGAGCCGGAGAAGCGTGCGTTTCCAGTCAGCAACCGCTCGCAGAGCGTCCTCGATACATTGATCGCCTACATGAAGGCCGGTCGTGTCACCATGCTCATGCATATGCCGGTGCAATCGTTGAAGCTGGAGAATGGACGACTCGCAAAGGCGGTTCTTACGAAGAGTGAAGTTACCGCACAGCGATTCATTCTGGCGACCGGCGGGAAGTCCCGTCCGGAAACGGGCTCCACCGGCGACGGATTTCCGTGGCTCAGGCAGCTCGGTCATACGGTCATCGAGCCTGACCCCGCACTTGTTCCGGTGGACATCAAAGAAGAGTGGATCGCTGCTCTGGCAGGCATCAGTCTGCAGGAGGTGAAGCTGACAATTCTCGTTGCAGGCGGGAAGGCCGAGAGTCGGGCCGGGAAGCTTCTCTTCACACATACCGGCCTGTCGGGTCCGCTTGTTCTGAACCTGAGCAAACGGATCGGCGAGCTGCTTCGCGCATCCGATGTCTGGCTTTCCCTCGATCTGTTCCCGTCACTGGATTCCGGCACGCTGGACCGCAAATTGATTGAAATCGGTGATCGGGGCAAGAACAAACTGCTCAAGAACGTGATCGGTGAGTTGGTGACGCCGAAGCTGGCTCTGATTCTCTTCGTTCTGGCAGGAATCAAGCCGGAAACGCCGATGCACCAGCTGAAGCGCGAGGAGCGCGAGGCATTCGTCCGCGTTCTCAAAAATGTTCCCATGCAGGTTGCAGGGTTGCTGGGTGCAGACAAGGCGATCGTCACCAGCGGGGGAGTCGCCCTTGATGAAGTGGATTTCAGATCCATGCGTTCGAAACTTTGTCCGAACCTGTTTCTCGCCGGTGACATTCTGGACTTCGATCGTCCGTCCGGAGGGTTCAGTCTGCAGCTCTGCTGGACGACGGGGTATCTGGCGGGGGAGGGGGCGGCGGGAGGATGAGGACTTGAGAATTGGGACAGATACGAAATTAAGGAAACTCTGAAAAAGCAAGAAAAGTTGTCATGGTGAGCGGAGCCGAACCAGGACAACGAGCCAAAATGTTCATCCTTCGACTCCGCTCAGGATGACATTTTGGTAGTTTTTCAGAGGTTCCTTAATCTGAATTGTACCGTAGCGACGATTCGAAAATCGTCGCCGCTGCGGTTTCGAACCGCAGCTACGGGAAATTGATTCGATACTAATCATCGAAATTTCGTATGAGGTGTTGGGAATAGGGAAGCAGGAGGCAGAAAGCAGGGAGAATGGTCTGTTCAGAATTTGCTGTTGATGTGTGATCCAAAGTGCTACAATTGTATCGTTATTCATTACACACCACTTCCATGGCTCCCGCCTCCACCACGTTCCATGTCCGCCTGCCGCTGAAACTCAAGAATGATGCGCAGAAAATCGCCGAGCGTAACGGCATCGATCTTCCGACCGCCGTACGTATTTTCTTCTCGCAATTAGTGATTAATGGGACAGTGTCGCTGCAGTGGAAGGCGAATCATGTGTATTCTCCTTCCTTTATTCGTGAGTTGAAGAAACTTGCGAAAGATTCGAAGAACATCACGGGTCCGATGACGCCGGATGAAGCCATCCATTCTCTTCATTTGGGATGATTATCCGCTACCATCGACGGTTCCGTCATGATGTGAAGAAATTGCAGAAGTCCGGCATGAACATGGATCCGCTGCGCGACTTTATCTCTGCATGTGAACGCTGGCCGCTCTTGTCATCGTATCAGACACATCAGCTGTCCGGAGACAAAGTCGGGATGTGGGACGCTCATATCCGTCACAATTGGGTTGTGTTGTTTGAGAAGCATCCTGATCACATTCTTCTCCTCCGCACCGGCACGCACGCGGCACTGGGGATAGGGTGAGGGATCGATAGGTTTTTGGTTACTGGTTGTTAGTTTCTGGTTGGCAGCATAAAGAATGAAATGCATTGCCTCCAACAAACCAGTAACCAGAAACCAGTAACCAGAAACCAGAAACCCGTCACGCCTGTATCCACCCCTCCCTCTTCAGCACGTACCACCCGATGACGCCGATGATGGGGATGCTCCAGAGCGGGAAGAACGGGACGGAGGAACTGCTCCCGCCGCCGCTTACGCCTTCGCCTTGCGCGCTGGTACCCGTGAGGCCACTCACCTTCCAGTACCCGTCGGCAACCGTCACGGTGATGCCGGTGGTATCGAACACTCCGTTTGTGGTGATGGCTCCCGCCTCGTTGGCGGTGAAGCTCCAGTCATTGGAACTTAAGCAACCCAGATCCTGCTTGCCGGAGCAGACACGCAGGGTGGTATGCGTTTCAATTTTTGGAATGTAGAGGGCATACGTTCCTTGATTGTATCTGAAACTCTGAAAACCGTGAAGCAGGAGTCTTCTCCGATACGAGATGAGCATGAATCGTACACCCTGTTCCGACGCAAGATGAGCATGAACGTTTTACAGTACGAGATGAGCATGAAGTGACAATCGCACTTTGTGATGAGCGTGGGATTTT
>JAQTSK010000018.1 GCA_028711345.1 Candidatus Peribacteraceae bacterium
AAAGCTTCATAGGGTCTTTTCGTCCTACCGTGATTCACCAGGCATTTTTACCTGGTCTGCAATTTCACCGGGCCTTGCGTCGAGACAGTACCCCCACCGTGATACCATTCGTGCGGGTCGGAACTTCATGCGCTTAAGGCGCAACAATTAACTGTTAACTCTTAACAATTAACTGATTCCCCCGGTGGTGTGAGACCGGGACCCAAGCCCAAAAGCTTAGGCGCACTAACACCTGCTCTATTACGAGCATCGCCTGTTTTTTAACGGTAATACGGATTGATTACCCCCTGCATCGCTGCAGGGATCGGACTATATCATCATCGGTGTAACTGTGAACTCTTAACAGTTAACTGTTAACTTGTTAATTGTTCATGAGCTACCCCGAGCGTCGCGTGTAGTCTCTGAGGAGCCTCCGAATTTCGGAGTTTCCTGCTGATTGTCCGCAGACAAAGGATTGTCACTTGTTAACTGTTAATTATTAATAGTTAACCTGTACCTTGCCATTCTCGGATATTCCAGCATATAGCGACGTTGTATCACTAATTTTGGTACGTTCGATGCTTTCTGTCATGGAACTAAAAATCTAGCACTTGTGAAAGATGATTTAGCAATCATTGTATGTCCGCCCGTCTTGCTTTTGCACTTCGATTTCTCTCAGTGCAAGCTCAGGGCATTCCGCATGTAATGCGGAAGACTAACCAAAAACATAACTCATTCCTTAGTGCTGCATCTTGCGATGCATTCGGGCAAGATTCTTACCGACCACCCGACAAGGAATTTCGCTCGGATATTCTCTCTCCGTTTCCGGAGGAGCCGGACTTTATCTTTCCTGACCCGTATTCATCCCGGCTGCGATGATGCGGATATCGTCAATCCCTTTCGGGGTGAGATGTACTCCGCTCATCATGAGATGAATGACGTTTCGAAACTTGAGGAAATCCTGACGCTTCTTCGTTTTCAATTCGTGCTTCTCGAAGAACGGAAGGATTCTGTTCGCAAGGTGCTCTACGCTGCGCACTCGATAGGCCATCCGATCACCGTGGTTGGTACGTACCACTCCACAGTCGAAATAGTCTTTCAGTGCGTGTAAGAGCTGGATATCGCGCTTGTGCTGAACTACGGTAAATTCAGGAAGCACCTGATACTTCGCAGTCATTTCAGGCTGGCTATTGATACCGACGAAGAAGCAACCTTCTCCATCAGTAAAGCCGACAATCCATTGCGCATCTAGTTTCATAAGTCTGGACTGAACGTGAAGTCTCTGAGGATTCTCGTATGGAATATACCACACAAGTCTTTCCTGCGGATTGTCCCCGTGTCCTCCGGATTTTTACTGCCCCTTTCGGAACGAGTACCGGAAAGTTTTTGAGGAGTTTCCCGCATATGGTTCAGTTTTACTAAGGCTAGCGATTTGCGTAATCGTTTGATTAACCTTAGGACCGTTATAGTTACGGCCGGCGTTCGCCAGGGCTTGGATCGGAGGCATACACCCCCTCACGTGACCTTCTGGCACTGGCCAGGCATCAGCCCCTATACATTGCCTTACGGCTTAGCAGGGACCTGTGTTTTTGGTAAACAGTCGCAGGGACACCTTTCGCTGCGCCCTGAACCTGTGCTTGCGCATGGTTCAGGGAGTCCTTATCCCGAAGTTACGGACGCTAGTTTGCAGAGTTCCTTAACGCAAGTTGTCCCGATCGCCTCGGTCTTCTCGACCATCCCACCAGTGTTGGTTTGCGGTACGGTCTCATACACCCCTCAGAACGACGGTTTTCTTGGAAGCAGAAACACTCGGACTCAGCCTCGGTAAAGAGGGTGATTGCTCGGCGCTTTGCTCAAACCGGGGATTTGCCTCCGGCTCTCGACGCTTCGCGCTTTCGACGTCCAGTCAATACGGACGCTCCGGTGTTCCATCTCCGTCACGCCTTTCTTAGGTAGTAACCATCCTTCCGAACCGACATGGTCCGTGCCACTCTGGACTGAGAAGGTTGTTGGTTATTGGTTATTGGTTTTTGGTTGTGAACCAGAAACCATCAAACCAGAAACCAGAAACCCGTCAGTACAAAGTGGCACAGACTAGAGGCCAGTTCAGCTCTCTAGCTACGCCCTTGGGCGGTGTGTACAAGGTGCAGGAATATTGACCTGCTGTCCATCGGCTACGCCATTCGGCCTCACCTTAGGACCGACTAACCCCACGTCGATCGACGTTGCGTGGGAAACCTTGGGAATTCGGCGGGCAGGGTTTTCACCTGCCTTGTGGTTACTCATGCCAACAGTCTCACTTCTCTCCGCTCCACAGCACCTTACAGTACTGCTTCACTGCTGAAGAGAACGCTCCTCTACTGCGCCCTGTAGCCCGAAGGCCACAGGACACTCGCTGCTTCGGTGAACGGTTTAATCCCGTAAATTTTCGGCGCATCGTCGCAATCGACCAGTGAGCTGTTACGCTTTCTTTAAAGGATGGCTGCTTCTAAGCAAACCTCCTGGTTGTCAGTGCGATGATACTTCCTTTGATATACTTAACCGTTTCTTCGGGACCTTAGCAAACGATCTGGGCTGTTGCCCTCTCGACGATGGCACTTCGCTGTCACCGTCTCACTCCCATGACGATTGAGCGCAGGTATTCGGAGTTTGTCAGGACTTGGTAGGCCTAGAAGACCCCCTTGTCGAAACAGTAGCTCTACCCCCTGCGGTTTGTCATGAGGCTGTTCCAAAAAACATTTCGAGGAGAACCAGCTATCTCCGGGTTCGATAAGCTTTTCACTCCAACCCACAAGTCATCCCAATATCTTGCGACATATTATGGTGCGGACCTCCACCCCGCTTTCGCGGGGCTTCATCCTGCTCATGGGTAGCTCACCCGGTTTCGGGTCTCGTCCCAGCGACAAAAGCGCCCTGTTCGGACTCGCTTTCGCTCTGGCTCCAGCTATAAACTGCTTTAGCCGCGCCGCTGAGAACGAAGTCGTTGGCTCATTAGGCAAAAGGAATGCCGTCACGGATGCCACACTTGAAATTGATCAACCTAATCCTAAGATAGAATTTATCATTTTATAGATGTCTTTTCTTCCTTCCACTAATGCCTTATGCTTTCCAGCTGCAGTAATCAACTCTTCATCGGAATTGAATGGCACTTTCCGATCAGCTAGTACACTTGTAGAGATAAGATCTCTAGCAAAAGAAGCATTTTGATAACCTTGATGATCGATGGCTGAATCTGGAAGGGAATTTTGGCCTCTCATAAAGTGATTATATTCTTAAGGTATTAAATTGTCAATACCAAGTGTGACACCCGCTCCGACTCGTTGTTCGCATCACATTTCAGAGACTATTTCATCCCCCTTTCGGGGTGCTTTTCACCTTTCCCTCACGGTACTATCCGCTATAGATCTCTCTGCATGTTTAGCCTTGGATGGTGGTCCACCCGGATTCAGGCCGGATTACACGTGTCCGACCCTACTCAGGAATCCTCCAGCGTGCGCTCGCGTTTCGGCTACTGGGCTCTCACCGTCTATGGCCGTCCGTTCCAGGACGTTCGCCTACGGTCGCGCAATCGGTTATTGAAGGTCCTACAACACCCCACAAGTGTGGGGTTTGGGCTGTTCCCGGTTCGCTCGCCACTACTACGGGAATCTCTAATTTGATTTCTTTTCCCCCGCTACTGAGATGTTTCAGTTCGCAGAGTATACCTCCCGACCTCGCTTTTGGCTTCGATGAGCGGATAAGCTGTTTATCCAATTTCTGAGAAATGGATAATGGATAATGGATAATGGAAAATTCGGAACAACAAAGCAACGTCTTCGAATTATCAATTATCAATTATCAATTATCAATTCCCCAATCTCATCAAAAACAAAAGTGAGGTCGGGTCTGGGACCATTCCGTCCCAGGGGTTTCCCCATTCGGAAATCTCCGGCTAATAGCGCCTGCCTAACGGCTGACCGGAGCATATCGCAGTTGGCCACGTCCTTCATCGGAGCAGAGAGTCGAGGCATCCATGTGATGCGTTGAGTAACATGTATTATTCGAGCCCTGTACCGAAGCGCAAGCGCCTGGTACAGGGGAAATTGTGCTGTTCACGTGCCATGCGCGGGCAGTACGTAGACACGTATGACCGGCCCTTCGACTCGTCCCTTGCGGGACTGGCTCAGGGTAAACATAGCCGTGAAGAATCATTTAATTCGTCTTTTCTTCTGATCCGGTGGTGTCAAGGATCACGGCGGCGGGGAGAGCTCCCGGAGAACCCTTCGACGCGCTCGCCCTAAAGGGGCTCGCTTGCTCAGGGTTGTTTTTGCGCTGAGGCACAAAAACAAAAACGGGCGGCTTGCGCGCACCCGTAGAACCAGATCTCAGTAAGAGGCTGATGCTACGGGTACGTGCTGGTAACTGTCATAGTGCCAAGGGATTCTACTCAGGAAAATGAGGGGGTCAAGAAGAAAACAGGGAAAAAGAGGAAAAGAGGAAAACAGATGAAAAAGAGGGAATCAAATCAGGAAATCACAACCGTAAAACAGACGAATACTTACTCGGAACTTCACAAACTGAGAGCTCCCACCTCCTGCGGTTCACGCTTATCATCACAATAAACACTCGGGTGCTTTTTATTCTCGAGGGTTGCATTGCAGTCTGACAGATGACCTATAAGCATCTTAGCCTGAGCCAATTTGGTATCAAGCACTAATACGGCGCGAAATTGCATGCCAGTGCGATGCATCAATGCCTCCGCAACAGCAAGCGCTTCATCCGGAGTCGACCTCTCAGCATTCAATCCACATTCATGGGGCTCCTTTTCCGGACCATAATCAGCAACGTACATCACCTTATATCTTTCGAAGGGTGCCATAGTCACGAGGGGAATGAGCTCAATCAAATGCATTCAATTATCATTGGAATAATTTGTCAAATATATTGCACATTGCTCGCCATACGCAAAGACGCCCCACATCGGAGCGTCTCTACTGATCGCTTTTCGCTTACCGCTTCTACTTATCGTCATCACTCTCCGCCGCTTCCTTCATCTCCTTCTTCTGCGTCGCACCGCCTTCCTCGGCGTCGACTTCGCCTTCTTCAATCCCCTTCTTGATGGCGTCCGGATCTTCCTCGATGACCTCAAGATCGGTGATCTTGTCGGTTGCGGGGATCAGCTCCTCGGCCTCGGCCTCTTCGTCGAAGCGGGTTTTGAGCTTCACCACTTCCGCCTCGCCTTCAATCAGGGAAACCGTCGGCACCTGCTTGCCGACTTCATCGGCGAACTTCAGGAGATCGACTTTCAGCCCGAGCGACTGCAATTCTTTGACGAGAACGTTGAAGGATTCCGGCGTGGACGGCTTCTTGATGGGCTCACCCTTCACGATGGACTCGTACGCCTTGGAGCGGCCCACCACGTCATCGGACTTGATGGTGAGCATTTCCTGCAGCGTGTGCGCCGCACCGTAGGCCTCCAGCGCCCATACTTCCATTTCTCCGAAGCGCTGGCCTCCGTGCTGCGCCTTGCCCCCGAGCGGCTGCTGGGTGACCAGCGAGTACGGACCGACGGATCTGGCGTGAATCTTGTCCTCGACCAAGTGCAGGAGCTTGAGCATGTACACCTGTCCGACGGTCGTCTGGCTGCCAAACGGCTCGCCGGTCCTTCCATCAAACAGCTGGATCTTGCCACTTTCGGGCAACTTGGCGAACTTGAGGAACTCGATGATCTGATCGGTGGAAATACCGTTCAAAGCCGGTGTCGCGATCGTGATCCCGAGGACGGAGCATGCCCAACCCAAGTGCGTCTCCAACACCTGTCCGATGTTCATACGGGAGCTGACACCGAGCGGATTCAAAATAATATCGACGTAGCGACCGTCCGCCAGGAACGGCATGTCCTCCTTTGCGACGATCTTGGCGATGACGCCTTTGTTCCCGTGACGACCGGCCATCTTGTCACCCACCTGCACTTTGCGGGTCTGGGCGACGAAAACTTTGATCTGCTTGATGACGCCCGTCGGCAACTCGTCCCCTTCGGCTCTGTCGAAGATATGAACATCGACGACCTTGCCGCCGGCACCGCCGGGAAGACGCAGGGATGAATCTTTCACGTCCTTCGCCTTGTCACCGAAGATGGCCTGCAGAATGCGTTCTTCCGGCGTCAGCTCGGTCTCGCCTTTCGGCGTGATCTTGCCGACGAGGATGTCGCCTTCGTGCACCGTGGCACCGATGCGGACGACGCCGTCCACATCGAGATCTTTGAGCTTGCCTTCACCCACGTTCGGAATATCGCGGGTCACCGTCTCCGACCCCAGCTTGGTGTCACGCACATCCGTGATGTACGACTCGATGTGGATGGAATCGAAGTGCCCCTGCTCCACGACGCGGTCGGAAATGATGATGGCATCTTCGAAGTTGTACCCTCCCCACGGCAGGTACGCGACAAGCAGGTTCTGACCGAGCGCCAGTTCACCGCCCTCGACGGAGGAACCGTCGCCGAGCACATCGCCTTCTTTCACTTTCTGTCCGGCCTCCACACGCGGACGCATGTGGAAACAGGTGCCTTGGTTACTGCGGACGAAGCTGTCCAAGGGATACGTCACCCTCTTGCCCGAGTGATACATGATGGTGATTTCTTTGGCATCCGCACTGAGAATCTCGCCGTCTTCACGGGCGAGGAGCACGTGACCCGATGCACGGGCCGCAATGCTCTCCACGCCGGTGCCGACGAGCGGTGCCGTCGGACGGATCAGCGGAACCGCCTGCCGTTGCATGTTCGTTCCCATGGATGCGCGGGTGTTGTCGTCGTGCTCCAGGAAGGGAATTAAGGATGTCGAAACGGAGAGAATCTGCTTGGGGGAGATATCGATGTGCGTCACGTCGCGAACGTGCGCCAGCACCGGCTCGCTATGCTTGCGGGCGTGAATGCGGCTGGTGAGGAATTCACCCAGTTCATTGGTCGGACTGTTCCCTTCCGCCACGGTCAGGTGACGCTCGCGATCGGCATCGACGTACTGTTCCTTGCGGACAACGTACGCGCGGACCGGCACTTCGGTCTGACCCTGCTGCTTCAAGAGAGAAATGATTTTGGATGCGAGCTGCTTGGTCTCGACCTTGTCCCCTTCTTTAGAGATGACTTTGTGACCGTCACGGAGTGTGATATCCAGCACGCGACCGACGACGGCATCGGGATCCATCTTCACGGTATGACGGACTTCGTTGTACGGCGTCTCCAGAAACCCGTACTCGTTGACGCGGGCGTACGATGCCAAATGGACGACAAGACCGATGTTCGGTCCTTCCGGTGTGGCGATGGGACAGATGCGACCGTAGTGACTGGGATGCACGTCGCGGACGTCGAAGCTGGCGCGCTCGCGGGAGAGGCCGCCCGGACCCATGGCGGAGAGACGACGCTTGTGCGCGAGGCCGGAGAGCGGGTTCGTCTGATCCATGAACTGGGACAGCTGGGACGATGCGAAGAACTCCCGAAGCGCCGCAGTGATGGGGCGACAGTTGATGAGCTGGGTCGGCGTCACCGTCTCCAGATCCATGACGGTCATACGGTCCTTCATGATGCGCTCGGTGCGCATCAGACCGACGCGGAACTTGTTCTGCACCAGCTCACCGACGGAACGGACGCGACGGTTACTCAGGTGGTCGATGTCGTCCGGTGTACCTTCGCCGTTATTCAGACGGATGAGCTCGCGGAGGATCTCGATGAAGTCCTTCACCTGGAACACGCGATGCTCCTCGTCGTTGGCCGTCTCCATGCCGAATCTCCTGTTCAGCTTGTAGCGGGCGATATTGCCCATGTCATACTTCTTGAAGTCGAAGAAGAGGGCATTGATCAGCGACTTGGCGTTCTCGGCCGTTGCCAGATCTCCGGGACGGATCTTGCGATAGATGCTCTGGTAGGCCTCGTCCACGGAATGGACCGTGTCCTTGTCGAGCGTGGCGAGGATGTAGTCGCGGTCGGCTTTCACGATGTCTTTGAAGAGATCCATGATTTCACCGTCCGTCGGATAGCCGAAAATACGGAGCAGCTGCGTGATGGGGATCTTCCGCTTGCGATCGATCTTGCAGCTGATGATGCCGCGACGGTCCGTCTCGATCTCCATCCAGACACCGCGCTTCGGGATGATCTTGGCGGCGTGATGCTTCGGGAAGTCCGGCATGCCGGAGAAGAACACGCCCGGCGAGCGGACCAACTGGCTGACCACGACGCGCTCGATGCCTCCGACGACGAAGGTGCCCGAATCGGTCATGAGAGGGATGGAACCGAGGAAGACGTCCTGCTCCTTGATTTCACCGGTTTCCTTGTTGATGAGCTGGACGTGCGCCTTCATGGCGGACTCGTAGCTCAGGTTGCGGCGCTTGCAGGTCTGGGGATCATACTTGGGGGGATCGAAGGCGTGACCGAGGAAATTCAGCTCCATCTTCTTCGCCGAGAAGTCGGTGATGGGACTGACTTCGCGCAGCAGTTCGGCCAGACCGTCGGTCAGGAACCACCGGTAACTCTGGATCTGCACATCGATCAGGGAGCGCATCATCTCGATGGAGTCGTCCTTCGTGAGGAACACGCGCCCGCCGACGGTCATGTGCGGCTTCAGACCGGGCGGAACATCTTTGAGGACTGCGGGGATCCGCTCGGACGCCGACATTTTGAAGCTGGAGGGATGCGCGAGGATGGCTTCCTCCACGTCGAACTTGTACGACTGCTTGCGCAAAGCCGTCTTCTTCGGTGCCGGCTTCTTGGTCTCCGCAACAAGCATCTTCTTCTCGATCTTCGATTTGGCGGGAGCCGCGGCTTTCGGCTGCGCCTTGGCGGGGGATTTCTTCTGGATTTTGGCTTTCTTCTTGGGGGTAGACATACGATGGAAGATGGAAGACAGAAGATGAAAGTACACGCAAAACCGCGTGAGAGGATTCCCCGCTGTCACAGGGAAGCTCTCACAGCACTCAAAACACAATCGGAAGCCGCTGTGACGGAGAGAGTGTAGCGGGCAAACGGAAGGCGTCAAATCGATTTTGTTCTGCGAAACAATAGGTGTACGATTGTACAGCTGCATGTGGGGCCCGGCCAGGTTGGCTCGTCGGCCTTGAGAACCCGGCGATGGGGTTCAATTCCCCCGGGCTCCACCATCGCAGCATAAAAAATCCCCCGCTTCAACGGCGAGGGGTTCGAACCGATCAGGTCGGTTACCGGCCTTGAGAACCATACACATTTTATTCCTGTGCCTAATTGCAGTCAAACATTTTGGCAAGAAACCGAGAAGACCGATGAGCAGACTCTCTTCCTCGGTTTCCTCGGGCTCCTCCGTCATTTCGCCTCCGCATACCGCCTCTCGACCTCCTTCCAATTGACCACATTCCAGAAGGCCTTGAGGTACTCCGGCCGTTTGTTCTGGTACTTCAGATAATATGCGTGCTCCCAGACGTCGATACCGAGGATGGGGATCTTGCCTTCTGACACAGGGTTGTCCTGATTCGCAGTGGAGGTGATCGCCAGTGTGTCGCCATCCATCACCAGCCATGCCCATCCGGAACCGAATCGTGTTGCAGCGACTTTCTCGAACGCCTCTTGAAACGATTGGAATGCACCGAAGGTCTTTTCGAGAGCTGCCAGAAGCTGGCCTGACGGCTTGCCTCCTGCTGCCGGAGCCATCATCTCCCAGAACATGGAGTGATTTAAGTGCCCGCCGCCGTGATTGCGTACGGCTGTGCGGATATCTTCGGGAACAATATCAAGATCCGCCACCAGCTCTTCCACCGTCCGATCTGCAAGCTTGGGATGCTTCTCCAGCGCCGCATTCAGATTGTTGATGTACGCCTGATGGTGCTTCGTGTAGTGAATCTCCATCGTCCGCGCGTCGATATGCGGTTCGAGCGCATCGAAAGCATAGGGGAGTGTCGGAAGAGTGTGCGGCATGTGAGTGAAAATGTAGAATGTAAAATGTAGAATGTAGAATTGGAACGTGATTGTACACCACTTCCGAATTACCGAGACGTTCCGCAAAAAATTCCATTTCATTTTTTCGCTTTCCTGAACCTCCGTTCCCCATTCCCGTGCACATCCGCCTCCTCACTTCCGACGACGATCTCACCCGCTATGAAGCATGGGTGAGAGCGCATCCGCATGGATCGTTGTGGCAATCGGTTTCGTGGAAGAAGTTCCACGAGGCATGCGGGAGGGAGACAAGAGTGTACGTAATGGATAATGGAAAATTGATAATGGAGAATGAAAAACCATCCGCATCCGCCTTGGTTATGATTGATAGAACAACAGGTGGATTTTCGACATGGGAAGTCCCGCGGGGACCATTGTGGACAAATGACGAAGCGGCACGGCAACTGATTGAAAGAATTGTCGACGACGCGAGAAAAGACCGTGCGATTGCTCTCTATTTCTCACCTTCAACGTCTCCACCGCAATTATCAATTATCAATTATCAATTATCCATTCGGCACGTCCACTGCTCCGCCACCCGCATCATCGACCTCAAGAAATCCGAAGACGAGATCCTCGCACAGATGCACCCGAAAGGTCGCTACAACATCAATGTGGCGAAACGTCATGGCATCACTGTCACCGAGGGGTCAGCCGAAGACATGGACGCCTTCTATGAACTCCTACGGTCAACGTCCGGACGGGATGGTTTCACCATCTCCCAAAAATCGCATTACACGCGTTTTCTCTCAAATCTCGAAGGAAGCTTCATCCTGATAGCAAAGCACGCGTACAAACCAATTGCCGGATTGATTGGCGTGAAGTGGGGAACAACCGGAATCTACTACTACGGAGCATCATCCCATGGAGACCGTCAACTCATGGCGCCCTACCTGCTCCAGTGGGAATCGATGAGGAAGTGCAAGGAGATGGGGTGCGGGCGGTATGATTTACTGGGAATCGAACCGGAGAAGCGACAAGCGGAAAGCGGAAAGCGGAAAGAAGACCCGTGGGCAGGCATTACCGAATTCAAGCGGAAGTTCGGCGGGACGGTCATTACGTATCCGCCCGAGCGGATGATCGTGCTGCGGCCGGTGGTGAAGAAGGTGCTGGAGTGGAAGAGGCGGATCATGGGATAGAACGCCCCCCTGTCTGAATTGTGATTACAAAGGATGAAAGGATTACCATGATTGTCTCCGAAAAGAGCAAGGCAATGATCACGGTAATCCTTCAATCATGTGAATCACGGTCCAGACAACTACCAAAAGCCACCCCGCACTCGCAGGATGGCTTTTCAATTGTTGCTCTCTACTTCTTCATTCTCTTCAGCCGACGCTCGTTGATCAGCTTCTTGAGCGCTGCAGCCTTCGCCATACGCACCTGCTTCCGCTCCGCGATGAGCTCCTTCAGCGTCTTCTTCACCGTTGGCTTGGGTGTGACGACCGCCGGTAGAGGTACAGCCGCAGGAACCACCACACTACGCCTACCGCCACCGCCACCACTCGAAGATGTCGTCGTTGTGGAAGTGGTGGTCGTGGTGGAAGTGAAGGTCCAACCGGTGTTCCTGTCGCGATCGACACACTCGTGACAGAGCGGATTCGTCGCGTAGATGGAACTGCTGTCACGGAGATGCAAGTACCAAGCCGTTACCGGCGCATTGACGTACCAACTGGTCCCGACAGAGGACGAAATAATCGCGAGAAGATTGCCGGCAGTGCCCTGGAGCGTCATGGTGGCGGCTGTCAGCGTATTGCCCGCACCGATCGTGAGTGTCTGGGCGCTCGTGACCGTCTTTGAAAAGTTCGAGAACGTGATATTGCCTGTAATCGTCTGCGACGTGCCGTTCATCGTCACGGTGTTGCTGGTCATGGTGAAGAGCCCATTGGTGCCGACTGTCAGATCTCCACCAATCGTAATGGCGGAATGGCTCCAGATTTCCGCGAGGGCACTGGCAGCGACAGACACGTTATTTGTCACAGTCATCTCATTGGCATAGGTATCCAGATCAAGCTGCCCTCTCGTAACAGTAAGTGATCCTGCAATATTGAGTGGATCTGATGATAAGAACCACACTGCATTGTTCGGTGAAGTACCCGTATTGTTGATCGTGAGGTTGTAGAGAGACTGCCCGTCGAAATCAACCGCTTGATCGCCATCGTCGTTGAGCGTCCACGTTCCTGCGGTCACAGTGAGTGTCGCCGCATTATTGACGAGAATGGTGCCGGAAGCGGTGACGTTGCTGTTGGTAGTCAACGCCGCCAGTGCCGAATCCGCCAGCGTGATCCCGCCCTTCACCGTCAATGCCTGCGAATTCGTCGCGAGATCAAGATTCCCGCTCGTCACTGTCAGCGCACCTGACAGCGTCATGCCGGAACCGGTAGATATGAGCTTGTTTGCGGGCGAGGTGCCGGTATTCCGAACTGTCAGATTTTTGATGGAAGCAGACACCTGGTTTTGACCGATCTTGTAGTTCTGTGAAGCGTTTCCGCTGAAGATCAGCGTGCCTGTCGACGTGAATACCGAACGGGAATTGTTCACAGACATAATGGTCAGACTTCCTGACAGGGAGAACGTGTTCTGGATGCCGGTCACGATGCCGCCGGTCTGGGTGTAGGAACCGCTTGATGTGATGGCGGCATTGCCTCCGACCAAACGTCCGCTGCCGACTTTGATGCCAAGTGTGCCGACTTTCAGTACACCCGTTCCCTGCAGGAGCGACCCAGTCCAGTTCGATGCGAGAACTAGCTCTCTGACGCTCACCGTGCTCCGGAGCCGAACGGTCGTGCCGCTGTAACTCAGGATCGCAGTATCATCGACTCCCGGAACCGCTGATCCCGGCGCGCCTCGCGGAAGCGTGGACCAGTTAGCAGCTTTCTCCCAATGATCATTGGTGCCACCCACGTAGTAGTAGGTTGCAGCAGAGGCTGAAGCGGCAAAAACAAATACGCCGATCAGGAGCAGCAGGAATGAAATACCCCATATGAAAACAGACCTCTGGGAAGGTATGGAATTGATCATAGAAAAAGAAGGGAAGGGAAACTTTCCTGTGATTCTATCATAGCCGCCGTCGGTTCCCATTGCGATTCATCCGGTGTATATCGCCGTAACCTTTGCGGCTGGACGACAATCATGACGCAATAACACATACCAAAAAGCCCCCCTCGCCGTGAGGCGGGGAGGGCCATTGGTACCGATATGCGAATCGATAGAAGCAAACGTGCAGAGGAACTAGCCGTTGTAGCTGGTGCCGTTCACGCTTGTCGTCGGATACTCGATCCAGAGGAAAGGCACGTCGCCTGCATTGTCCTTGTCGCTCCAGGCAATGTGGCTCTTGCCGGCAGCTGTACCGAAGGTGGTAGCAGACTGCGTGTCAAAGCCTTGGAGGGAGACTTGCAGCGTTGACGTCGATCCGTTGGAGATCTTCGTGTTCGTAATGTCGGCCTGGAGAACGAACGTCAGATCCGAACCCGGATCGATGGACGCGTTGATCGGTGTCGCGCTGAGCGAAGCCGTCTGCAAGTCGGCGCAGGTCACGAGGAGCGCACCGGAGGCGGCGTCACCCGAGGTGGCCGTAGCTCCAGCGGTGCAGGTCGCGAAGACTGTCGGATCAAGCTTGTTGTAGAGCTTGAAGACCGATGAACCTGCAGTGTTATCCGTGCCGATCTTCACGTTCGTCGCGTTGACGTTAAAGACGACACCGGTGAGCGTCCACTTGTTCGGACCGCTCTTGCCGTTGCTGGCTGCCGCGGTCGCAAACTTGAACTGACCGATGTCACGCACCCCTGACGGGATGGCCGTGCCGTTTGCATTCGGATCGGCGTTCGTGATGGACGTAACCTTGGAGAGGACGACGTTGTTGACGCTGCCGACCAACTGACTTGTGGCAGTGGTCGTGCCGACTCCAACGAAGACTTCACCTTCCGGAGTAGCGTCCGTGTCCTGACCTGTCAGCTGGTTGCTGGAGAGCAGACCGCGTGCGCGGATGGAACCGGAAGTCGTGGAAGAGGTGGTGCCCATGCTGTCGACGTAAACCGTAACGACGGTCTTGGAGACGGCGCCGTCCGTATCCGTCCGCATGCGCGGGCGAACCAAGACGTTGGCATCCGTTCCCTTGGCAACGACGAACTCCTGATTCTTGAGCTTGGCACACATGGAGTTCGGCTTCACGGTGTCCGATCCGCAACCGCCGACAGAGGCGATGGCGAACGGAGTCGTGGCGCCGACCTTGTACAGCTCGAGACGATCGACGTGTGAAGAGATGGCTGTTGCAGAAGAGAGAGCGATATCCGTGACATCGATGTCCTCGTACTCAGCGTGGAACTGCAGTCTGAGAATCTCATCGGCAAGCGTACCGCCAAGGAGCTGACGTGTGCGGACCGGCGTGGAAGACTTGGTCACGTACAGATCACCCTGGGTGCGAAGCGAGTAGATGGTGGATGCAACGATACTTACCTGAATGTCGGAAGCAGAGGAACCGGAATCGTAGTTAGAACTCGTGCTCTTCACGCCGATGCCGCTCAAGCTGGAACCGTCACTGACCTGCTCGGCTGATATGAACGTGGAGCCGGAAGCGAACTGGATCTGCATCTGCGGCGTAGCACCGGTGATGGAGGAGGAAATATCAGCGTGAACCTCGAATACGACTGACTTGGACTTCGGAACGACGTAGCCGCCGCCCGTGATCTTGTCGAAGGTCACCTGACTGCTCTGCGAAGCAACACCCTTCTGGAGGATGGTGTCGACGACACCGTCATCGTTCGTGTCGACCCACAGCGCGTAGTTCGCGCCGTTGACGAGGTTGACGTTAGCGTTACCGATCGTCGCCATGAAGATCATATCCGTGACCAAGAGATCGGCTGCCTCACCGGCACGTGCCTCGAAGCGGAGCAAGTTGACGTTCTTGGCGTTGGAGACGGTCGTATCCGCCGTGGCGGTCGCCTTCGTGGTGACCGTCAGGTTGGCCGTCTTGATCTCGTGTGAATTCCCCGTGATGGTTCCGCCCGGGCGATAGTCGCCCACACGGTCATTCGTGGAGACACCGGAAATCTTCATCTGATAGCTAAGAGTGGTTGCCGGAACGAATCCGCCGAGCGCGCAACCAACCGTGTTGCTGACGAGGTTGTTGTCGACCAGCTTGTTGGTCGCCTCGCCGCAGATGTGGATCTTGAACTTGTCACCGTTTGCCGGAACAGCATTAACGCTCGTCCCGCTATTGTCGATGAAGTTGACGCGGAACTCGTACTTCTGCGTACCCGTAACGATGAAATCGTCGAAGCGGTACATCTGATACGTGCCAGAGGCTGCGACGCTTCCTGCGTCGTATACGCCGCCTGTCAGCTGCACACCAGAAATAGTGCGACCGGTCGTGGTGTTACGGAGTTCAACTTTCTCGAGAGCCTGAGCGATAGTATTAACACCGCCAGTCGCGCGGTTCAAGAAAGAAGCACCTGTAGCAGTCTGCCCATGAACCATGATGAAAAGCTGCTCGACATCAATGTCCTCTCCGCCAGTGGCGAACGTGACGTTGGCAAGCACGGCGTTCTTGTCCTTGCGCGTGTACTGCGTGGTCACGGGACCGTCGATACTGATGGTGAACTGACCTGCGTCGATGGTCACCGTGGCGGGAGCCAGAGTGTCCTCGTTCAGGACGATGGCGGAGCCGTAGAGCTGACCGTTCACACCGTACCCGTAGAGGGAACCGACGGCGAAGATGTCACCGGTCTCGTCGAAGTGCATCTTGATGTTCTTGGCTGCACCGCCGGCGATGTCTGCGATGACGCTCATCGTGATCCTGTCGCCCTCCAGCACCGGGAACGGTGGGTCGAAGACGAGAGTCGCGTAGTCACCCGTGGTCATGGCGACCGTCTTGGTGATGATCGTGCCGTCGGAACGCTTGACGGCGATATTCGTGAAGTCACCGTCTCCTGTCGTTCCGTCGTTCTGGAGCGTCATGGAGTAGATGGTCTGGTCCTCCGTGGAGTTCACGGAGAGTTCCCACTTGCCGATCGTCGCGGCCTTGTCACCGACCTTGATAGAGGACGGCGTGACGGAGCGATACTGGATGGAAACCGTACCGGAGGTCACCGCGGCGACGCGGAAGGACTTGCCGCGCAGCGGGAAGTTTCCTTTCACGGCCTTGGCATTGCTGACGAAGTCGCTGGCAAGCTCGATGGTCAGAGCATGCTCAGAGGATGCTGTTGCATCCGTGTTCAAGTCACCGGAAAGCTGCAAAGTCACCGTCTTGCCTGCGGCAACGACGAGCGGCTTCGTGAAGCGAATGGTGGCTGTATAACTCTGGTTGTCAATCGTGCGCTTGCGGGTCACGCGTGCGCCGTCAATGATGGCGTAGACGCCGGAGAACTCGGATGCGGCACCGAAGCCCTCGTGAAGAACCGTCAGGTTTTCGATGGTGACATCGTCACCCGTCGCGGTGAGGTCGACACTGGTGAAGACCACGCCCTGGGAGCCCTTCGGAATAGTGTCTCCGACGGGGTTCTTGGCGGACAAGGTCACTTCCAGCGTGCCGTCGCCCTGCACGACCGTCGTGTAGCCGGCGAACGTCTTGGAATCATTGAACTTCTTGCCGTCGGTCGTCTGCATGTCCACAACCGTCAGCGTGTAGGTCTTACCGGCATCCATGGCCGTTACGAGCGTGAGCTCAACCGTGTCGCTGGATGTCAAAGCAACGGAATCGATCGGAAGTTCCGGTGCACCGGTCACAGTGTAGTGGCTCTTGTCCTTGGCGACGGTCTCGTCGACAGGGGAGTTGAAGGCGACTTCGACGACCGTTGCGGATGTCGCAACGACGCTCTTGACTGCCGGCGTGGAGACGGCGGCTGTGCCGCAATCTTCGCCATAGGTCAGACCTTCGTTCACACGGTTCAACATGACGGCCATTTCGGCGCGGTTCATGTTGTCACCGGGGCGGACGCGGCCCGTGGAATCGTCACCCTGCAGTACGCAGTGGTCGGCGGCGGTCTGGATGTCTGCCGTGTACCACTTGCCTGCGAGGTTGTCGACGAACGTCGGAGCGGAACCGACCTGCTCGAGGTTGAAGGCGCGCACGATGAGTGCGGCTGCCTCGGCACGGTTGATGTTGGCGCCGGGGCGGGCGTAGCACGGGTGCTTCCCGTAGCAGCTGCCGTCACCCTTGACCCAACCCATGGTTCCGGCCTCCTCCATGTACTCGTAGTACCAGGCGCCGGTCGCCACGTCGTCAAAGCTCGGGAGGGCGGGAGCCTCATTCACGACTCCGCCGTTGAGCTCAACGATGAGTTTTACGAACTCCGCGCGGTTGGCGTTGTCCTGGCCGCGGAAGTTGGTCTGTGTGCCGTCGAGCACACCGGCATCTGTGAGGGCCTCAACGGCGCTCTCGTACCAGATACCTGCGGGAACATCGGAGTAAGCGGCGAATGCCGTCGCACCCTGCGAGAGCATGATCGCTGCTGCCGACACCCCTGCGAACAATTTCTTCAAACGAGAAATGTCCATATAGATAAGGTGTAAGAAAAAGAAATAAAGAGGTAATGCGCACTGTGAACTGTCCATCGCACCCCCTGACGGGAGTGCGTGCATGTCGCCGTTCGGTGTTGTCTCCGGCCCCGCACCTGCGGAGGGAGGCGTCTCATTAATCATAAAGAGTGTAACGGTGCGACACACAGAATCTTTTCCGGGAAAAGCAGAGCACGATATGCCCCTCCCTTTTGAAGAGGAGGAAGCGCATGTGAGAACCCCGAGCATCCTGAGGATGGGGGCGGCCGATACGTGAATGAGCGTGCACGGATCAGTGTTTTTCGTCTGAGCGCAGGGCCGCAAACAAGGGTCTGTCCTGCAATCTGATCAGGGAGATCCTAGCGGCCTGTCCTCGAGAGAGGCAAGACCGTGAGTCACTCCGCATGCAACACAAGGAACGGGGCAATCACGGGAGTGTTACAAAACACCTCACATCATCGTAGGCTTGCAGATGCGAAACAAAAGCGAATTTCTCCTGAGAGACTGGCGAAAATCCTCTGAGGATCAATTTCGTAATTAATCATAAATCACTTGTATTATAATTCGTTTTATGATGTTATGATATTTGCTTCCGGACTGTCAAAGATCGCTCTCTGTACAGTAAATTTAACTTTGTAGACAGACTTCCTGACATCGGGAGCGGGATATCATGAAAAGATATCATTTTTTTGGCTTGCTAAAGCGACAGTTGCGAATCGTGACGCCTCTGCGCAGACAGACAAAGAGATACATGCTTCTCCTCGCGTCATGTATGGAGATGTCAGGTAGTCCTGACTCGGGGTGAGGTTGAACAAGGACGTAGCATCGGCTTAAAGCCGATGGTTGCACGGCGATAGTCGCCGTGAGACTCCACCATGGGCACGATGCCCATGCGACCACGTGCAACATGCACGTGCTACTCCCCCACACTACACACTCACATCCTCCTCACCTTCTGTTCCTTCCCCTCATCACGAACTTCGTAGCCCAGTGCCTTGATTTCATCGCGTAGACGATCCGACGCTTTGAAATCTTTCGTCGCTCTCGCTGAAGCACGCTCATCCAACAATGCCTGAACATTCGCCGGTACGATGAATGTCTCCGGTGCGAAGCAGCCGAGCGTCCGTTCGATCAGATCAACGAAAGTAAGAAACTCTCGCGCATCTTCTTTGAAGAACAGTCCCTTCTCACACGCAGCGTAGTACGCATTCATCGCGCCGAATATCTCCGCCAAAGCCGCGGGTGTATTGAGGTCGCTGTTCATTGCTTCCGTAAAACGCTCGAGATGACCGGATGAAGGTGGTTCGCCTGTGGCGGGGCGAGGAACGGTCTTGGAACTGCGGGCACGGAGTTCGCTGATCCATTCCACGATCTTCAGCCGGACTTTCCGTGCGCTGTCCAGGCTATCAAACGTAAACTTCAGGTTCGTCCGGTAGTGCACGGAGAGGAGGAGGTACCGGAGATCCATCGGTGAGTAGCCTTTGGCTCTGATGTCAGGAATACCTATCACATTGCCAAGACTCTTTGACATCTTCCCTCCTGCCAGATCGATGTGTCTCTTGTGCAGCCAGTGACGGACGAACGGCTTTTTGTGCGAGGAGCATTCACTCTGTGCGATCTCGCATTCGTGGTGCGGGAAGATGTTGTCCTCACCGCCCGTGTGGAGATCGATCTGTTCCCCGAGGAGCGCCGAGCTCATCGCCGAACATTCGATGTGCCAGCCGGGGAAACCTTCACCCCACGGCGATGCCCACCTGAGCACATGTGACGCGTTGCTTCCCACGCATTTTTTCCAGAGAGCGAAATCGGCGGGATGCTTCTTCTGCTCATCGACCGCGACGCGTGCGCCTGCGTTCAGCTTGTCCAAGGTATTGCCGGACAACTGCCCGTAGTCTTTGAATGTCCCGACATCGAAGTACACGCCGTCATCGGTCTCGTACGCATGACCCTTTGCGATCAACGCCTCGATCATCGTGATCATCTGCGGAACGTACCGACTGGCACGCGGTCGCTCGGTGGCTTCCAGAATCTTGAGCGCACGCTCATCGTCGATGAATTGCTCCGTGTACATCTCGGCAACCGCGAGGACGTCCTCCATCGTCACGACCGCACCCTGTCCTCTCTTCTCCTCCGCAATCCGTTTCGCTTCCTTCTCCACCTTGTCTTCGCCGGTATCTGCATCGGCAACCAAATGCCCGACGTCGGTGATGTTCTTCACATGCTTCACCGTGTAGCCGTGTCCCGCCTCCAGCCAACGCCGGACCAGATCGGCCATGAGATAGCTGGAATAGTTTCCGATGTGCGGCCGGCCGTAGACCGTGGGACCGCAGGTGTACATCGTCACGACTTCCCGCCGAAGAGGGCAAAAGTCCTCCTCACGTTTACTTAAAGTGTTATAGAGCCGAAGAGCCATCTAGCGGTAAGCGGTAAGCGGATAGCGGTAAGCACACTACTCAACTCAATGCATATATTACCGCTGCTGCCCGCTAATCGCTACCCGCTAATCGCTGACCGCTTTCTACGCCACCGTCACCTCCTCACACGCGTACACCGACTGGATGGCGTTTAAAATCTCGATGCCGTCTTTCTTCGGCTTCTGAAATGCCTTCCGTCCGGAGATGAGTCCCATGCCGCCTGCGCGTTTGTTGATCACCGCCGTGACGACCGCCGCCGCGAGATCGTTCTTGCCGGATTCTCCGCCGGAGTTGATGAGACCGATGCGGCCCATGTAGCCGTTGGCCACCTGATAACGACACAAATCAATCGGATGGTCGGAACTGAGATCCGTGTACATCCGCTCGTCGAGCTTGCCATAGGAACTTGACCCCATGTTAAGCGCCTTATACCCGCCGTTATTGGTCGGAAGCTTCTGTTTGACGATATCGGCCTCGATGGTGACCCCGAGGTGGTTGGCCTGCCCCGTAAGGTCCGCCGACGCGTGAAAGTCCTTGCCATCCACTTTGAACGCACTGTTGCGGAGGTAACACCACAGCACCGTGAACATTCCCATCTGATGCGCCTCACGAAACGCCTTGGCGACTTCCACAATCTGACGACCGGCTTCCGGTGCGCCGAAATAAATCGTGGCGCCGACACCTGCGGCTCCCATCTCCTTGGCCTGCTCCACGGTGCCGTACATGATCTGGTCCGGCTTGTTGGGATACGTCAGCAATTCGGAATGGTTGATCTTCACGAGGAACGGAATCTTGTCTGCGTACTTCTTCGCGACGATGCCGAGGACGCCGAACGTCGAGGCGACCGCATTGCACCCGCCGTCGATGGCGAGCTTCACGATGTTCTCCGGATCGAAGTAGTCGGGGTTCTTGGCAAATGATGCGCCTCCACTATGTTCGATACCCTGATCCACCGGCAAGATTGAAAGATAGCCGGTCCCCGCAAGGTTCCCGTGATTG
This sequence comes from Candidatus Peribacteraceae bacterium, assembly GCA_028711345.1. Lineage (GTDB taxonomy): Bacteria > Patescibacteriota > Gracilibacteria > Peribacterales > Peribacteraceae > CAINWJ01. Next base: position 20,812 of record JAQTSK010000018.1, read on the forward strand.
AAGATCCTCTCCAGATTTTTCTGAACCTCTTTGCTCCTGTCCGATTGTCCGAAAATATCCTTCACGAACGTTGGCCGCGGAACGTGCAGCCGCTCGCGTGAAATCTTCGGAGTGGAGAAATGGAGGAGGTTGTCGGCCTTGTCACCGAGGAGAGTTTTGATGTCGGAAAAGGAGAGCATGGAGGCAGGGGAAGGTATGTTGAGATTCTACCATGACAAGAGTGACCGAACAGGCGATTAGCGATGAGCGGTCAGCGACCAGCCCTTTGACGCCGCCACGGTCGGTCTCGATCATGTTCGTGCTGATCGCAGTCCGCTGACCGCTGATCGCTCGTCACACCTTCATCTTCTCCCTCATCACGTACCACTGCTGCGCGATGCCGAAGAGAGTAGAAGCACCCCAGTACATGGAAACGGCGGAAGGGAACTTGATCGCGAAGAAGCCGATCATCAGCGGCATGACGTAGAGCATGATGGTCTGCTGATCCATCTTGGGCATCTGGAACCTCTTCCCGACTGGCTGCACGACGATCTCGTCGGTTTTCGACTTCGGTTTCTGCATCATCATCTTCATCTGGATGAACTGGAGGACGACGAGGAGCGGCGGCATGAGCCAGAGATTGGGCGTGAGTAAATCCAAGCCGAGGAACGTGTTCACGAAGAACGGTGATGGCAACTCCGAGTAGAAGGAATAGATGAGGTGGCGTGACGTTTCGATGGAGACGCCGTCGCGGATGACGTAGAAGAGTCCGATGAGGATGGGGAGCTGGAGCAACGTCGGGAGGCAGGACTGCAGCGGATTGATCTTCATCTCCTTCCAGAGCTTCATGGTCTCCTCCTGTACGCGTTTGCTGTCGTCCGGAAATTTCCGCTTGATCTCCTCCATGCGCGGCTGCAGCAGCTGGAGCTTCCGCTGGCCTTCCAGCGCGTGCTGGTTCGGAATCAGGAGAATCAGCTTCACGAGCACGGTCAGCAGGATGATCGCAAGCCCGAGATTCCGCCCCGGCAGCCACGACCCGATGAACAGCAGCGCATTGAAGAGCGGCTCGAAGATGAAGGTCCGGAAGAGTTTGGTGAAGAACCCGGGCTCGGTCATCCGGAACGTCGTGACGACACGATCCGATGCCCCTTCCGCCACGAATCCTTCCGGAAGATCCAGACTGATCTCGTAGGTGCCGTTCTGCTCGAACAACGCATATTTCCATCCTGCGAGGGGAACACGGACTTTCTCCTGCGCCGGAACAACACTCAATTCCAAACACGGCAACACCGACGCGTTCGCCATGAGATCCGCCTTCTCCTCGGATCCGTCCGCTTTCAGAGTGACGAATGCAATGTTGACCGGCGGCTGCGGGCAACGAGCCGGAAGAGGCAAGTCTTTATCTGTATTGTTCCGGATGAACACCACCGGATCATTGCCCTGCGCAACGCCGGCTTTCTCCATCGACAACACTACCGGAGGAAGCACTTTCCCCTGATCCGGGAAGAAATACTTGAACCCGAAGTTCGCGAGGAGAAAGATGATGCCGAACGTCAGGAGGAACTCGATCTTCGATGATTTGGACTTGGTGGGTTCAGCGGGCACGAGATGTGAGGGAAGCGAGAAGATGCTCGGCGTCTTTCAGAAGCTCGCCGAAGTCAGCCGACAGGCTAGAGGAACGGGGGAGGAGGAGCAACTGAAACGAGCGGATAGCGGACAGCGGACAGCGGACAGCATGGAGCCTTTCGCTGATCGCTGATCGCTGATCGCTGATCGCTTCTCTAGGGAGTGATTTCAGCGCCAAGCGCAATGCTTCTCTACATCTTCGCCGCATGCGATTCCTCTTGACTGCGGACTTGTGGAGCTTCGTTGATGTCAATGTTCCGACATAGATACCCGCACAAGCGGGTGCGATCGGCAAATTCCGCGGCGCACCCGAGAGGAAACGGACGAAGAAGTGCTTCCCCTTCCACAAGTACCCCTTCGTCTTGACGCGTTCGCAGACTTTGCGGCCGGAGAGGCGGAGGAGAAGCATAGCACGAGGGTGAGGGCAAGAAGGCAAAAAGGCAAGAAGGCAAAAGGTGTACTTTTTGCCCTGTTTCCCTTTTGCCCTTTTGCCTTTTGATTACTCACCGCAGACAGCACTGACCGGTCTCGATACAATCCCCACACAATGTCCCCCTCCTTCCTCCTCTCATACGGATCGGTCTCCGGGCAATGGACATATCCGCTCATCCGGACTCCGGCACCTGTGCTCCTCTGGTTCGGCATCGTGCTTGCAGGAGCGCTCCTCCTGCTTCGATGGATGACGCACCGTACCATCGACCGGTATCCGGCGACGTGTATCGCCGCATGGACCCTGATCGGATGGCTGACAATGGTGTTCCTCCATTTCCTGAGTTACTTCAGTCTGGGATCGCTCGTGAGCAGCGATCTCAGTAACGGTTTCTTTACGGCATCTCTCCGGTACGGGCCCCTCGCCATCCTCGCAGAATATCCCGATCTTCCGAATCTTCCGTACCACGTGTGGACGAATATGCCGGGGAAGGTGCTGCTCTTCCACTTCCTCCGACTATTCACAGAGTCACCGCAAGCGCTGGGCGTCCTCATTGTTCTGCTCGCGAGTCTCTCCGGCCTCCTCCTCTTTGGCATTCTCCGCGAACTCGAATGGAAAAGAGCGGTTGGGTTGGATGCATGGATCCTCTGGATGGTCACTCCCGCACTCATCGGCTTTCTGCCGATTCTCAATACCGTCACGGTCACGTTCGCGCTCTTGGTCTTCTTCCTCGTTCTCAAGGCAATCAGAACAAACAGTCTCTTCTTCCCGATCCTGAGCGGCATGGCCGCATTCTGGCTCTTCCTCTTCGAGCCCACTCCGTTCGCTCTGGCGTTGATCGGGGTACCGATCCTCATCGGTTTGATCAGACGGGAAACCGTTCCGATACGTCACGTCATGAAAATTCTCGGCATCATGTTCGCCACGTTTCTGCTTTCTGCGATTTTGCTCTGGCTCTTCACAGGATTCGACCCCGTGCAGGCGCTCACCCATGTCGTCCTCGATGCCCTCGCCTTCGATGCGAAAAGCCGGCCATACCTGACGTGGGTTCTTCCGCAGCTCAAAGACTTCTTCCTGGGTGCGGGAATCCTGCCGTCTGCGATCTTTCTTTTATCGATCGTCGCCAGCCTCCGACTTCGACGGAAGCGGGCTACCGGCAACGATCAGCACACTGCAGCCGCTCTTCTTGCCATTGCCTCACTGTCAACCATCCTCCTTCTCGATCTCACGGGAATAGGACGCGGGGAAGTGGTGCGATTCTGGATCTTCCTGATGCCGTTCGTTTCTGCCATTGCCGCTGCCGCATGCCAAAAGCGCACATGGCTCTTCTCTGTGATCCTCAGCGCCACCATTCTCCAAACCGCGATCTCTGTCTGGAGCATCGTCTTCGTCCTCCCGACGAACCCCTTCTTGCTCTAGGACACAGTCCCTCTCTATGCTCTGAACATGTCGTCCCTCACGAAAGCACAGGTCGAACATATCGCCAAACTGGCACGCCTCTCCCTGACGCCTGCCGAAACGGAGAAAATGGCGAAAGAACTGTCGTCCATCCTGACGTACGTCGAAAAATTGAATGAGGTTCAAACCGATGACGTCGAGCCGACGGCACAAGTGACGGGGCTGGAAACGGTCCTGCGACCGGATGAAATTCTGCAAGATATCATCTCCCCCGATGCGCTGCTGGACTGTTCGCCATTACCGAAAACCGAGCACCAGATTCAGTCACCGCATGCGCATGGATAAGATGAGGTTTCTGGTTTTTAGTTATTGGTTTCTAGTTTATTCATTACAGACGAATATGATCACACCTCTGCTCACAGAACCAGAAACCAGAAACTAGCAACCAGAAACCATGCTCTCCTCCCTCACCATCGCGCAAGCCCACGAACAACTGAAAACGAAGAAGATCTCGTCACAGGAACTCGTGCAATCGTGCATCGACAGGATCGAATCCGTCGATAAGAACCTGAATGCGGTCGTATTCCGGAATTTCGACCGAGCCCTTGAGGAAGCCAAAAGAATTGATACCCAAGGAACGTTTGATCATCCGCTGACCGGCATCCCCTACCTCGCGAAAGACGTCTACTGCGAAGCCGGTGTTCCGACCACCGCCTGCTCGAACATTCTCCGCGACAAGACTTACATCCCGCCCTTCGATTCCACGACGAAGAAACGCCTGAAAGCGGTCGGAGCAATTTCTATCGGTAAAGCGAATACGGACGAATTCACCTGCGGCGGAAGCACGGAATGGAGCTGCTACGGCGTGACGAAGAACCCGTGGGATCTCACGAGGGTTCCCGGAGGATCATCCGGAGGATCCGCCGCAGCCGTCGCCGCTGATGAATGTCTGTTCGCTCTCGGAACGGACACCGGCGGCTCCATCCGGCAACCCGCCTCCTACTGCAACTGTACCGGCATCAAAGTGACGTACGGCCGCACGAGCCGCTACGGAGTGATGAGCTTCGCCAGCTCACTGGATTCCATCGGAACTCTGGCGAAAACAACGGAGGACGCGGCGATCATCCTCGGCACCATCGCGGGAAAGGATCCGCTGGACGCCACCACGGGAGACATCCCCGTTCCCGACTATCGGAGAGACATGAAGCAAGACATAAAAGGGCTGAGGATAGGGCTCCCCAAGGAATACTTCCTCGACGGTATGGACCCCGAAGTGGACACTGCAATCCGCGCTGCAGCCAAAACTTTTGAATCGCTGGGAGCCACCATCGTCGACATCAGTCTCCCGAATACGGCATACGGCGTCGCGACGTACTATGTCATCGCCCCGTGCGAACTGAGCTCCAATATGGCGCGCTACGACGGCCTCAGATTCGGTCATACGGCACCGAAACCGAAGGATCTCCTCGACTACTACACGCGCATCCGCTCGGAAGGTTTCGGCCCTGAGGTGAAACGGAGAATCATGATCGGCACATACGCGCTCTCGGCCGGTTACTACGACGCGTACTACCTGAAAGCGCAGAAAATCCGCACGCTCGTCCGACAGGATTTCGACAATGCATTCAACGCGGTCGATGTCCTCCTGACCCCCTGCGCACCGACTCCCGCCTTCACCATCGGCGCTCATACTAACGATCCCGTACAAATGTATCTGGAAGATGCTTTCACAATTCCTGCGTCGCTCGCGGGCATTCCGGGCTTGGCAATCCCCTGCGGGTTTTCGAAGAATACTCTGCCGATCGGCATGCAGCTGCTGGGCCCGCAGTTCGGGGAATCGACATTGTTCCGTGCGGGGCATGCGTATGAGCAGGCCACGGAATGGCACAAAAAAAGGCCGACTATTTAAGAAGCCTCAATTGAGCGCCTTTTCAGTTGCATCCTCCATGAACGCAGTTTCCTGATTGCTCCCATCGCTTGGTCGTCTCGTGATTTATTCGAAAATTCGATGATTTGTATCGTTTCAATTTCTCGTAGCTGCGGTTCGACCTTCGACAAGCTCAGGTCGCACTGAGGAATTCGAAAGGCGAAAACCGCAGCGGCGGCGATTGTCGAATCGCCGCTACGATGAAATGATCGAAGTCAGGTTCATCCAATATTACTGCCCGGCACTTCCGACCGGTACGAGGCGCATCGCATCCGCTGAAAACGGCGACCCGGGGGTGAGACTGTGGATTTTGAGCACGACATTGTCCGTCCGGGTAAGTATTAGCTGTCCCAGTTTTTCCCATTGAACGCCGTCTTCCGTTATTCCGGAGGGCTCGATTCCGGAATCGTACCTCAACACTCTCTTACCAAGGTATTGCAGGAAATCATTGAAAATTCCTCCCTCCACGATAAATTGGCCGGGGATGGCGTTGCTGATCGGCTGCCACGTACCGAAGATATCGTACGTTCCCTTCGGTACTTCTGCGAAGCGCCAGAACGCGGTTGCACCACCATAGGGCGAGGTCAGATAACTTCCTCCCAGCGCTGCCGGGTGGAAGCGTTTTTCCCATCTTCCGTTTTGTGCACCCTGGCCAGGTATTTCGATATCGGCGGTATACGTTTGCGGTGCCGGAGGTTCCCCAAGGTATTCCGGGGCTGCAATACAATCATTGCGGACGGAGGTCATCCGGGTAAGAAGTACTTTCGACGGAAATGCAGTTGAGTTGTCGAAATACACGGTTGCCGTCGGGTTCAGCGGTTGCGGAACGCGGATTTCGACAAATCCAGGCGACTCCATCGAAACACATCCGAGCAGATCCCATGTTCCATCCTGCCCAGGTATCACTTGCCGGGGCGGTCGAACCATATTGACGATTTTTCTATGGCCATTAAGTTCTACCGGATGTTGTGTGGTGCGGTCATTACTGCTTGTCCATGGATCCCACTGGATCCAGACATTAAAGTTACCTGCGGGAACTCCTCTGATCGTGCCGGTAGCCGGGACACGAGTGTCGCCGTTGAGCTCTTTTCCTCCGGATTTTCCGAGAGCAAACATCTTGAGCCCGGCGCTCCACTGGAATGAATTGGGCCGGAAGTCAGCCGAAACCTGGTTATTGATTCCCAGCGTTCTCGTATCCAGCTCTTTTACGGTTTCCGGCGGCTCCGACCAAGTGCAGTAATCGGTATCGATAAAACAATCCGTGCACCAGATCATTCCTCCGTCGGAGCCGTAGGCGGGGCACGAAATTCCGTTCATTCCTTCACATTCTTCCGGCGGTTCCACGATATTGTTGTTACAGCGTCCGCGTGTCACCGCCAATGCTATCGGCTCCACCGTTCCGTCCCAAAGTGCGGGGCCGACTCCTGTTTCCGTCGCTTCGAAGAAAGTTCCATGATTCAAAGGTGTCAGTGTCAATGCCGTGGCGGTGCATTGCAGGCAGATATCCGCCCGGACTTCCAGCGTGTACGTTCCCGCTGTGAGCGTCGCAAGGCCGGTGAACTGTCCGAAAGCCTGGAAGAATACTTGCGGCGAAACGGCATTCCAGCCGGCGATACGATCCAATACCCCGTCTCGATCAGTATCCATCCACAGGCTTGCGCCGTTGATAATATGCGGATCGTCCGCCGTCGCATCGAGGCGCAGCGCGTTTAATGTTATCGGCCTGTGTACGGTCAGCTGGTAACGTGCCACCGGAATATCCCTTCCGCCTGCAGGTACCGATTGGCTTAAAAGCGGTAGCATCCCAACCGTTACTGCGGGAGTTTCCGGCAGCGCTGAACATGCAGAGGTATCCAGGGTGCATTCCAAGCCGCTCTTTGGCAAATGGCAGCGCAATTGTCGTCCATGAAGTCCTTCCGTCAAGCACGTCCTGCCGGACAGATTTTCCCGGTCACAGGTTTCTCCGGGGTCGATCCTGCTGTTTCCGCACCAGGCAACGGGCTGAGCCGGTATTTCCGTTGTCTCGCGATCGGCTATCCACAGTTGCCGGCGATGGGGGATTACTGAAGCCGGCCGCATGTCGGCGAAACGTTCAGGAAGCCATACAAGCTGCCATTCTTTTCCATTGTCGGAAACATAAAGCCGGTCACCTGCCGATTGACTTTCTGATCCGTAAAATGCCAAAAGTTTTCCTTGCCAGACAAATGGCAGTACCGTGGTTGTTTCTTCATTGGCGTTAGAGTCGTGCCAGGGTGAATCAGCTTCCACCTTCCAGGTATTGCCGTCGCCGGATGAGTAAGTTTTTGTAAGACCGATGAACCAGAGGCGGTTGGTAAAAACAATGAGCTTGCCTCGGGATTCCGTAAACGGCGGAGTGTAGCGTGTTACGTTTCCCGTCGGGGCGTATTCGGCGCCGACAATGGAAAAATCCCCGAGGAAGCTGCCGGATCCGTTACCTTTCATCAGCAGAATATCGCGCTGCGGCGCGGAGCGGGCGCCGGCCACCCAGAATTTACTCCTAAACCACAGCGCCGACACACTTTCATCCATCGGTTCCGGAAGAGTTTCGGACGCCCGGAAAACATTTTCCCAGCTGTTTTTGATGAGGATAGTCGTACCGAGATCGTTTTCTTTTCCTCCCACCGACACGATTATATCTCCGTTCTCGGCCATGGCATTGCCGGATATTTCCGGAGCATTGCTGATCATTTGCCATGTTCCGTCTTTTACGATGCTTGTGCCTGCTCCGATCGACCAGAGATCGCCAAGATAATCCACAACCGGTTTGTAAGATGCCGGCTGGCCGGCTGCCGGTGCCATAAACCGCACCCAGTCGGCAAAAAAGATTTCCGCCAGCCCCGGAATACATTCGCATTCGCGGCATTCTCCGCCCTCATTCCGGCAGGTTTCTCCGCCTACTCCGTTGCCGTCGCATCCCTCTCCATTATTCATGATCCCATCTCCGCACCAGGTCAGCCCCCTTGCCGTCACGGTTGTCCCCTCCTCCTCCGCGATGATGAGGTAGCGGGCACCGGTGTCGAGGGTCACATCGGCGACGGACGAAACCTGCAGCTCGTGACCGGGTTCGCTTTTCTGGGCTTTGAACGTATTGATGGCGGACGTCTCATCTGCCAATACGGCGGCGGGGGCGAAGAACGTCCCCGGGAAGCGATCGGCGTAGTAGGATTGCCTTCCTTCTCTCGTAGCGGTCTCCGCCTGCGCGGCGGCGTCGCGCTCGGTGAGGGCGTCTTTGGACGTGTACTTGTACCCGTAGAAACGCTTGCCGGGTGTGAGTGCCGCAGAGAGCGGGGCGCCGGCGGAGAAGGCTGCGGGGTCGGACGGTGTGAGGACGAAGGTGAGTGCGTTGACGCCGAGGCCGTGGGACGTCTCTCCGTCATCGAATGTTATGTCGACGATGGCGCGGTTGTCGGACGTCGTTCCGAGATCCGTGAGCTTCCCCGCGAGGAACGGGGACGGGACGGCGTCGAAGGGGAGGGGGGTGGCATGCGGAGGAGTGGATTCCGATGGACCGCTCTGCGACAGGACGACAACTGCCATCACGACAGCACAGCAAAACACAACCAACAGAACGAATCTTGACTTCGACTGCGATCGGATACCGGCCGTCAAAGGAGGGGGAATCAATGACATTAATCCGTATAGTATAGCGGAAAATGCCGTGCTGAACCAGTGCAGGTCTTCACATAGCGTACCAATTTCGTGAGCTTTCAGGTCAGGTTTAAGTAATCCATGCCACCAATGCTGCTTCCTGCAATCTCAAGCGGCGCCTTTCCATTGAGATGTTTGAACGGTTTTTTGCAGTCGGTGA
>JAQTSK010000019.1 GCA_028711345.1 Candidatus Peribacteraceae bacterium
CAACGGATTACTTTTTAAGCATGGAAAATAGGGGAAAGAAAATTTACAGTATCGGAGATAAACCTCTTTGTGAAGCTAGCCAAAGCCAAGAACTTACATTTTCAGCTCACGAAATTGGTACGCTATGACGAAGTAAAATATTGTCCGAAATCCTATTTTCTGCTACAATAGTATGATTTATGGGCTTCAGAAAGCGCAATCTGCTCATGGCCAGCCTGAGCGCAAGCTTGCTTGCGTTCCCGGCACCGTGTCTGGCGGGAGTCGGAGCACAAAGGCTCAGCACCTTCATCATCGGACACGTCATCAAGGAAGGGCTCATCGCCTTCTGGGGGATATCGCTCGTGGCGCTCCTGTACTACGGCGCACAAATGGTCTTGAACAGCAGCAAAGATCAGGCGTACTCCGATACGACAAACTCGTTTCTGAATGCGCTCATCGGCTTCGTCATCATCGCAGCGGCTTCGACATTTGCGACATCATTCGCGGCATACAATCCGTCAGGGTTGGGGCCGGTGATTGCGAAAGTCTCTTCGACGCTGGTGTATGCGTCTTCGGGCATCTTCATTCTGATGGCGACCTTGGCGGGGCTGCAGATGGTGCTGACGCAGGGGGACGAAGGGGAATTCACCAAGTGGCAGAAGGTACTCATCGGCAACATCATCGGTGTCATGATCATATTCCTCTCGTCCATCCTCGTGAATGCCGTCATGGCTCAGGATGAGGCATCCATCATCGTGGAAATGAAGGGGCTGGCGCTCTTCCTGCTGACCCTCCTCGGATTCATCGGAGTCATCGCTCTCATCGTCGCCGGAGTGATGCTCATCATCTCCATCGATGAATCGCTGCGCGACAAGGCCAAGCAGATCGTCATCGGCACGCTCATCACGCTGGCGTTCGTTCTGGCGTCGTACACGCTGATCATCACCTTCCTCTAACCGCCGTGCGCCGTCACCCCGTTCTCCTCCGGCTCCTCCTCATCGGAACACTGTTCTTCGTCTCCGCAGAATCGGCGTGGGCACAAACCGGCGGGCAAATCATACGAAATGCAGCGTACGATCTGATCGCGAGGTTTTCGCCGTTGATCCTGATCGTCATGATCATGACGGTGATCATCCTCGCGTTTACACTCCTGTTATCGCATGACGATGCGGGACTCAGCAAAGCCAAATCCACGCTCATCGCCACGCTCATCGGCGGCATGATCATCACCGTCATTCTGATGCTCAGCGGAGGCTCCTTCTCCGGTGCGATTCCAAGGCAGTCTTTCATCGAATTGTTCTTCACCGGCGAAAATTCGACAAACGCGGGAAACTACACCTCGGTGTTGAAGTCTTCAAACGCAAACGCAGTCGGGCTGCAAGCTGAAGGAGTCGCAAGCTGGCTCGCAACCATGGCTGCCGTCGTCGGCATCCTCATCATCATCATCACGGCGCTGCGGGCGTTCCTCTCGTTCGGGGACGAGGCCAGCTATGCGAATGTACGAAAATCGATTCTGCACATCATCATCGGACTCATCATCATCGGCGGGGCTGTTCTCCTGCGAAGAGCATTTTATGTCCCTACACTTGTCATAGACGGAGGAGGGAGCATCACGGAAACAGTGTCAATCACATTCCCCGGCGGTGATCCGGAGGGAAATCCGGATACGCTGATAGAACTCATCAAGGACAAAGTGATGATCGTCCTCGCGGTCATGACCATCGTCGCCGTCGCCATCCTCATCTACGCCGGACTGCGTATGGTGATCAGCTTCGGACGGGAAGAAGACTTCTCCGCGGCAAAGAGCCTGATGCTCCGTGTCATCGTCGGACTTTTCATCATTCTCCTGAGTTTCACGCTCATGTGGATCGTGGCGAGCTTGTTCGGTTAACTGTCTGAACCACGATTTTTAGGATTCAAGGATTACCATGATTCATCCCACATACATCATAATCAAGGTAATCCATAAATCATGTAACTCGAGGTTGAGACAGCGTTACCACATTCAATACCTCCCCCGTCTCCTTCACGTCATGCGTCCGGATGAAATTTGCACCATTCATCGCGGCAATGACTGTGGCGGCAAGCGTGGCGGGAAGACGCTCCGACGGCGGCAGATTGCGCGATCCGGCGAGGAAAGACTTCCGCGAGGGACTCACGAGAATCGGTCCGAGATCCGAGAATGTTCCAAGTGACCGGAGAATAGCGAACGAGTATTCAGGATCTGCGGAAACGAAATGACCCAAGCCGGGATCGATGATCATCTGTCCGGGTCGCACACCCGCTTCGACGGCTGCGAGAATTCTCATGCGGAGAAAATCGTGAATCACCCCGCATACATCAGAGTATTGCTTTGAATTGATCGTCGTCCGCGCAGTAGAATCCTTGCCGTACATCATCACGTATGGACAGCCTGCTGCGGCAATCAATGACAGCATCGCCGGATCCCCTCTCCCCGCAGTGATGTCGTTGATCATATCGGCACCGACGTCCAATGCCTTGCGTGCAACATCGGCCTTCCACGTATCGACGGCGATCCAGGCGTCGGGCAGACGATCCCTCACCGCCCGCACAGCGGGAATGACGCGGGCGATTTCCTCCTCCGGAGAAACATCCTTGGACTTGGGTCCGGTCGACTCCCCCCCGATCTCCAGAATGTCGGCCCCTTCGTCGATGCACCGCAAAGCCTGCATCATGAGTGCTTCGGGTTGCGTGTACTTCCCGCCGTCAACGTACGAATCGGGGGTGATATTGAGAATCGCGACAATGCCGACGCGATCTCCGATATCCAACGAACGATTGCGGGAGAGCAGCTTCATAGAACCAAGGATACGTATGCGGTATTCGGTATGCAGTATGATCCAAAAGATAAAAACAAAGATACTGAATACTTTCTCAATTATTCTGACCCAAAATCCGACAAGTGCTATACTCCCCTCATGTGGCCATTCTCCAAGAAAGATCCTGACGGCAAACCGAAGAGACGCCGTGTCCTGAAGCGCGTCATCGTCGGATTCATCATCGGCGGAGCGATCAGCTCGATCATCGGCAAATCCATTCTGAAAGAACGTCGGAAGGAACATCTGGGGGAGGATAGGGCGGAGTAACCAATTGAAATTGAAAATGTTAAATGAACTGGCTACTGTTCCATGCATAAATTTTCAATTATCCATTTTCAATTATCCATTCCTGTCGATTGCCCCCTCCACCATCGCAATTGTTTTTTCCAGTCCTCCTTCAATGTTCTGAATTTGCACATCGGTCTGAGGCGCAACTGCCAACTCATTCCTCATGCTCTTGAGTCTGCGCGCCAGTTCCTCATCCGACATCGGCGCACGCTTGCGAATGTGATCAATCAGCTGGGATTCACTCTCGGGCAGAATGAAGATCGTCAGGAGTGGATACCTGCCTTCTTTCTTCGCAAACAGCGGATGGACGCGGATGCTCTCGAAGCCCTGCACGTCGACTTCACGAATCACCGTGTAGCCTTTCTCGATCGGCGGCACGATCTCTGAAAGCAATGTTCCGTATCGCGGTCCGGCATGCACCTGCGCAAATTCCAGAAACTTTCCATCCTTGAGCCATTGCGAAAAATCATCCTCGGAGACGAAGTGGTATAGATCATCCCCTTCCCCCGGCCTGCGGGGACGCGTCGTGGCGGAGCGGGGGAAGATGAACTCCGGATGCCGATCCCTGAGAGCCTTCAGAATGACACTCTTCCCTACTCCGCTCGGGCCGATGATGAGAACCAGTTTGCCGGAGGGCATGACGGAGGCATGGTAAATGAAAAGGAGAGAACCGTCATTGCTATGTCATGCCAATTTGCATTCAATTGCATGAATATCGGCGTAGAAACCTCTGATACAAACCATATTTGAGCCATACATTCGTGATGATTTCATCGCGAAGCCGTATTAGTACAATTTCGACCGATGCAACACCCGAAGAAGGTGTACTTCTTTCCGATCATCGTCACGATTGAACAGGATACGGTAGCTGCCGACACGCAACCGAAAATCCGCCAGACCATAATGCTGGAGCTTGCGCACGTGCAAACCCTCAGGCCACAGATCATGCCGAAGTTCCCTGATACGCGCGAGAATCCGCAGGACATCTTTCCGCTGGATGGCTGTCAAATCCCTGTGCCAAAGGCGTTCATCAGCGATCAGCAGTGCGTAGGGCATGTTTCTTGAGGTAGGAATCCAAAGACACCGGACTCGTTTTACCGGCTCGATCACGGGCAACGAGTTCCGTCGTCTCCCTATCATGCAATTCCCACAGCTCTTCCCGAAGCTGATCCAACACCCCCGACCGCATCATGAGTTCTGCCGCCTCCTTGGAAAAAACAATCCCGCTGACGACATTGTTGCTGAGTACCACCCGCATCGGCTCGACTCCGGAGAATACCGCTTTGAGCTGACGCTGGAGATCGGTGATGGAGATGCTACGATGAAGCATGGATAAATAATGGAATTACATGATAATTCTATAGGAAGCTATGGGAGAGGTCAAGATGACGCTACCATTCACCCGTATGCCAAGCCCGTTCCAGTCCCTCCCCGTTCCCGCTCCGGACCCCATCTTCGCCATCATGACGGAGGCGGTGGCGGCAGGAACCAAAGCCATCAACTGCACGATCGGCGTTGTCATGGATGAGGACGGACAGACCACGCTCCTGCCGAGTGTGCAGCGGGCGATCAATGATGTGATGGAAGATCTCAAGCATCAACGCTTCGGTTATCCGCCGCTCCTCGGCGTCCCCGCATTCCGCTCCTCCGTCGAACGTCTGATCTTCGGCGAGAAACACCCCTACACCGTCGCGTCCATCGCTTCCACCGGCGGCACAGGAGCACTCGCGATCAATCTCCGGCTCATGGCGATGCTGCTCCAATCGAAGCGGATTCTTCTGCCATCTCCCGCGTGGGCCAACCATCCGCCGCCGTGCGTTGCCGCCGGCCTCGCGGTTATTGAAGTGCCGTACCTTGAGAACAGTATTCCGACGGTGCAGCCGCTGATCGAGCAATTGAAAAAAGAGAAAGGCGATGTTGGTCTCCTGTTGCAAGCGGGTTCCCACAATCCGACGGGAATCGACCTCGAGAATGAACAGTGGGCGGATCTGGTGAGGGCGATCAAAGAGAAGGGCAATTGCATCGTGCTGCTCGATTGCGCTTATCAGGGACTCAAACACGGAGTTGAAAAGGATGTGGCGATGGTGCATCTGTTTCTGCGAGAAAATATTCCCACACTTGTCACATGGTCCGCTGCCAAGAATCATTCCATCTACGCGCTGCGGCCGGGGCTGGCTTGCGCCGTCGTCCCCGACGCGACAACGAAATCAAGCGTGGAAGGTCACTACTCCCGCATCACGCGGAGCATTCATTCGGCATCGTCCACGGTCGGACAGCTGGTGGTGGCACGTGTGCAAGAACACTACAAAGAAGAATGGCTGGACGATTTGAAGCAGGTGCGAACGACGCTCGCACGGAAGCGGAAAGCGATGATCGAATTGATACCTGCGACATGCAAAGCCGCGCTGCGCGGGTTCGGCATGTTCGCCATGCTGCCACTCACGCAGGAGCAGATTCTAAGGCTCAAGAACGAGCACAATGTCTTCATGACGCTCGACGGCCGCATCAACATCGCGGGGATTCCGGATGCGAGGATCGGGGAGTTCTGCGCGAAGGTACGAAAGGTAGTTGGCAGCTAGCATCTGGTAGCTGGTAGACGAAAATATTTCAGCTACTCACTACCGGCTACCAGCTACTTCTCAGATCTTTTTTAGTTACCGAAAACTCTGCTTCTTCTGTACTATAAGCCCCATGTTCACCGGAATCATCGAAGCAACGGCAACCGTCATGCAGAATCAACACGGATCACTGACCCTCACGCGTCCGGCGACATTCAATGATCTATCGATTGGTATGAGCATCTGCAATTCGGGAGTCTGTCTCTCCATCACGGAATTCGACGCATCATCCATGACCTTCGATGTGATCGATGCGACCCGATCGAAAAGTACGCTCGGAAAACTGAAGAAGGGCGACCGCGTCAATCTGGAGCGCGCGCTTCCGGCAAACGGCCGGTTCGACGGGCACATCGTGCTCGGACACTGTGAAGCCGTCGGCAAGGTGCTGAAAGCGGGAACGACGGTCGTGATCAGCATCCCCTCTCCTCTCCGGCCCTACGTCGTTCCTCATGGCTCCATCACGATCAACGGCGTCTCACTCACGATCGCGTCGCTCGAACAATCAACAGTGACCGTCGCGCTGATCCCCCTCACGCTCGAGGGAACGAATCTGGGAGAGCTGAAGACCGGAGACATCGTCAACATTGAAACCGATATCCTCGGTCGCTACATTCTCCATAATCACCATGCCAAACGACGCAGTTCCTGACTTCAGGAATATTTCGGCAGATCCATCCTGGAAGATCGCGATCGTCCGCGGGATGTGGCATGGCGAGTGCACCGCCGCACTGATGGAAAGCGCCATTGCGGCTTTGGAGCAGGCAGGCGTGAAGCGGAACAATATCATCTGCGCAGAAACCGCAGGAGCATTTGAACTGCCGCTCGCCGTTCTCAACGCTTTCGAAAAAGATCACGTGGACGGCGTCATCGCCATCGGCGTCGTCGTGCAGGGTGAAACGCATCACGCGCAGCTCGTGGCCGATCAGGCTGCAGCCGGTCTGATGCAGGTTCAGCTGCAGATGAAAAAACCTGTCGCATTCGAAGTTCTGTACGTCAACCGCCTGCAGGACGCAGTTGTCCGATCCGTCGGGAAAGAGTCAAAAGGCCGACTCGCCGCACAGACATTACTGAGTTGTCTTGCAAGCAACGGCAAAATACATTGAAGAAACTTGTACAACAGAAGTGTTCAATATACGATCGGGGACAATCTCCTCCCAACACTTCTTTATGAAAAACTTCCGGTTCGCGTCTCTCGCTTTCGCGACTGCACTGATGATCCCTGTCGCCGCAATCGCCGCGGGAGTCTTCTCCGACGTGCCGGACAACCACCCGTACAAAGGGGAGATAGAAGCGATGGCGCGCTCGGGGGTGATCAAGGGAAACCCTGACGGCTCGTTCGCACCCAACCGCACCATTAACCGCGCGGAACTCCTGAAGCTCCTGTACGCGGCGAGCGGAAAACAGCCGAAGCCGATCAACGTCGCCTGCTTCTCGGACGTGGAACAAGGCAGTTGGTACGAACAGTACGTCTGCGATGCCGCGGCACCGGAGAACCGCTTCGTGCAAGGATACTCGGATGGCAAGTTCCGACCCGCCAGCCCCGTTACTCGTACGGAAGGACTGAAAATGCTCATCACCGTTTTCGGCCTGCCCGTCACGGATGTGTCCTCCCTCGACCGCGATCTGATCAAGTTCGTCGACGTGTCGGTCGCCGCCTGGTACACGAAGTACCTGAGCGCCGCCTACCAACTGAAAATCCTGCCGATTGCGGGACAGGAAGGAGCACGCTTCTATCCGGATAAAGAACTCACGCGCGGGGAGGCGGCGGCATACATTTATAATGCGCAGAAATCGACGGGGAAGCTTCCGGGGCAGAGCTCTTCCGCAAGCAGTACGGCATCGTCCACTCCTGCGCTCACATCGTCCTCATCTTCATCCTCTTCGGTCAGTACATCGACGGAGAAGAACGTAGCATTCCCGTTCTCGGAAACATCCAAATTCAGCGCGAAGAAACCTGTGTCGTATCTCTTTTCCCTTTCCGCCGCAAAAACTGTGCTGACTGTCAACACAACAATCGTCGGCTTCTACCCGTCGGATGTCACCTGCCGTCTGTACCTGATCGGGGAGGACGGCTTCTCCAGCGAGTACTACCTCGGCGTCCAGGGACCGAACTCCTGCATGATCACCGCCGCCGTTCCTGCCGGCTCGTATCAGTTGCAGCTACAGCCTGTGGTCGGGGACGTGGCGTACAACGTCGACGTGAAGACGACCGCCGGAGACGGTAACGACGGCTTCCTGGAAGCGATCATCCTGAAGAAAGGTCGGGCAATGACCGACATGCTCGTTGCGAACGATTTGTACGACTGGTTCAGATTCGTTCCTGCCGGGACTACACCCCAGACCGTTTCATTGACGGCATCGGATAAGCTGACGTGCATCATTTACACGCCGCCGAGCGTGGATCAGTACGGCTTCAGCGGACCCGAGTGCGGTACGCCTTATTCGTACCAGCCGGGCGCCACCTACATGATCGGCATCAGCAGGAGCGGCGGGGACTTCGCGACGAAGTCGCCCTACACGTTGCTGTGGCAGTGAACGAAGGATGCCGAGGAATCCGAAGAGTCCGAAGAGTCGACGAACAGTCGCAGTTCCTCGGTTTCGTCGGTTTCTTCGGACTCCTCGGTTTCTTCTGTTCTATGCTACGCTTTCCCCGTGTCAGCCAAGCGCTCCTCTCCCATCGCCAACGCCCTGTCGCAACTGCGGGCAGGAAAATTCCTGATCGTCGTGGACGATGAATCGCGGGAGAACGAAGGGGATCTGGTCCTCGCCGCAGAACATGTTACCGCCGGGAAGATGGCGTTCGCGATCCGCTACACGGGCGGTGTCGTCTGTCTGGCGCTTTCGAATGCGCTTGCGAATCAACTGGATCTGCCGCCGATGGTCGCGCGGAACACGAGCAAGCTCTCCACAGCTTTCACTGTTTCCATCGATGCGAAACACGGCATCGAAACGGGAATTTCCGCTGCGGATCGTGCTGCCACGGTTTTGGCCGCAGTACACCCGAAAGCCGTCGCACATGATCTGGTGCGGCCCGGCCACATCTTCCCGCTGCGCGCGCATCAGGGCGGCGTACTGTGGCGCGCCGGCCACACGGAGGCATCGGTGGATCTGTGCCGGCTCGCCGGTTTACGTGAAGCGGCGGTGATCAGCGAATTGATGCACGAAGACGGAACGATGATGCGCTTGCCTGCCATTCAATCATTTGCACGCGAGCATCGGATACCGGTCGTCTCCATTCAAGAGATTATCGAAGAGCGCCGGCGGACGGATTCATTGATTCATCTGGAAGCAAAGAGTGAACTGGAAACAAGGTACGGAACGTTCGAAATACTGATCTACACCGATCTGCTGGAGAACAAAGAGCACGTTGCGCTGCGGATGGGGAAGATCAACGCAACGACGCCTGTCCTCGTTCGCGTCCATTCCGAATGCATCACCGGCGACGTCTTCGGCTCCTGTCACTGCGACTGCGGCGAGCAACTGGCGATTGCGCTGAAACTGATCGCGAAAGAGGGATGCGGTGTCGTCCTGTACCTCAGGCAGGAGGGACGCGGGATCGGTCTCAGCAACAAGATCCGTGCCTACGCGCTTCAGCATATGGGACTGGATACCGTGGATGCGAATCGTGCGCTCGGGCTGGGGGACGACCTCCGTGAGTACGGCATCGGCGCACAGATACTTAAGGATCTGGGCCTCGGCAAGATCCGCCTGCTGACCAACAACCCGAAGAAAATCGTAGCGTTACGCGGCTACGGCCTGACCGTCACGGAACAGATCCAAATCGAGATCACACCGAAGAGCGAGCGGCAGAAGAAGTATCTGCAGACGAAGAAGACGAGGATGCGGCACCGGCTGAGGAAGGTGTGATGATTTGAGTGACACTCGGGTCGGGGCGCTATCAGTAACCGGTCTGCAGCTCGGGCCGGGAATGGCTTATAGTCTGGCAAGCTTTGCTTCATGCTTGCCGAGCATACGCATTGTCGCCTCGAGGTCTTCCTGAAGCGCCTCACGGTGTTGACGTGCTTCCTCAAAACCTTTCTGCATAGCGCTAGTCAACAGCGCTGTATTCCGATCGACTTTTTGATCCACAGCGGCGATCTGATCTTCCAGACTGCTTTTCATCGCCTGTATATGCCGGAGAAGCACAATGTTGGTGATTTCGTCTGCCATAGGCAGCTCACTGTAAATCTTCGAACACTGGAACGCAACGAAACCCAGTGGAGAGTATTGGCATCGGAGTGGTGCCCCCGGCAGGATTCGAACCCACGGCCTCCTGGTCCGAAGCCAGGCGCTCTATCCAGCTGAGCTACGAGGGCAGTGACACCTTGCATAGAATACACCAAAGATCCTATAGACGCTTTCTTGTTCGATATTGATTCGCTCTGCGCGAGCAACCGGAACTACACTCCTCCCCGTCATGTCCCCCATCCTCACCGATCACCAGCGGAAGCGAGTCGCGAAATGGTTGACAAGCCTGATCTTCGGCTACCTGTTCCGTTGGCTGTTCCCGCTGTTTCTCGGCATTGCGGTCTTCCTGTTCCTCGTCATTGGCGGATTCCTGGCCTTCGTCCTGATCATGTCCTAAGGGTGAAATAACCCGCTCACTGAAGACTTGATATACTGACCGCATGTACTACGACGACGAGGAAATCCGCGGCAGTACATCGTCCAGAGAATTCCTTGAATCGCCCGCGAAGGCGAAGCGGGAAGCTCTGAAGAATAAACTCAAGAAAGATGGACTGAAGTCACTTGCAACGAAGCCGGGAACGGACAACCTGCAGGGACTGAAACTACAAATGCTGAAGCAGAAAATGGAAGGACAGAAGGACGCAGAGCAGAAGCGCGATCAACAAAAGAAGGAACTGAACGGCAATGCAATGAAGACGAAAACCCGTGAACAGGAGATCAAGGAACAGCAACAGACTGCCGATGAGAAGCCGTCAGCCGATCAATTGGTGCAGCAGGGAACCGCTCAAGCCAAAGCACAGGAGGAGATGCAGAAGGAAGAAGTGGCGACGGAGGAGGGATAATACCCGACCGCGGAAAGCATTCCGCTCCCTTTTCAAATTATTAATACAAGAGCGCAATGCTTGCGCGGTCGATTCCGTAAATCCTCACATTATTTCCAATCCTCATGGAATGTCCCCTCGCGATCGATTCTCTCGAATCCGTGTGCGCCGAAGAAGTCCCGCTGCGCCTGCGTCAGATTCTGTGGAAGCCATGTGCTGCGAAGCGCATCGAACCATGCCAGCGATGCCGACATGGCCGGCAGCGGTATGCCTGAAAGCGTCGCTGCAGCGATCACCTTGCGCCACTTCAGATGACGCGCAACAAACAACTCGACAAGCGGCGGATAGGGCGTTTTCAACCCAGACCGGAATCCTTCCTCAAACATCGTAAGGAGTGATGACCGGATGATGCAACCGCCCTTCCAGATGCGGCAAAGCTCGGCTTTGTCGACGCTCCAATCGTGGACGCGACTCGCCTCGGCGATCAGCTGGAAGCCCTGCGCATACGAGGCGATCCTGCTGAGCAACAGCGCGTCTTTAATAGCGCGCAAGCTCACTTTCTTTGGCTCGATTGCAAATGTTCCCATCGGTGAGGCGGCAACGATTGAGCGCATGGTATCCGCAGCTGACATAAACCGCGCGTCCACCGCCGCAGTGATGGTGGGAATGGCAACGCCGAGATCCAGCGCCGATTGCGTCGTCCATTTGCCGGTCCCCTTCTGGCGTGCCGCACCTTTGATCATATCGATCATCTCCCCTTCCCCCGCAGCATCTTTCTGCCGGAAAATCTTCACGGAAATCTCCATCAGGTACGACTTGAGTTCGCGGCTCCTGTTCCAAGTCCCGAATGTATCCGCGATCTCCGCATTCGACATCTTGAGCACCGATTTCATCAGATGGTACGCCTCGGCGATCAGCTGCATATCACCGTACTCGATGCCGTTATGAACCATCTTCACGAAATGCCCCGCTCCGCCGCTCCCGACGTACGTCACACACTTGCCGCCGCTGCCATCCTTGGCAGCCATCTTCCTGAGTAAGGGCTCCAGACGATCGAATGCCTCCCTGCTGCCCCCCGGCATCATGCTGGGGCCGAGCAACGCCCCCTCTTCTCCGCCGCTGACACCCATGCCGAGGAAGTGAATGCCCTTCGATCGGAGATCTGATATGCGACGTTCAGTGTCCGAGAAGTGGCTGTTGCCGGCGTCGATGATCGCGTCCTGAGGTGATAGGTGATAGGTATTAGGTGCCAGGAGGCTCCCAATGACATCATCAACAGGTTTGCCGGCATTGACCATCAGAATAATCGAACGCGGTACGGGGAGAGCATTGATCAATTCCTCAATCGTCGAGCAGGGAATGAATTTACCCTCAGCACCATGTGCCCGCATGAACGCATCCGTCTTTTCTTTCGTCCGATTGAAAACTGCAACAGTCGCCCCGTTGTGTGCGGCATTCCGAGCAAGGTTGGCACCCATGGTGCCGAGGCCGATCAAACCGATGTGGGTCATGAGATAAGGTGTTAGGGGGATAGGTAATAGGTATTAGTTATTCCTGAATAGGAAGTCCTAACTTATGAATAAGCACATTCAACATCCGTGAGACCTCATTCAGCAATGATTCAATGGATGGATACGCTTCGATATTGCCGTATCGTCTCCTCTTCGCGATCAACAATTGAGTCTCCAATTCCGCAGCAGAACCGAATGAATTCAACAGAAAATGCCTATATTCCTTTCGTGTTCCGCGATTCTTTCCTTCCGCAATATTTGAAGGAATGGAAACAACGCTTCGTCTGATTTGTGAGGTGAGAGCAAATAGTTCTTCTCTTGGGAATGCATCTGTGAGGTCATAAACCAAGTCGACGAGATCCATCGCCTTCTTCCAGACGATAAGATCCTTGTAGCCTTTGATCGGTTCTTCTTGGCTCATATAAACCTAAAACCTATCACCTACAACCTATCCCCTATTTTTCACCTTCTCCCAATCCTCCTGAAACTTCTTATAACCGTTGTCCGTCAGCGTGTGCTGCGGCAGCTTCTTGAACACCTCGTACGGGATGGTGCAGATGTGCGCGCCGACGCGGGCGGCATCGATGATGTGCCGCGGATGACGAGTCGAAGCCACCAGAACTTCCGTCTCGAATCTGCCGTGACTCCAGACATCCATGATCTCCTCGATAAGTACCATGCCGTCTTCGCCGATGTCGTCCAGTCTGCCGATGAACGGACTGATGATGGTTGCGCCCGCCTTCGCCGCGAGAATCGCCTGCGCAACGGAAAAGACGAGCGTAACGTTCGTCTTGATCTTCTTGCCGGACAGATACTTCACGACCTGCAAACCGTCCGTCGTCATCGGCACTTTCACCACCACATTCTTGTGCCACGATGCGTACTCCTCGCCCTGCTTCTTCATCCCTTCAACGTCGGGAGCCGTCACCTGCGCGCTGACGCAGGGAACGAGCTTACACATCTCCAGAACGACCTTTTTAAAATCTTTGCCTTCTTTTGCGACGAGTGACGGATTGGTCGTGACGCCGTCAAGGACGCCCCAGCGGGCGATTTCTGCGACGTAAGCGACGTTGGCGGTATCGAGGAAGAGCTTCATGATGGTGGGTGAGAAGAGTGAATGAAGTATATCGAACAATTCCGCGCAAAGCATTGCGCTCCCTATTCCAAAATTTTTCTGATTGGGAGCGGGATGCCTGCCCTTCCGAAGCCTCGCAGGGCGAAGGAGGGCTTCCCGCGGAGAATGAAATTGGTACAGGAAAATAATGATTCTGCTACCCTTTCCCCGTGCCTGCCGTCTCCAAGCAATCAAAAAAGAAGATTCTGACCGTCGGGGTCGATGAGGCCGGACGCGGAGCGCTGGCCGGACCCGTTGTTGCGGGTGCCTGCATCCTTCCCGACCTTCGATCGTTCCCCGTCATGATCGGGGACAGCAAGCAGATGAGTCCGACGCAGCGGGAGGAATCGTACGAATGGCTGATCCGCAATTGCGTCTATGGTGTGGGAATGGTTGATGCCGCGACCATCGACCGGATCGGCATCCTCGCATCGACCGAGATCGCCATGCAACAAGCCGTGAAATCGATATCGGAACAACGATCAAACCTCTACCTCTTGATCGACGGCCGCGACGCCTTCTGGTTCGACTGGCCGCACAGCTCCGTCATCCACGGCGACGGCATCGAGCCCTGCATCGGCGCCGCTTCCATCATCGCCAAAGTCACCCGCGACCGCTGGATGATGGAATGTTCCAAACACCATGCGGCGTATGGCTTCGAGAGACACAAAGGTTACGGCGCGCCCGAGCATTTCAAAGCGATAGAAGCTCACGGGAAATGTCCGGTGCACAGGAGGACGTTCTTGGGAGAGAAAAGATGATGCCGATACCTGTCCATTGCCGGATTCCCGGATCCAACGCTCTTGATGTTCCTAAAGAGTAAGTATACAATTGGAGTACATTTGCCACCATCTCCTATGCCGTCCGGACGCATCCAACATCGCATCCATCCATCCTTGCAGCGTGACGCGGAAGAAATTTTACGAACGCAGGGCATCAAACCGTCGCAGGCTATCATCCTCTTCTATACCGAGGTAAAACGTTTCGGCGGCCTGCCTTTCACGCCGTCACCTGTGCGCCCCTCGGAAATACCGAATCGGCGATTGCAACGCGATCTGAAGAATGCCAGCCGGAAGAAAGGCATCATGACCTACAAGAACAAGCGTGAACTTGTTGACTCTTTACGAGCCGGCAAACCATGAGAACCGCCAAGACAACGAAGCGTTTCCGCCGCGATTATGCCAAGATGAAACGCTCCGGCAAAAAGATGGAACGACTGGAAGCTGTCATGAGTCTTCTGGTGGATGGGACGCTCCTCCCGCTCAAGCACAAAGATCACGCTCTCCAAGGTGAATGGCGACACATTCGCGATTGCCACATTGAAGGTGACTGGATACTGCTGTATGAGCTGGGGGCGGATGCGCAAGGCAATGAAACGGTGACGTTCCATGCGACTGACAATCACGAGAATCTGTTTGGATAGTGATGCGCAATGTGGGAGCCAAGAACTCGGTTGTTGAAGCCACGTAAAACGGCTTCGCCGTCACGTGGCACGTACAATCGCTTCCGTCGTTTCGATTGTTTTGATCTGGTGGCAGCGCCACGTGATCGCGCAGCGATTTTTACGTGGTGCGCCCGACAGGATTCGAACCTGTGACCCCCAGCTCCGCAAGCTGATGCTCTATCCAGCTGAGCTACGGGCGCACGAAAAGCGGGCACAGAGTACCAGTCTCCATCCTTTACGCAAAGAGAACGGGGAATCGGCTGAGACTCTGTAACCCAGGGATAACGGTGAGAATTTTGTTGACGCAGAGAATGGATATGTTAATATAAATTATATGAGTAAGAGTGGTACTCGCCGCGCCAGCGCACCTCAGGAAATCACTCTGCAGAAAGAGAGTAAAACTACCCCTGATCTGAGTGGTTTCCCCACTGTTCAGAGACTCGAGGCTGCTGAGGAGCTTTCCGGAATCACTCCCAAATTTGATGCAGTATATAAATTTGAAGGCGTCCGTCTCGAAACCGGACACCTGATCGCTTCGCTCATAAATAATCAAGCAATTGCTCAAGATCCGTTATTGAAAAATCGCTTGGATGCCGTCAGAAGGAAAGTTGAGGAAAAAGATGATCGCATTCTGCGTGCGCGAAAAGCTGATGACAAAAGTCATTCTGATCAAGCCGGAGACGGATGCGAGGCAAACAGCCAGAGTGATCGCTGAACCGAAAAGTGCTCGCGTGACGACTCACAACAGAAACCGCAATTTCAGATCCTGCACCGTCCACTCGTACCACGCCTTCTCACGGGACTTGCGCTCCTGATCCTGCAGCCACTCCTCCCAGATCTCCTTGGTATGCGACTCGTCCGATGCCTCTGAAATCATCGCATGTTGCTGACGAACAAGGCCGTAAACGTCAGCGGAAAGCATCTGCAGCTCCATCATGTTAATACGCGAATCCGGCCGCTCGGAGAGCCGTGCATTTGCGCGGAAGATGAACTGCTCCATCGGCAGAACCGCCGCAACGGCGTACATCCAGACGAAACCCGTGATCAGGAACTTCACGATATCCTTCCGCTCGGCGGAGAAGAGACTGCGGATGAGGTACCCGAAGAGGATCAGCGCGAACAGGACCGTGTACGTCGCGAAGAATTTCTCGTAGCTGAAGCCGTAGAACCAGACATACATGCCCATCCTGTTCGCGGCCGACACGAGGAGGAAGAGTGAGGCAAACATGAACAGGACGAGAATCTTCTGCACGACTGCCTTCGTTCTGCGGTAGTAGACCAGAAACAGGAACACGTTGATGCCGCTTAAGATGAAGAGCTGCCAGAAACCCTTCTTCACGAGAATCTCCGTCTCGCTGAATGCCGTCGGGAGGGAGCCGACCCACAGAGACTGGACCTGCGTGTACATGAAGAGAAGATAGAGCAGCAGAATACCGCCCAGCACGATGCCGGAAACGATATCGTCCATCGTCGATTGCTTTTCCTCGACAACGAAATCCTGACCTGTATTCCAGCTCAAGCTCATGGCGAGCAGGACAACGGACAGAGCGGCGAAGAAGATCGTCTTGAATACGTACCGCATGGACAGAACATCGGCCAATTGCCTCCAAAGATCGTCCGTCAGCTTTTCGAACATGGGATCAGCAGAACTCAGGAGCGGAATGAATACGGCAACGGAAACCAGCACCAGAATCCCGACCCCCAGCACCACCTTGCGCACGACGTCCGTCCGTCCGTTCTTCAGCGGAACAATCGTCCGTCCGATCATTTCCGCAGCCGACCCGACCTTCAGAAGGACGCCAAAGAACCGGCGGATCAGGTGCTCGATCCACTTATTGCCGCTCCAGCGGACATTCGACTCGTTGCCCGTGGTCACCGCAATCCGGTAGACCGCAAAGAGCGGGGGAAGGACAACGACATTGACCGCTTTGATGAACGGATTTTCGTACAGGAAGAAGCTCAGTGCGATGAGGATGATGGGGATGAGCCATGAAAACTGGCGCCGGAGAGGTGCGCGATAGACCGACTGGAAGTCGAACAGGAACGCGAGGCCGAGAACAAAGAGCAGATAGTTGATGCCCATGGCCCACGGTCCCCTCTCCCAGATGCCCCAGCAGAACACGACCCAGAACAGGGAGAGCCCGAGCGTGAAGATCACGGATCGCACTGATCGTTGTGTGGTGATCATGGGGAAGCGGGAGTGAAACAGGAAAACACATACTAGCCGATGTCCGGAGAATTTTCAGTGCCGTGAGAACGAAGGTATATGCACGTCAAGCCCCGAAATGGATCAGCGAATCATTGAGGGGGAAAGTATTTTGATTCTTATGATCAAACGCATACACACTTTTCCGGAATGCACCGATCATCCCTCTCCTGCACGCGCCGCGCGTGCGGGAGAGGGTAAGGTGAGGGTGCGGGACAGATGCGGTACGCAGAAACCTCCGACCCCGCCCTCTCCTGTGTCCTCTCCCTCCCGTCGCGACTCCGGGAGGGAGAGGAATGCGGTGTCTGAGTCCCTATCATTGGCCAAGCTATTCGACGAATCTTATCGTTGATGCCGGTTCAGCAAAGAATCGGGGGAATTCTATTTCCTCCAAAAACAAATCCGGTGATCCAAGACACGGATCACGAAAGAGACGCCCCGACCGGGCGTCTCTCCATGTGAATCGACGGAACAAATTCCCATGTATTTCAATACAAGCTACTTGAGGAAGACGAGCTTCACGTTAACCGGCACCACCGGCTCCAAGAGTTTCTCGCCGTAGGCGTCGTTGCCGACTCCGAACTCCGCGCGCGGAAAATCGTACTGAGCCGACAGATAATCGTCGGTGATCTCGGCATCGATCGTGACCATTTTCGTGACGCCCTTGACGGTGAGGTCGCCCGTAATCCCGTACAGGTTGCCCTCCTTCTTCACGATGCCCGTCGACTCGAACGTTGCAACGGGATACGTCGCGACCGCGAAGAAATCATCTTTCTTGAGATGATCCTGCAGTCCTGCAGCGTCAACGGTGATGCTGTTCATATCCAGCTCAGCAGTGACGGACGCCTTCTCGAGGTTGGCGGGCTCCAGGGAATCCAACGTCACGGCGGCGGTGTACTGATTGAATTTGCCTTCATGGTTGATGATATTGCTCTTGCCGGTGAAGGAAATGACGCTCTGCGTCCTGTCGATCTCCCTGACGGTACCGCTGAACGGAGTATCCGTTGCAGGCAGCGGCGCGT
Source organism: Candidatus Peribacteraceae bacterium (assembly GCA_028711345.1). GTDB lineage: Bacteria > Patescibacteriota > Gracilibacteria > Peribacterales > Peribacteraceae > CAINWJ01. The sequence goes on from JAQTSK010000019.1 coordinate 18,032, forward strand.
TCTCCGCATCGGAGAGGGAGGATGTCTGACAAGCGCTGAGCGACAACAGAGACATGACGAGGAAAGGGATCGTTACGTTCCGCATGATGGATAAAGAGTAGAAAATAAAAAAGGAATCGGATTATGAACCGTCTCCATCCCGGAAGGAAAGAGCAAGCGCATAGTGTATGGGCGGCGGATTAAGAATGAATTAAGAAAGGATCACCGGATTCTTTGCGGGAGTAAGTAGTACCCCGATTCTTGTGGTCAGACGCAGAAGCACTTTCCGAATGACGCTGAGGTCATCCCTCTCCTGCACGCGCTTGCCCTGAGTGAAGCCGAAGGGTCGCGCGTGCGGGAGAGAGTAGGGTGAGGGTGCGGGGCAGGTGCGGTACGAAGAGACCCCAACTCCCGCCCTCTCCTGTGTCCTCTCCCTCCCGTCGCGACTCCGGAAGGGAGAGGAATGTGATCCTTAAGCACAGTTCTTGAATCATGCCCTTCGACCGACCCTATCGTTGATGCCGGATCGGCAACAAATCGGGACCCCACCTTTCTCCAAGAACAAATCCGGTGATTCTTAAGAAATCGTATACGGCTTCGCCGAAAGAGTCGAAAATATGAATGCAATTGAGTTTACGATCAACGAGACGACGGAATTGCGATACAAACCGTTGCCACCTGCAGTATCATGTATTCATGCATCGCACCCGCGTCCAAACCGTGTTCTTCTTCGCCTTCCTCGTCGCGGTGCTCGCGCTGGCGTTCTTCATCTTCCTCCCCTACCTCACGACGCTCTCGGTGGCGGCCACGTTCGCCGTCGTCACCCATCCGCTCCACAAGCGGCTCACCCGACTCCTCCGGCAACGGGAAAGGCTCTCCGCGTTCCTGATCATCCTCATGACGGTGCTGGTGGTCTTGATCCCTCTCTCCTTCATCGGAACGCAGGTGGTGCTGGAGTCGCAGAGCGTGTACCAGCGCGTCATGGAGAACCAGACGTCATTGATGCAGTATGCCGGTCAGTTGATCGAACGATTCGCGCCAGACCTGTCTCAGGACTTGAGCGGCTACGCCGGACAGGCGCTCAGCTGGATCGCCGGCAAAATCGGGCCGATCTTCGCCGGAACCGCGCAGACGTTCCTCCACTTCCTCCTCGGTATCATCGCCTACTACTACTTCCTGAAGGACGGGAGGAGATTTCTGACAACGATCGTCGCGCTCAGCCCGCTGCCCGATCAGGATGACGCGAAGATCCTCGGCCGGCTGGAGACGGCGGTGAATACCATCATTCGCGGCACGCTCACCATTGCACTGATCCAAGGTGTCCTGACCGGAATCGGTCTCTGGATCTTCGGCGTTCCAAGTCCGACCCTCTGGGGCAGCATCGCGGCCGCCGGAGCGCTGGTTCCCGGCATCGGCACGGCGATGGTCGTGGTACCCGCGGCGCTCTACCTCTTCCTAACCCGACAGACCGTCGCGGCAATCGGCCTGCTGATCTGGGGCACAGTCGCCGTCGGACTGATCGATAATCTGCTGGGGCCGTTTCTGGTCGGACGCGGTGTGCGTATCCATCCTTTCATCATCCTCTTCGCCGTCATCGGCGGCATCGGCTTCTTCGGTCCAGTCGGCTTCCTCTTAGGCCCACTCGTCATCAGCCTCCTCTTCGCGCTCCTCGACATCTACCGACTGCTGATGATCGACAATGCGGCCGTGGGTCCGGCAAAGCAGAAGGAGGTCAGCTCGCAATCCTGATCGTCCGCTTGCACTTTACCTTGCCGCAGTCACGTCTGTGACGGATCTCTTCCTCTTTCCCCCCCCCAATCCATGTTGCTGCGACGCTCCATCACCGGACTCATCGGATGTCTGCTGCTCCTGAGCATCGGACACACTGCCGCCTTCGCACAGACCGCGAGCCGGCTCACCCTCGTCTCCGGCGCGAATCCCTCGACGTTCGGAAGCCCTCTGAGACTCACGGCGAGCGTGAGCCTTCCGTCCGCAACCGGCATCGTCACGTTCAAGGACGGGGCAACGGTGCTCGGGACCGCCCGGCTCGTCGACGGCTCCGCCGCCTTCACGACCGCGGCGCTCTCCGTCGGTTCCCATTCCCTGTCGGCAGCCTACGAAGGCGACGCCCATGTTCTGGCATCCGCCAGCGACAAACTGGTACAGATCGTGAAAACCGGCATAACGAGCGTCCGGCTCACATCCTCACCCAACCCCTCCATCTTCGGCAACAGCATGACGTTGACGGCAACCGTCAGCCCTGCGACCGGCCTTGGCAACGTGGCGTTCACGGATGGTCAAACGACACTCGGAACCGTGTACGATCTCGCTGACGGCATTGCGACCTTCTCCACGTCATCCCTCGCCGTCGGATCGCACTCCATCAAGGCATCGTTCAGCGGGACGAGCACGCTCTCGGGCTCCGTCAGTAATACGATCACCCAGACCGTGAATGCCACGGGAACGCTCAGGAAGGACACGACCGTGACGGTCACGTCCGGCACGAACCCATCGACATACGGGAACACGGTGACGCTCCGTGCAACGGTTGCTCCGGCGGCAGCCACAGGCGACGTGACCTTCTACGACGGCAGCAAACCTCTGGGATTCTCCGTCCTCTCCGGCGGATCCGCGACGTTCTCCGCCGCATCGCTGGCAGGCGGATCGCACGCGGTATTCGCGACGTACAACGGTGACAGCGCCTTCTACCCTTCCACGAGCGGAGTGCTGAAGCAGACGGTCAACGGCAATGGTGCGACCGGATCGACGGCAATGACACCGAACGGCTGTACGGATGCGGCAAGCGTGCAGGCCACCGCAATGTCATCGGCGATCGATGCGTACTTCGCCGCCGAGAGAGCCGCATGGCAGACGTGGTCAACATCCGTGAAAGCGGCGGCGACACAAACCGCGCTACGCGCCGCGCAGATTTCCCTCACCCGGTCACTCACCCACTCACGCCTGCAGTACGCCAAGGCAGGGAAGAAGGCGCAGTCCGCAGTGCAAGCTGCTTGCCGGAACGTACGCTAAAATGACCGTTGCTCGCGACGTTCCATCACGACTGGCATTCAGCCGTAGGAATGAGTAAGATCTGGCATCGGACGGCATTTCAGCCGCACTCTGTTGGGGAGTCGCCAAGCGGTAAGGCAACGGGCTCTGAACCCGTCATTCGGGGGTTCGAATCCCTCCTCCCCAGCCATGAACCATTCACTCGCTTCGCTCGCTCAGGTTCATGGCTACGCCGGCCAGTCTATTTGCGGTGTCTTCATTTGCGGAAGCGAATGGTTCATGCCCCGTACCCGAGGACGAAGCCCGAGTGGTACTGGACGGACAGAAACGGGGTAATATCCGGACCATCACAATCTGTTACACTGTATTCCATGATCCCCTCGCTTGATCCCTCCGCCGTCGAGGAGAAGCTCCGGACACTCATCGCACGGTATCGTGCCAAGAACATCACCGTGGAGGAGGTGAAGCGGCGCATCTATGAATCCGACGGGAATCCGATGGAGGCGAGTAACCGCTTCCAGAAGTGGTGGTATAACACTTTCCCGAAACGGAAGACTCATGCAGCGGACATGGAGGAGATGAACGAGCTCCTGCAGGCATTCGCCGATGCGTGGAACGTGTTCCCGCACAGGAGCCTCGACGGCAAATCTCCGCAGGAGAAAATGCAGGAGTACGCAAGCGAGAGCAAAGGAGGGCGATCCGATGCTGAAACGGAGGTTATCTGCGGCGGGAGCCGCATGACCATGGATGAATATGAGACGATGCTGAAGGAAATGGAAAAAGTTCAGAAGCCCTTCAGAAAGTGGGTAAAGGAGGAAGCATTGCCTGCGTACAGGAAGTTCCTCGAGCACAAATTCCGGTCTAAAAAGACAATCGCGAAACACCATGAGGTCGCTGACATCTTCCTGGAACGAGTGCTTCACGTTGGTTTCGTCGACTACGAACAGATCCGACCGGCATTCGTCGTGTGGGAATTCCCTGAATGGTGGCAAACACACTTTCTGGAGAGCAGTCTGACGGAGGATCAGGTCTGGAGCTCTCTCTGCGACTTCCTCTGGTTTACTGAGTGTATCCTCAAGCGGTCCATCCCCGGCGTGTGGGAGGAGGCGGAGGGCGACGGCCACGAAGGCTGCGACGACGTCACCTGCCCCTACTGCGGCAGCGGCAACGTGGAGCCGGTGGAGGAAGAAGCGGACGACTTGCCCGACGACGTGCGAACCATGAAGGCCGGTCGCAACGATCCGTGCCCGTGCCGGGCGAAAAAGCCCGACGGCTCACCGCTCAAGTACAAGCATTGCCACGGGAAAGCCGTCTGACTCCCGCATTGACCGAGGCAAGATGCCCCTTTCTACGCTGTAAGGTGTTAACTGAAGTGCGCGCACTGAAAGCCCGCACGGTCAAATTGGGTCACTCAAAGTATACTCCCTCTCCTTTCTTCTCTTCCAATTATTATGATTTTTAACCTAAAACCAGAAGACACCACTGAATTTCAGCGTCTATACAAGAAGCACTACGAAATAGATCTCTCTGTTGATGAAGCAAAAGAAATTTTTGAACGCTTTCTACAGTTCTTGAAAGCAATACGTGAAGGTGGCAAGAAAGAGCAAAAGAAATGCCCTGATGACCAATAGCGTAAGGGTAATGTCTGTTTAACGTTAAAAAAAGAGACTATAGTTTCCTCGATGAATGGACATGTGATCACATTAGGCACTGGAGAACTGAGAGACACAATTCAGGATTGCCATGTAAATTTTTTGATTGGAGCTGGCATGTCTATGCCATATCTCGATACTCTGGGTGCTATTGAAGAATTGCTGTCACAACTGGAGAAAGAAAGTATCGCCGAGGATAAAAAGAAGATCATCAGGGCGTCCCTTTATAAAAAATACTTTGATGATGTTATCTCCAAAAATATGGAAATATTGAGTGGAGCTGGTGGGCACGATGTCTTTGAGAGCTACAAACAATTTCTTAACGTAATTAACGCACTGCTTTTGCATCGGAAAATTACGCTGCTCAGTAAGCAGATAAACATCTTCACAACCAATATTGACCTCTACATCGAGAAGGCATTGGAAGAAGGTGGATTTGAGAATAATGACGGTTTCAATGGCAGATTTAAGCCATGCTTCGATCTGGGAAATTTTAAGAAATCCCTATCAAGACGCAGCCTTCATTTCGACAATATCTCAGAGTTGCCGATGTTCAATCTGGTCAAACTACATGGATCACTCACATGGGAGCTTGATGATGATAAGGAGACCATAAAATTTTGCCGCGATCTCGGATTAGTACAAGGCGTCAAAGATGTGGCATTGGCAGCTACGGATGCCATTACGATTCCGAACACACCAAAGCCTACTATCGCCTCTCTCTCAGCGGCTGCCGCCTCCACAAGGGCTAATGGAAGCATTGATACTTTTATGGAGGCATATGAGAAATTGATGATTGTTAATCCCACAAAAGAAAAATTCATGCATACTGTTCTCAACCAGACGTATTATGAATTGCTCCGCATTTACTCAAATGAACTAGAGAAGGAGAACACAGTTCTTTTTGTTATGGGCTTCTCATTTGCAGATGAGCATATCAGAAAGATGACTCTCAGAGCCGCCAACTCGAATCCCACATTGAAGATATACATCTTCAATCGTTCATCTGACTCTGCGAAGAGATTCCTAGATCGTTTCGACAATTTTAAGGCTGCGAAGAACAACAACATCAAATTAGTGGTTCCCCCGAAGAAGAAAGCAGAAGAGGGCGAACCTGAGGAGGACGAATTTGAGTACACACTTGGCACTATCAATGAACATGTTTTTGACAAGCTCCTAAACGAGGTTTCAGAGAAGGAAGAAAAAATACCCACCACCGAACATGAAGAACAATGAGCATGTTCTGGAGGACTCCATCTTCAACATTGGCAAGGTGGTCTCTGTTGATGGCAGAGTGGTCAGTATTGAGGTCAATAAGCTCAAAAATACCTCTCACGTTCTTTATAAAGGCGATCTTCTTAAAAACATATCCGTTGGGGGATATGTGAAGATCATTAAGGGATTCACAAAGATAATCGGCAAGGTGAAGGGTGAATACATAAGTGAGGATAAAAAATTCTCCAAGAAGGTCTACGGTAATGCAAAACAAAAAGTGCATCGTATCTTGGATGTTAATTTGCTGGGATTTTTCAATGGTAAACAATTTGAGAGAGGCATTAAGGAGCTACCATTGATAGACAACGAGTGTTTTCTCCTCAAAAAGGAGGAATTTGATCAGGTTCACAATTTCCTAAGGAACAGTGACGATCCTATCGTTATTGGCAGACTTGCCTTTGAAAAGGGACAGGCAATCAGCCTAGGTGTGAACAGCCTATTTGCCAGTCATATTGGTATCTTTGGCAATACAGGTAGCGGAAAGTCCTACACCTTAGCCAAGATGTATCGAGAGCTATTTTTGAAATACAAGGACAATGCCAACTTTAAAAAGAACGCCAAATTTTTCTTCGTTGATTTTAATGGTGAATACGCAGCAGCAGATGATGTGATTATTGAAAAGAAATACAAAAATGTGTATCGGCTTTCTACGGGCAGAGAGGATGGTGATAAATTTCCGATACAACAAGAGCTGCTTTACGAACCGACTTTTCTGGCACTTCTTACGGAGGCAACGGAGAAAACTCAAACACCATTCCTTCAAAGAGTGGTATCGAATAGATACATCGCAGATAAGCTCAATTCTGAAGAAGATTTCAAAACTCTTTTGTCGGATATGATCTACTCAGCAACATCAAAAGATGATCGGAATCTTGAGAAGGGTGTGGTTGTGAATCTTTTGGAAGATTTACGATCTTGCCTATCAGGAAGTCAAATGAATGACTTAATACTCGACTACAAATCGAAGCTCCAATTCCATAGCGCACAAGGAAAATACTACTACCAGCCAGCAGGAGGAGGAACCAAGATTTTCTCAGACCATGAAACCTTCAAAACCAGTATCGTTTGCGACAAAGTTAGTGCTACCACATTCAACGTCACCGCATTAGATGTTATTGATAAAATCGAGCTTAGGATCATCCTTCTGTACTACGATGAGATAATTAAAGGATATTCCAACAAAGACTATCTTGCGCCTCTTATCAAACGTGTAAAAAAGAAGGTGAATGACCTGAAAAAGGTGGTCAAAATCAGCAATGAACCAAATGGGGGCAAGAATATTACGATTCTTTCGTTAAAGGATGTAAATATTCATATGAGAAAAATACTGCCCATGCTTCTGTGTAAAAAATTGTACGACGATAAAAAGGAGAAAAACAATGATGAAACGTATTTGAATATTATCATTGATGAAGCACACAACATCCTTTCCAAGAACTCCGAAAGGGAGAGCGAACAGTGGAAAGACTACCGACTAGAGACCTTTGAAGAAATCGTTAAGGAAGGTAGAAAATTTGGCGTATTTTTGACTATAGCAAGCCAACGACCATCTGATATTTCAGACACGATTATCTCTCAGTTGCATAACTACTTCCTCCATAGGCTCATCAATAACAACGATATAATGGCTGTAGAAAAAACCATCTCCTTTTTAGATAAGGTGTCTTTTGATTCATTGGCTATTCTCCCAACTGGTACTTGTATATTGGCGGGGTTAATAGCTCAGGTGCCTGTAGTCATTGATGTTAGCCATATGGATAAAAAGTATGAGCCAAATAATAAAACCAGACCATTGACCAAATATTGGCAATAAACTTGATTCCTTATTTTCGCATCATTGCCGGAAATAAGGCTAATAACTGAAATATGCCACTTACTAAAACGATAGCTGTAAAAGTTACAATAACGTTTTGTATCGAAACACCGAACCACATCATGATCATTGCAACTATATAGGATAAGGCGACGATGAATGTTGTAAACATCGTAGAGGAATTGTCGCGCTCTTTACTTGCAAAATAGAGCCACGGGCCGAGCGCGGTACCATAAGACCAAATAAGTATTGGCAGTAAGCTCCTGTCGTTTGCAGCGTTTACATATGTATTCAAAATCCACATACACCAGATGATAATTACGACAAATGTATATAACAGGTTCAACGCTCCGAAAAATAGCCATAATTTATTGCCTCGTTGGAGCAAGACAGCTGCAGGTGCTATCAATAACATCGACGGCATGAGTGCGATAGATATTGTGAATGTTGAAGCAAAGAACAGGACAATACTTAGCAAAATAATATTCCACTCGCCGAGGATGGCTAACCAAATTCCAGAAATGATTCCCCCAAACACATTGAGCAACATGATTGGTATCGTGCAAATGGTCATAATAAGAACCATTACTTCGCCAAATTTTTCCCAGAAACGCATGTTAGGGATAGTGTAAGGTGATCTAATTCATTAGACAAACTGCTTTAGACATGCGAACTGTAGGCCTAAAATTGACCAATCAAACTTTCTCAAATCATCCACCAGCCCCAGCCAATCAAAACTTATCAGGCTGCGGCATCTTCTACCAACCGATCGATACTTTGGAGCGCATGGGGAATATCCCTCTCAATGGTTCCCCACACTTCATCGAGATCGATTTCATCGTACTCATGAATGATCATGTCTCTCATGCCCGCCATTTCCTTCCATGGAATCTGCGGATTAGTCTCGCATTCTTCATAGTGCAATGGCAGAACGATTCACGTCGTCCCGAATGAGGGGATGAACGGTCTTGTCGGAAACAACGTCAACATCGCATTCCAGATAGTCGCGTAAGTCAGACAGCAGTCCGCCGCGGTCAAACAGTGTTGTACCTCTGCGAAATGACATCAGGAAATCGACGTCACTCGCTTTGCCCTCTTCGCCGCGGACCACGGAACCGAACACGCGGACATTGTACCCTCCCCTCTTATCGGCGAGAGCCAGAATCTTCTGCCGATTCTTTTGAAGGAATTGCAGGCGGGGCATACATGCAGTGTACCACAAGCGAAGCAATCAGAGGATCTCCGACCTGCGCCAATTTTTGAAGCGCTTCACGCGGCTGCCCCGCAAGCGTCTCCCGCGCCCTGCCTCCCGTTCTGATAGCCCTCAGGAAGCCCGGAAGGAATCTGCGGGGTGTGCTTGCGGACAACGCTTCGCCTGACGCATATGCTCCTGTGGGAGTCCCGCATTCTTCAATAGTACGAAAGCGGAACGATTCACGTCGTCCCGAATGTGAGCATGAACGGTCCTGTCGGGAAAGTCGCCTACTTCTTCGCAGTGCAATCCACGGGGCATGAAACACGTGCACTTCCTTGAACTGACACGCCTTTGTAGCGCCAACGTATGCGCAGAACTGACTGAAACGCTTCAAGAATTTCGTGCAAACTGAGATTGGAGATGCCCCGCCGGCGATTGACGAATATCGTCGGGATCTCTCCGATGCGCTTCCCTTGCTTATGAAGCTGGTACGCCACTTCGGATAGGACGACATATCCCGTCGAATCGATGTGACTGACATCGATGGAGGCGATCGCGCTGCGCCGGTAACAACGGAACCCGTTGGTATAATCGGAGATGGGAATGCCGAGGACGAATCGGGCATACCTGTTTGCCCATCGGCTGAAGAACGTCCGCTTCCATCCCCACTTCTCGATACGACTGGTGGGAAGATACCGCGAACCCAACACCATATCGTAGTCTTTGATCTTCTCCAGAAATCCGCCGATCTCGGCTGGATCATGTGAAAAATCCGCATCCATTTCAAAGAAAAGATCATACCCCTCCGCAAGCCCCTGCATGAACCCTGCCAGTACGGCCGATCCGCGACCTCCCTTACCGGTGCGCTCAAGCAGTTTCAATCGGCCCTCAAAGACCTGCTGCGCTCTTCGCACTTCCGCAGCGGTGCCATCGGGCGAAGCATCATCCACGATCAGGACATCGATGTCGTTAAAGAGTGTCAGCACACGCTCGACCAACGGTCGGATATTGGACGCCTCTTTGAACGTCGGCACGACGATGAGTGTTCGCTGATGCGTCACGGGAGCAGTATACATCAGTGTCATCGCTCACAAAGGCACAAAGTAAAATCCTGTTCCGGAGCAGGATCGAGACAGCGGCCGATCCAACAGAAAACCTCGACACCGACAACACAGGAGTCGCCGTGGCAACTCCTGCGCTGTTCTGTCCGCACCGATCGATTTTACCGGTTGAGAATGTCGTTGATCCGATTCGAAAGTTGTGAGCCTTGCGCGGTCCCGAATGGACTACCCGACAGGACTGGCATCGGGTGACCGAAGACCGTCGGAGGGACGGAGATTCCTGCAGGCAGAGTCATCTGAGGAATAGTCGGCATCGATGGAACGATGCGCCGGACGTTCGACATGGGAACGACCGGGAATGAATCTCCTCCTTGACTGGCGGTGGAAGCGGAGACGCTGTGAGACGCATGTGCATCATCCGCATTTCCAGTATTGCCATTGCCGTCAACACTGACGGTGGCGGAGGTGTCACTCGTGATGCCGGACGCACCGGAGGTGAATGCGCCGACGCTGCCCGTCTCGGGGTTGAACGAGGAGGAAGAACCGGCTGCATCCAGATCCATCATCTCCATCATCCCGGGGTTCGTTTCTCCATTGCGACAAGCGGCTGCAATGGCATCCTGCCCGGTTCTTCTGGCCTGATTGTACTGCTGCTCAGCGGCATCCAGCGACGCATCCAGTGCCGTTCTTGCAGTACGCATCGCATTCTGACGCTGCTGCGCATCGGTCATAGCCATGGCCGAACGCATGGATGAAGACCATGAACTCCATGCCGTCTGCTTGGCGGACACGAGTGTCGCGATCAAGGAAGAAATGCCCGCCGTTTGCGTTCGCACTGCCTCCATACATGCACTCAGATTCCCGCCGCCGGATGGAGGAGGAGGTGGAGGAGGCGTATCCGCATTCACCGTCTGCGTGAGCGTACCGCTGACGGAGGAATCCATCGTTGCGGTGCCGTTATACTGGGCGGTGATCGGATGCGATCCGGTCGTGAGAGACGACGTGGAGAACGTCGCGCTGCCGCTTAAGAGCGTGCCCGTGCCGATGGTGATGCCGTTGTCTTTGAATGTGACCGTTCCACTTGCCGTCGATGGTGTGACCGTTGCCGTGAAGGTGACGTTCGCGCCGACCGTGGAAGGATTCGGATCGGAGGTCAGCACGGTGGTCGTGGTCGTCGCTGCCGTAATGGTCTGTGTCAGTGTGTTACTTGTCGCCGGCAGAGTTGCGCTGTTGCCTGCGTACTCGGCGCTCAGGGGATGGGATCCGACGGATAACCCGGATGTCATGAGCGTCGCGACACCACCCGAGAGAGAACCCGTACCGATGGTGGTGCCGTTGTCTTTGAATGTGACCGTGCCGGTCGCCGTC
>JAQTSK010000020.1 GCA_028711345.1 Candidatus Peribacteraceae bacterium
ATCATTGATGAACACAATATTCCGGTTCTCAGATTGAAGAATGAGGAGGTTCTCGAGCATCTGCCACAGGCACTGAAGAAGATGGAGAAGCTTCTCCTTCCCCGCCTCATCCCCGGCCCTTCTCCCGATGGGGGAGAAGGGAGCACTGCTTTGATCGCTCCAGCTGTTATTCAAGTATTCCCCGGGTTTCCTTTCTCCCCCATCGGGAGAGAGGTGGCTCCGCAGAGCCGGAGTGAGGCGACGTGACGACGAACGAACCTGTTTTCCAACAAGGAATCATGTAGTCCTTCATCGAATTCTTCGAGGCGTCCGATCAAATGTCTGGACATCTATCGTAATATTACGATAAGATGCTTCGGCACTCTGACTTTTATGATCAAGCAATCTGCTTCAACCGACACTGATCTGGCGCTCCTCGCGAAAGCACTCGGCCATCCCGCCCGCGTCCGCATCATCCGTCATCTCGCAGGCAGGAAGTCGTGCATGTGCGGAGACATCGTGAGGGAGCTTCCCTTGGCGCAGTCGACCGTTTCCCAGCACCTCAAGGTTCTTAAGAATGCCGGAATCATTCAGGGAACCATTGCAGGTCCGCGTGTGTGCTACTGCCTTGATCCTGCTGTGTTGGCCCGGCTCAAGACGCAGATTGCAACTCTCTGACTCTTCGTCTCCTTCCTCCCCCATCCTCTATGACCGGTCCCATCACCGAAATCGAAGTCCTCGGAGCCGGCTGTGCAAAATGCAAGAAGCTACACGAGCTCACCACCCTCGCTGCGAAGGAACTCGGTTTGCAGACCGAAGTCATCTACACCACCGATATCGAAAAAATCGTCGCGATGGGCGTGATGTCGAGTCCGGTGCTTGCAGTGAACGGGAGGCCCGTGCTGGTCGGTTCCGTCCCCGATCTTCAGAAGATCAAGGGGCTTCTTTCAGAGAACACGGAACAGAAGGAATGCTGCAGCGGGAAGGATTGCTGCGATAGCAAGTGTTCACCGAAGAATCAATCCGAAGGATGCAGTTGCTGCGGCGATTGTTGCTGATTCTTTCCGTCCTCCTTCCTCTCATGGATATCTTCTATCCTTTGCAACTTGCAGCCGATTGGCTGGCCTACGGTGTTTTCTCGCTCTCTCCAGAATCCCACCTCGGCGAGGCGGTCGATTTCTTTTTCTATGACACCGCAAAAATCATCATCCTCGTGTACGTCATCTCCATTCTCTCGGGCATCATCAATTTCTACCTTCCGGTCGAGCGCATTCGCGATTACCTTGCAACCCATCGGCTCTGGGGCTTGGATTACTTCCTCGCAACCATCTTCGGCGCCGTCACGCCGTTCTGCAGCTGCTCATCTATCCCGCTCTTCATCGGGTTCCTGAAAGCGGGCATCCCGCTGGGGGTCACCTTCGCGTACCTCATCTCCTCCCCGCTCATCAGCGAAATCGCCTTTGCACTCATGATCGGACTCTTCGGCTTCAAGATCGCACTCCTCTACGTTCTTGCCGGCAGCGTCATCGGCATGATCGGAGGCTTCGTCATCGGCAAACTGAACATGGAGAAGTACGTGGAGGACTTTGTCTGGAAGGCCAATGCGACCGTCATTACAGCGGAAACAACTCGCACCGGACTGAAGGCGGCCCTGCCCGGTATCGTGCGGGAATCATCAAACATTCTCCGGGGCATCCTCCCTTACATCTTCATCGGCATCGGCATCGGTGCCGCCATTCATGGTTTCGTTCCCGCCAATTTCTTCGAGTTCATCCTCACGCGGCTGGGGCCCTTCAGCCTCCCCGCTGCCGTTCTGGTTGCGGTTCCCATGTATGCCAATCCCGCCGGAGTGCTGCCCATTCTGGAATCGCTCGTTGCGAAGGGCGTCCCGATGGGTACGGCGCTTGCGTTCATGATGGCCATCGTCGGGCTCTCGTTTCCGGCGGCGGTCATTCTCAAGAAAGTGATCAAACTGCCATTGCTGCTGACTTTCTTTGGTATCGTCACGATTGGTATCATCCTCATCGGCTACCTCTTCAATTTCCTCCTCGCCTGACACTATGGCAAAAAAACTCCTGCTCGCAGCACTGCTTGCCACGGGCATCATTGTGAGTATCCCGTTTACGGCGCTCCATGCGCAGGAGACAGCGCCACTCGTAAACGTGTACTTCTTCTGGGGCGAGGGTTGTCCGCACTGCGCCAAGGAGAAGCCGTTTCTGGAACAGCTGAAGCTCAAGTATCCGCAGGTGCAGATTCAATCCTACGAAATATGGAAGAACGCGGACAACCGCGCGATGCTTGTGGAATTCGGCAAGAGACTGAATGCCTCCGTGAACGGAGTCCCCTTTACCGTCATCGGCGAGAAGTACGTCGTCGGATGGATGGATGAGAGCACGAGCGGAGCACAGATAGAGGATGCCGTTCGTTGTGCCATCGAGAGCGGGTGTCGTGACGTCGGTCTGGAATTGTCGGATGGTCCATCAGAGGTTCCCGTGCGGGAGAATGCCATTCCAGAGACCATCACGCTCCCCATCCTCGGCGAGGTGCAGACCAAGACGCTCTCGCTGCCCGTGTTCACGATCATCATCGCGGCGCTGGACGGCTTCAACCCCTGCGCCATGTGGACGCTGGTGTTCCTGATCGGATTGCTGCTGGGCATGAAGGACAGAAAGCGCATGTGGACGCTGGGTATCGCGTTCATCGCCGCGTCGGCGGGCGTCTACTTCCTCTTCCTCTCTGCGTGGCTCAACCTCCTCCTCTTCATCGGCTTCATCCTCTGGGTCAGGCTGGCGATCGGTCTCGTGGCGCTGGGCGGCGGCGGATACTACCTGAAGGAGTATTTCATGAATCCGCACGGCACCTGCAAAGTCACCGGCGGGACGCAGCGGCAGAAGGTCTTTGCACGGCTGAAGGCGCTGACGCATGAATCGCACTTCCTCATCGCACTCGTCGGCATCATCCTGCTGGCCGTGGCGGTCAATCTGGTGGAGCTCATCTGTTCCGCGGGCCTGCCTGCCGTGTACACGCAGGTGCTCACGCTGAGCCATCTGCCGACGTGGCAGTACTACCTTTACCTCTTGCTCTACATCCTTGTGTTTATGCTGGATGACCTTGTCGTCTTCTTCTCTGCCATGATCACGCTGCAGCTGACGGGGCTCTCCGACAAGTACAGCCGCGCCTCCCACCTCATCGGCGGGACGCTGATGGTACTGATCGGCTTACTCCTGATCTTCAAGCCGGAGTGGCTGATGTTCGGTTGATGTCGATCTCATTCGTACTATTTTACAATCCATCAATTCTGATATTTCTGCTACAATAATGATGCGTTGGGGAGTAGCCAAGTGGTAAGGCAGCGGCCTTTGAAGCCGCCCATCGATGGTTCGAATCCATCCTCCCCAGCCAACATCATCATCATTCATAAACCAAACAATCCACCAATAAACTTGGTATTCTCTTCTAGTAAGAAACGCATTATCCGCCATCCAGAACGTTCCTGAATCCACAGGATTCCAATGAAAAAAACTACACTACTGGCCATACTCGATACAAGAAACGGCAGATTGAAATACGGCTGCATTCTTTTGTGAAAGAGTGCGTATTTCTGCCCCCAGAGGATCACGAACCAATTAGCCATGCAGCAGCACAAAATAACGGGCGACAGTAGAAGAATCGCAGGCCGATGGATATTGAACGCCAACAATGAGAATTCAATGAGAACAAGTGGAAGCTCCACGGCAAACAATAGCCTTAAAAGCGATGCTGAACGCTTCGTCAAAATCAAATCAAATGCGGAGAGCATGGCAATTATTACTGTCGCAGCCGGGACATAGTAAGGAAGCATGATTCGTGAATGCCCTGGCAAACTGGACCACAATTGATTGGGGTAATCGGATAGCCATACTTCTGCAAAACCGAGCATCATCAAGGCGCTATATATTGTGATGACAAGTAGTACAAAATTGCTGAACCAAAAGAATATTTGCCTCACGATGGCAGTTTTTTTCGGAGATGAGGGCTTCAACGCAAGCATACGTATAGTCTACAGAGCGATTGGGGAATAGAATATTTCAATAGAGATTCCTCAACCACTATTGTTCGTAAATCATCCACTAGCCCCAGTCAGTAAATTAAAGCAAAACATTTGAATCTTGCCGTTTGCGGCTATTCTCGTATCCCATGAGAACAATTATCTGAGTTCTTTTGCTGCTCCTGCCGACGGTCACATTCGCAGCGACTCCGCGTTCCTTAAGCTGCATCCCATCGCAAGATGAGATCATTCAAGGCGTCGATCTCACAGAGGTCCGTCGCGTGTGGTTGGCGTGGATCAACGCCGAGCATAAGAAGGAAAACTGAAACCGTACGTTCAGGATGTTCAGCTCAACCGTACGGCCGCACTCTGGTCCAAGACGTCACGAAACAAAGGTGTTATGAGCCACAAGCGCGACGGGCAGACGTCCTATTACGACTACCCGCTGATCACCAAGTGGTTTGCAGGTCTGGGACTGACCTTCCGCAATGTGAAGGGAATGTCCTACAGTGAGAGCATCGGGTACGGACCCTTCATCTGCTGCGGTAAATCCTGAATTCGGGATCATCCATCGGAATGGGCATCGCGATTGATCCGAAGACGAAACGCTACTACGTCACCACGCACTATGCGACAGCCATTACATCAACACCGAATCCGGTGTGCCCGTAAGGAGCAGGAGGAATGTTTCACGAATTGTACAAAGGAACACGGATTCTCACTTACCATCCGTCGTACATTCGAACTTGTCCACTTTCACATGTTCGCATGTGCATGAAAGTCCGCAGTCATCGCACATCGGTTTGCCGCAGGAGGGGCAGTTCTTCATGCTCGCATGAGTACAGGCGCTCTTCGTATTGGTATCCATAAGAATTAAGGGGAATTGGTAATACTGATTTTATGACGCAGGAATGAAGATTTTCTGTCAGGAATGCCAAACCGGCATCCCCTTCCTGTATGCAGGGAGACGTCGCAGTACTGCATATCGTCATGAAGACATGCTCAATGGAATTGTCATACTGCTGCATTAACTTGATTCCGATTCTTTTCTCCGTAGCAGCGGTTCGATAATTCCGCCGCAGCGGTCTTCGAACCGCAGCTACGGGAGATTGAAATTTCGTATTATTCATTGAATTCGTATGTCAGCGAATTATTGCAGGGGCAGGTACTTGCACCGCAATCCGCACACATGGGCTTACCGCAGTCATCGCAAGACGTGATTTTGCGATGGTAACAAGTTTCAGCTGTATTCATGTCTATACGTAAACAGGGAATAAAATCTTATCAGAGATAAGACGAACGATTTCCCATTCCATTTCGGACATCAGGTTGATCACTTCTGACAATATTTTGTCGTCTGATAATTGAAATTCTGAGAAAGATTCCTGAGTAGAAATACCGGAAGACATATTCTCTTTTCTGTCGATAGAAGAATATTTCCGGTCTTCTTGGATGCGAATGGACCATTCCGTATGGCGTTAGTCACATTTCCCCGCCTCCGGAGCGAATGATGGGGAGTCTGGCAGATCCCGCACATGAAACTGCAAATGCGTCTAAAGCCCTGGAGAGGATCTCGAGGAATGGAGACTCCAATCCCGAGACGGAAGAAAGAATATACAAATACAACGGAGAAATGCGGGGTTTCATCCTTTCGACGTGTTCATAGTTATCTTCGCTGTTAATGAAATTCGCAGAAGAGGGCAACGATGTCCGCAGTCATTCACATCATTCCCTCATGTCAGCACTTCGCGGGGCGAGCCATGTTCTGAAAGTTGTGACAGGGAGTGGCGTACGGAGACACGCACGGTTTGATTCCGCCGGTGGAAACTGTCCTGATGACGTGAAATACGGCTGGTCCATAGTTGTTACAAGCGATGCGAAAGATGGCGACAATGTTTATCCGATCACACTTGCGTGAGAATTTCAAGCGCCTACTTTGCAGGTTCAGTTTTTCTTCTTCACCCCCACTCCCTATGAAGGCACTGCACCTCTTCAGACCGACACACGTACTGCGCGTGCGCGTCATTTCGACTGCGTATATGGCATCGGTCATTTTCGGCTCACTGTCACCGGCGATTGCCGGTGCGGCGGAAGTACCTTCCTGCATTGCAGGGAACAGTTTTGATTCGTTCACGGTCGGCTCGGTAAACGGACAGGACGGCTGGAGCGCGACGAATCCGGCGTATGATCAAGCGATCGTCAACAACACCTATGACTACCCGACATTCGGCTGCAAATCACTCCGCCTGTCCGATGCGGTTTCAAGCGGATCGTTCGGCGACTGGATCTTCACAAATCCTCTCGACAATGCCGTCGGTGAAACCGCCGCAACGACGGGGGGGTACGGTGAGGGAACGCGCAAGACGCACTTCGAGACGCAATTCGATATCGCAACGACCGTCCCGGGCGCGCGGCAGCCGGGGCTCCATGCTTCCGTCTCTCCGGATCGCGGTGACGGCTCGAGGATGAGCTATCTGAGATTTGAAGACGGAACAGCCGGACTCGAGGTTTTCTTCGATGATGTCACCAGTTCCGGTATTGCCGGATCCGACACCTTCCGCGAAACACAGATCGCAGGCGGCACCGCACCCGTCGCAGCTCTGAACAGAACAGTTCCTCATACAGTGAGGCTCACTCTTGATGCGGTCGATGGTCCGTCCAATGACGTCGTGAAGGTGTACCTCGATGGTGCTCTGGTTCACACAGGAACGAGCTGGGAGGATTACTTCCGTTTTGATGCGGAAGCCGCACCGGAAAATTCCCCGCGTATCATCAGGAACATGATCATCCAGGTGCGCGGCAGTTCTACCCCCGCCAATCTGGGAAACGGTTTTCTGTTCGACAACGTATCGATGAACGTTTCGCCTGTGACAGTCAGCATCAACAAGTACATCAATGGTGTGAAGGCGACTGCGACAACCGCGAACAGTTCCGCCTTCCCGATGGCATCCACGTGGACTGCGGCAAACGTGAGTGGAGGAGTGGAGGCGAGCGGCACGTATGAACTCACTATGGGAAATAACTATGAAGCGGCAACGTCTCCGATGGACGCGGGTGCCAATTACACGACGCATGAAGTAACAGGAGGTTCTGTCGTCGGAGCGGATTGTTCGACAGGCCAGCCCTACATGCTGGAAGGGTACAAGAGCGGCAATACGGTGAGTGATGCCGAGGCTGCGACATTGAGTGCAACACCTCCGAGTTTCACCAATATCACGGAGAACAAGGTCATTCTTGTTCAGAACAAGATGTGCATTTCCGCCCCTACTCACATTTCCCCGACTGACAACAGCACAAAAACGACTGCGGAGCTCGACAAGATCGACTGGAGTGATGTCGCCGATCCCGCACTCCCGATCAGCTACGTCTATGAAGTGGCAAGCGATGCGACGACAAAGCCCGACGGTTCGTTCGTGTCCCCGATCTACACTTCAGGGACGCTCTTCGCTTCTGAGATCGGCACGGCCGGAACTGCGGAAGGAATCTATCACTGGCACGTTCGTGCAACGGATTCGGCAGGGAACACGAGCCCCTGGTCCTCCCAATGGACGGTGAGTGTCAGCAATGTTCCTGTCGTTACCTGTTCCGATGCCGTCCTTCCGACGTCTCCGAACCTCGGAGTCGCAGCAGGCTACGTCATCTTGGCAAGTTCTTACGTCAACACTACGACAACGACCATCAATGGAGATATCGGATTCCAAACGGGACCGGCGGTCACGCCGCTTGGCACTCATGCCCACTATGGATCCGGTGTTCCATACTCAACCGCAGGCACGGATCAGGGAACCGCTCTAGCCACATTGGCAGGAAAAGCCTGCACATTCACGTTCGCGGACGGCGCGATCGATCTGTCCACAGATACGACGCACGGCACGGTCGGCGTGTACCCCCCGGGAGTCTACTGCAGCAACGGCGCGATGAACGTCGGAGGTTCGCTGACGCTCAGCGGCAACGGCACATTCGTGTTCAGGCCTGTCGGAGCTCTGACATCGACTGACGGTTCAGCGGTGGTTTCATTGAACGGCGCATCGGCTTACAACGTTTTCTGGACACCGACCGAGGCTGTGACGTTGGGTTCGAATACGGCATTCGCAGGAATCATCATCGATGATGCAGGCATCACCGCAGGCGCAAATACAACATTCACAGGCCTCGCGTTATCATTCGGCGGAACGGTGACGACCAATACCGCCACCTTCAGCAAACCGGCATGTGATGTGATCGCACCGATCAGCTGCATTCCATCGGATGCGGGTCTCGTCTCGTACTGGCAGTTCGATGAGAACACGGGAACGACAGTGAATGATCCCGCGGGAACCAACGAGATCGGCACGATCAACGGTGCTCTGTGGACATCCATGGTCGCACCGCTTGATTTTACGAGTGTGTCCGCACTCTCGTTTAACGGAGTCAGTGACGCTGTCGAGGTGGCCGGCGGCGGCAATCTCAATAACCTCCAGACAGGATCGATCTCTCTGTGGGTCAGATGGAACGGCGTGCAGGATGGGGGGTACAGCAACTACGGTCACGTGATCGCGCGGCAGCGGGACGGGATCTTCAGCAATGATCTCATCGCACTGAACGGCGCGGATCCTGCCACTGCCAAGATTGTCTGGCTCCCGTATGACCACTCGAGTGTCGCCGCGACGAGCACGATCAGTCCGGGCAACGGCGCATGGAGACATGTGACGGTGACCTTCAGGAACGGAGACCACCGGATATACGTCGATGGCGTACTGGAAGGCACCGGCAACAACACGGGAACAGTCACTGATGACGCATCCGTCCCACTCTCGATCGGCGCATGGCTCGGCGACGGCGCGGAGTTCTCCGGTACGACAATCGATGACGTCCGCGTCTATAACCGCGTGCTCCAGCCGTCCGAAGTGGCAGCGTTGAACGGCGGCTCTTGCTCCGTCCCCGCGCCGGTCTGCGGCAATACCGTCACCGAAGGACCGGAAACATGCGATGACGGCAACACGGCGGACGGAGACGGCTGTTCCTCACAATGTCTGGTGCAGGGAAGCAGCTCTTCCAGTTCGTCCGCGCCTGCCGACTCGGACAGCGACGGCGTAGCCGATTCGACTGATAACTGTCCGCTTGTCGCCAATGCCGATCAGATCGACACCGATGCGGACACAGTCGGAGATGTCTGCGATAATTGTCCGATCAATGCGAATCCAAGCCAGACGGATGCGAACGACAACGGGGTGGGAGACGTGTGTGACACAGGAGGAAGCTCCAGCAGTTCCAGCTCATCGCCGGCTGCCTGTCTTCCGACCGATGAGGATCTGGTTGCCTACTGGAAATTCGATGAGAGCGACGGATCATCCACCGTCGATTCCACAACCCTCGATAATCACGGAACGTTGACGGGCGGAGTGTCATTCACTTCCTCCGTTCCTCCGTTGATCGGATTCACTGATGCGTACGTTGCCAGTTTCGACGGCGTGAATGGTGTTGTCGGCGTCACGCCTGATACCGGTCTTGCATTCGACACAACGAACGCCTTTTCCATGACTGCGTGGGTCAATCCTGCGGCAAACGGGGGCTATCAGACGGTCGCCCAGAAAATGGATGATACGGGCGGCGCGAAGACCGGCTACCTCCTGACGCTGAGTAACGGCGTTCCGGAACTCTGGCTCTTGAATGATTACTCGGCAAACAACTATTTCGTCGCGACATCCAGTGTGACGCTTACGCCCGGAACATGGCAACACATCGCCGTCAGTTACGACGGATCGGGGAATGCGACGGGCGTGAAAATGTACGTCAACGGAAGTGACATTACCGCTGCACCGTCCGTAAACGCTCTCACCGGCACCATCACCAACGCTCAGCCGTTCGAAATCGGCGCGCGTGCAGCAGGTACGATTCAACCGTTCAACGGAAGCATTGATGATCTCCGCGTCTACAACACAGCGCTGAGTCCGGCACGAATCGCGGCGCTCGGTACGGGAAGTTGCTCAGGTGACGGAAGCTCTTCGAGTTCCAGTTCATCTGTCAGTTCCTCATCCAGTTCGTCCGATACGTCCTGCCTTCCAGCCGATGAGGATCTGGTCGGTTACTGGAAGTTTGATGAATCGGACAGTTCACTCGCTATCGACTCCACAACCTATAATAATCAGGGTGCTGTGAGCGGTGCGGCACCCGGTGGAGCGGGTGCCCCCGTTTCTTATACCAACACAACCAAGCTGTCGTTTGACGGTGTCAGCAACCAGGTCAACGTCACCGACGTCACCGGTCTTCCGTCCGGCAACGGAGCGAGGACGGTTGTGCTCTGGATGAATCAGGCAGTCATGCAGCAGCAAAGCACACTGGTATCTCTCGGATCAGGAAATACGCCTGATCAGAAATTCATCGTGCAGATGGGCACGGAGCCTGCAGGGGGCCCGACGTATCTGTTCACAGACGGGATCAACGAACCGAATAACATCACCGTGACCGGCACGGAAATCCCCGGCATCGGCTGGCACCACGTCGCCTTCTCGTATGACGGCGCGGGGAACTGGGAGTACTACCTCGACGGTCTTCTCAAGAAGTCCGGCGTCTTCCCGGTTGCAATCAATACGGTCACGAATGCTGCGATCGTCGGAGCACGGAACGATGCTGTCAGCGGGTTCTTCAACGGATCACTCGATGATGTGAGAATCTTTAACTCAGCACTCAGTCCGTTCAGAATCGCAGCGCTCGCGTCGGGCATCTGTACCGGTTCCGGCGGAGGATCCTCCAGTTCCAGCTCTTCGGAAGGAGGTTCATCCAGCAGTTCATCATCCAGTTCGTCTGAAGGAGGTTCCTCCAGCAGCTCTTCACAGAGAATCGGTCCGACCAGCTTCTTCGGTGGACCTCCAACTGACGGCGGCGGAAACGGAGGGCATCGCGGTCACAGGACGAATGTCTATGCTGGAGCATCGGATTTCCTCGCGAGTGTCCTTGGCAATGACGACAATCTCCCGCCGGGAGGATTCGGCGGCGGTGATCTTCCAATTGGCGGATTCGGCGGAGGTCCGAACGTTCCTTTCAGCAGCATCGAAATGAACTACATCTGCTCCATGAGAAGCAGTATTCCCCGTGATGCAGTGGATGCCTTCGTCGTCTGGCTCGGCACCTACATGGCCGACATCATGGGACGCGATGCCGATCAAGTGGTCGATGCTCTGAACGATACTTCTCTCTGCATTCCCACACTCCGTTCGGATCTTCCGAAAGCAATTGACTCGGTTGTTCGCGTGAACAAGAACGGATTCGTCGTCTCCACGAACCCTGTCTGGAATGTATGCACACAGCATCCGGGACTGGTCACAAGCGGACTCATCAAGAGTAACCGCGATACGACTGAGTCCCGTCAGGGATCCACCGTCACCGTGAGACCGTTGACCTGCAGCGATTACCATAAGAACAATCTCAATATCTGGAAGCATCCTGATCATCCTGGTCTCGAAGTGACGCTGGATGCGAATGGCCGTCTGACCGGCACCCTGGCCGCCGGGTACGTCGCAGTCCGTGACGGAGCTTTGAACGTCGCAGACAACAGTGATAATCGGATAATACGGAATTAACCTGAATGTTACCGTAGCGGCGATTTTCGAATCGCCGCTACGGAGAAATAAACAGGAAAGAAATCGATTTTTATGGATTATCTGTGTCGAATGGATGAATTGGCAAAGAATGGAAAAATTATCGAGGCATTTTTGATTATGTCTGCGATTATCGAAGAGCAAATACGTGAGGCCATATCAGGCCATATTGAGCGCTTGGAGTTTGTATTTGATAGGAATTGCATACGATACGATCTTCCCGAAAAGGAAAAATCGAAAGTGCCACTTTGGGAATGTTAATCAAATCATTGTTTAATTTTGATAAAAATATCTCTTTAAACAACAAACTTAAACACTTCAATAAAATCAGAATCACATGTGTTCATAAGATGATCGATATGGAGCCAGTAAAGTTTATCGAGAATTTAAAGAAGATATTCCCGAAATACAGAAAGTTATGCATTGAAATATCTGGGAAACTGAAAGCCGCAAAACTAATACTGGATCAGATCAATCCCGAAATTGTCCGGCAATTGGCACATGGGAAAACAATAATCGACTGTGCAAACTCTGAGGATTTTCAGGCTCTGCAGGCAATTATGAAGCAGTTCAATACCAAGGAAATCAAGATTGAAAAATTACCAATATTACTCATCGGATATTATAACCGGGCAGGAGGCTGTGATATTTTCCGATGAATGATACGGGCGGAATGAAAACGTTCTTCCGTTTGGCGATTCTGAATGCTGAAGTGATGGATGATTTGAAGCGGACGTCATGACGAGAGCATGAACAATTGCTCTCATGCCTGCAGGAAATCCGCACGGGAGTACCGTGAATGCGGTGCGCTCACCTCTCCCTACATCGAACTCCTCACCATCCACGCCGTCTTCTCGAATGCACGCATGAGCGGAGCCAGGAGATCATTCGTTGCATGGTCGTCCGCGTCTCCGGCGAGAGTCGCTATCTCACCCATGAGGGCAATGACCTTCTCGTAATCCTTGAGGAGCTCTGCCAGCATGGACTTGGCCGACGGGACGGACGGCTGCTCCTTGATGACCGAGAGCGCGAGGAATTCCTTGGCCGTGCCCGGAGCGGTTTCTCCGAGAGCGCGGATGCGCTCGGCGACGTCGTCATTGACGGTGAAGAGCTGGGTGTACTGGCCTTCGAACATGGCGTGGAGCGGCGCGAACAGCGGTCCTGTCACGTTCCAGTGGAAGTGCTGGAGCTTGATGGTGAGGACGTACGTGCTCCCGAGGAGGCGGGAGAGTCCGGTGATGATGTCCTTGTGTGCGGTTGCAGACATACAATGAAGGGGAGAATGGGACGGAATTGTATCGTCTATCCGCGAATCAGGCGAGCGGTTTCTTCGGATTGAATTGTATGAGACTGCCCATGAACTGCAGGCAGTTGAGTCGCAATGAGTAAATGAGTAGCGGAGCTGTTGTCGTAGAGACGCAAAATTTTGCGTCTCAACGACAACGAAGCCTGTGGTGAAAGCCAGCGCATTAGTTCAATCGTTCTTCGATCTCAAATCACAGAATCTTCGGAGTCGCAGCAATCAGTTCCTTCGTTGCCTCTACGACTGCCGCGAACGCCGGTTCAATTCCTTTTCTTTCTTCCAACGTCATGACGGACAGCACCCACGCCGCCAAATCCATCTCCTTCGGCTGCGGCCCGATGCCGATGCGAAGCCGCGGGAAGTTTTCGCCGAAGATATCGACGATGGATTTGAGTCCGTTGTGCGTCCCCGGTCCGCCGGTCAGCCGGAGACGGTGCGTGCCGAGCGTGATGTCCACGTCATCGCAGCAGACGATAATCTGCTTCGAGACATTCAGTTTGTAAAACTCCGCCAGCTTGCGGATGCATTCGCCGGAACGGTTCATGAAGGTCGTCGGCTTCACGAGGAGACAATGCTTGCCTTCAATCATCGCTTCGGCAGTCATCGCCATGAATTTTTGAGAATCGTTCCACTCCCCTGCCTCCAGCTCCTTGGCGGCATGATCGACAGCCATGAATCCGGCATTGTGGCGAGTTTGCTCGTACTGCTTGCCGGGGTTGCCGAGGCCGAATAGAAGGAATTGGGGCTTCATTGCTGAAAGTATAGCGTGTCTGATGCCAGTATGTGCAGAGTCTGCAGGAAAGCATTCCTCTCCCTCCAGTCGCAACGGGAGGGAGAGGACACAGGAGAGGGCGGGTTCGGAGGTCTCTGCGTACTGTACCTGTCCTGGCACCCTCACCCTCTCCCGCACTCTCGAAGCGCGCAGGAGAGGGATGCTTCTGGGCAATCAAAATGATTGTAATATGCCTTGCCTACTAGAGCCCCAGATCTCTGAGCGCCCCTTCATACGCCTTCATTGCACGATCTGCATCGGCTTGGGTAGGTACCACATTCAATTCGTGAGAAATCGAGTTCCGCAATTTATGCGCCCACCAGACGTCGTTGAGGTTCTTAAACCGCGGACCGGCACTCTTCAGCTTCTCGCCGAGGGATCCGCGGTAGCGGAGGAAATGAAGAGCTTTATCGAGAACTTTGTCACCTTCGATGATTTGCAGCTGGGGAATGGACTGGTTTTGCGCGTGAGTCCACGCAGATATGATGTATGATTTTGCATTTCCCCGCAGCGTTCTCCGGCGTTGCAGAATCAGCACGAATACGGCGAGCGCCAACGTGAAGACAAATGGTGCCGCCAAAATGATCCAGCCGGTCATTGCTGCACCGGCGGACGGCGTTTCGCTTCAACCGCTTTTTTCTGAAGAGTTCCCGCAACGAACTCGGCGAGGATGGTCTGCACGGTTTTGGAATCCTTCAGGTTTTTCTTGTGCATGTAGGCCTCCATGCATTCCAGAATGATCGCTTCGACGCGCCGCGGCGTTTTCACGTACGGCATGGTGATCGTCGAACCGGTGGAAATCTTCTCAACGGACATCTCCCCGTAACCGAAGAGAGTGCCTGTAATGCCATTCACTTCGTACGCAACACCTTGAATATCCGAGTAGAGCACGCGTGCGGAACTGCGGTGGAACCACCCATGCCACGCCAGATCGATGATGCCCTTGTTGGTAATGATCCACGCATCGAGGAAGTAATCGAGGAAATTGCGGATCCACCATAGGAGCACGCCGAGTTCGGCGAGGGAAATCCCGTAGATAACGTATTCGGTGTGATTGAACCAGAGGAGACCTGCGACGAGGATGAAGACAAGGGACGGCCACCACAGTGCGCGCAGTCCCATGAGCCAATGTTTATGTACCACGATGACAATCTCCTCCTCGTCATCGAGGTGGGCCTTGAAGAAAAAGGAGTTAAGCACGGGGTTAGTGTAATAGGATGAGAGGATGAGAGGAAGGAGAGGATGAGAAGAATATTTCCTCTCATCCTCTCATCTTCTGAATCTTCTCCTCCTCTGGATTTTCCTTAATGTCCCCCGTTCAACATTCTGCTACACTGTCCCCGTTATGACAGCGACATCCGTCCCGAGAGGCATTCTGTTCCACGTCTTCGACGTTGCGCTCAACATCATCATCATCGTGGCGATCGTTGCGTTGATCCGGACATTCGTCGTGTCCCCGTTCCAGATCGAGGGGAATTCGATGGTCGATACGCTGGAGCACAAGGAGTACATCGTCATCAACAAGTTCCGGTATTTCTTCAAGGAGCCGCAGCGCGGGGACATCGTGGTCTTCCGTCCCCCGACCGATCACGGAAAGTACTACGTCAAACGGGTGATAGGATTGCCCGGTGAAACGGTGGTTATCCGGGACGGTTCCGTTTTCATCCGAAAACCCGGACAGGAAGATCAGAAGCTGAACGAGCCGTACCTCAATGAAACCAATGCACAGAAGACCTACCGGTATCCCGTGAACAGCGGCGATACGACGGAAGAGGCGTTTCCGGTTCCGGAAGGAGAGTTCTTCCTCCTCGGCGACAACAGGCAGGGCAGTCTGGATTCCCGCAGTTTCGGTCATCTGGGCACCCACAACACGGCATTCGTTCCGCAGCCTGACATCAAGGGCAGTGTGTGGTTCGTGGCACTTCCGATCACCAAGGTTCATGCGTTCACGACACCGGAGTACGATCTCTAAGGAGAGGAAGGTACGGGACGTACGGAAGGTATGGAAGGTGGATTGATCCTCTATGATCGGTACAGAATATGCTTCATTACTTCGTACTGATCGGCGCGGCGGTGGATTTATTAGGAGCCTCCTTCTACATACGCGGTACATTGCAGGCGAAGACAAAACCCAATCGTGTTTCATGGCTCATCTGGTCCTTGGGATCGATGATTGCCTCGGCTGCGGCTCTCGCACAGGGAGTAACATGGGCCGTTATTCCGGTTTTCGTGTCGGGCGCAATTCCCCTTATGATTTTCGCTGCTTCGTTCGTCAATCCGAAATCGTATTGGAAACTTGGGATATGGGATTACGCATGCGGTGCGATCTCTGCGCTTGCACTGATACTGTGGGTTCTTACAAAAAACCCGAATGCTGCGATCATTTTTGCCATTGTCGGCGATGTGTTTGCCTGGATTCCGACCTTCGCAAAATCATGGAAACAACCTGAGACGGAATCTGCCTCGCAGCACTTCAGCGGACTTTTTAATTCCTTCACGACCTTTGCAGCTGTTCGATTCTGGAGTCTCTCAGAAATCGCCTTTCCGATCTGGCTAATCGTCGGAAACGCCACGCTGCTTCTTGCCATCTACCGGGTGAAACTGACCGGCAGGAATAGCAGAATTCCGTAACTTCAGTTTCACTGCCGTTTCACCTTCCGTACCTTCTTTACCTTCCGTACCTCCCCTACGTCCCCGTCCGTCCGCTTGCAGTCCCTCCTTTCCTTCAGTACTATCTCCGCACTCTATGCAGGCAATCATTGATTATTTACAGGGCAGCGTTGAGGAGCTGCGGCTTGTCCGCTGGCCGACACAACAGCAGGCCATCCGGCTCTCCGTGATCGTTCTCGTCTTCATCGTCGCAAACGCCGCGGCATTCGGACTGCTGGACGTGCTCTTCAATCAGATTCTCCGGCTCACCATCCGCTGAACACCGCCCCCAAGTACCTATGGCCAAACAGGATCCTTCCGCAGGCAGAAACTGGTATGTCATCCACACGTATTCGGGGTATGAAGACAGCGTGAAGAAGTCCATCGAGCAGCGCACGGAAACATTCGGGATGAAAGACTACGTCCACAGTGTCGTGGTTCCGAAGGAGAAGCAGATCGTCTTCAAGAAGGGCGAGCCGACTGAGGAAGAGCGCAAGCTGTTCCCCGGCTACGTCCTCATCGATATGACCGTGACGGACGACAGCTGGTACATGGTGCGCAATACGCCCAACGTCACCGGATTCGTCGGCTCCGGCAACATTCCGGTTCCGGTCACGCCGGAGGAATTCGGCGTCGTCGAACGCAGAATGGGAGAGGAGACCGCCAAGTTCAAGAGTGACTTCCAGGTGGGTGAGCTCGTGATCATCATCGACGGACCGTTCAAGAACTATGAAGGAACCATCGATGCGGTGGATGTCGATCGCGGTAAGCTGACGGTTCTTGTGCTCATCTTCGATCGTGATACGCCGGAGGAGTTGGATTTTACGCAGGTCAGGAAAAAATAGTGAGCATTGGTATGTACAACGTAATATCAGCGGAACGAGATACTGAGTTTTCTGCAGAGTAGAAGTGGATTTCATGCCAATTCCAATTCAAAAGTATACAAAGGCATTTCACCCGTAGTCGAAGGGCGACATGCCGATGTCATGGATTCGACTACGCTCACCATGACATCTTGATTGAGTGTCAGATTGAAATGGAAATGGTATCACGTATGTACGGATAAACAATTGGATCGATCTGTGCCGATGAAGCTTCAACTCTGTCGATAAATTGAAGTGGATTCCACGCAACTCCGCCCGAAGTAACAACCTCATTTATCGAAAGGTTAATTGAACCTTAATGTCTGTTCAGGGATAATACGCGTTGATTTTGCTCACACGGCGGAAGCCATCTGGGTTACATCCGTTTTAGTCACTCCTTCCAAATCTCATTATGCGTAACTTTACCGTCAGCACGCTGCTCGTCTCTTTGGTTGTGTTACTTGTTCCCTCCTCAACACTTGCCTTGGAAGGTGTTGGTCCGCGCATTTTCGTCACGGGCACCATTCAGGAGATCCGCATCAGCAAGAAGCAGGCGTTCGATCAACTCGGCGGTGAGCTGACGCTCAAAGCGACCAACGGCCAGATGGTCACCGTCGTCATTCAGGATACAGCGAGCATCATTTCCCAAGGAAGACTGAGTAGGAAAACAATGAACCCCGGGGATCTCCGGACAGGCATGCTTGTCAGAACCAACGGCTGGCGTGTGGATTCCAAGACCATCACCGCGTCCCTGATCATCGTGCTCAACGTCGAGCTCAATCCTGCGCTGAGCGCGAATGGCATCATCCAGTCCGTGGAAGCGACGGGGATCACGGTTCTTTCCCAAGACGGAACCGTGCGGAGTTACAAAGTAACGAACGAGACGCAGGTGAACATCAGCTACGATCTGTACGGACCTGTCGGCCTCACCCTCGTCGGCAAGCAAGTGCTCATGACGCTCAACCCCGACGATTCCGGCATGATCCGTGTTCTGCGGATTACGGGAACCAACGTCAGCAATGTACAGACGCCGAAGCCGACGACAGTGGACATGGGAAGGCGGGTCATTGAGGGAAACTAGTGGTCTGTCTTAGAGCTGTCTCGACAATAATCGTCTTACGAAAGAAAAGAGGGTAACAAGGCAAAAGGCGGTTGCGGGCTTATTGCCGTTTTTCCCTCTTGCACTTTTGCCTTCCACTATTGTCTCTCTCATACGGAATTTACCTGATTCGAATCTTTTTCTCCGTAGCGGCGATTCGAAAATCGCCGCCGCCGCGGTTTTCGCCCTTCGAATTCCTCAGGGCGACCTGAGCTTGTCGAAGGTCGAACCGCAGCTACGGTAACATTCAAGTTAATCTCGTATCACGCCATCTCCATTTCTATTGCTCCCACTCCCTGACCGGATCCGCCGATCCTTTGCCTGAGAAGTGCTTTCAAAGCGATGGAGAGCAGAACGGTTTGCACGACTTGTCCTCCGACGAAGGCGATGGCAAGTGCGTACAGACCGAGTGACGGCAGCAGAACAGTGCCGGTGCCAACCGCCACGATGCAGCTCACGACACTTGTGACCGCCGGCCAACCGGTGTTTTTGAGTGAATAGAACGAACGCAGGATGATGTGGTTCAGGCTTTCGAACGGAACCGCAACCGCATAGATCAACAGGGAGCTGATGAACATCGGCGTCACGGATGCATCCAGTCGCATCAGCCATGCAGCGATACCGGCACAGACCGCCAGACAAACGGCTCCTGGAATCGACAGCGCCAGATTCATGAGAATCCCCTTCTTCATGCAACGCCTGAACCGTATCCCGTCGCCGAGTGCCGCGTACTGTCCGAGGAGTGAAAATACCGACTGGGCGATGGCTATACCGACGATGCCGGGGATCACCGATTCGAAGTTTCTGGCGAATTGGTTCAGCGCGACCACTTTCGTCTCCAGCCCCGATGCCAGACGATCGAGCAGTAACAGTTGCAGCTGCAAAGCGCCGAGCGCCGCCATGCGCGGGATGATCAGCCATCCCATTTGCCAAAGTTCATCGTGAATCAGATTCATACCGGCCAGCTCCGGACGGAACCCCGACTGAACGACGGCGATGGATCTCCACAGCACGTAGATCACCGTGCCGATCAGCGTCCCGACGATCGGTCCCATCGGTCCGAGCGGACCGGACAGGAAATAGATCCCTCCGATGGTGCACAGTGCCCAGACGATCGGGGTGAGACCGTAGACCCAGTACCGCTGCTTCGCGATCAGGTACTGCCCGATTGCGTTCCCGAAGACGAAGAGGAAATTCGTGAGCAGCGCAATCCTGCCGAAGCGGATGTAGAGCGCCAATGTCGGGCCCTCGAATTTCACCAGTTTCGGCGCGACGGCGGGGAAGAAAATCGCGAGGACCAACGCCGCGATGCCGAACGCGATGCCGAACAGCAGCATCGTCGAAGTGACGATTCTGTCCATTTCCCGCTTGCGTCCGTGCGCCAGATGACCGGCGAGGAATGGAACTACGACCACTGACAGGCACGACATGACGAATATCTGGAAGAGCAGATCCGACGGTCGGAACGCCGCGATGTACACGGATGCGACCCCCAGCGGATCCTTGTCCAGCGGGAACATGATGGAGAACGCCTGATCCCGCAGGAATCCGCAGACGGACGCCAGAAGTCCCGTCAACGCCAGCACGAACGCCCCGCCTGCGATGCGGTCTTGGGAGAGGAGGGAACGGAGGAGCTTTCGCATGCGGTTGCTATACTCCATCAATTGATTGCCGAATGAAAGGAATGAACTCACAAATTGGCTGAGGCTGTTCTCGTAGAGACGCAAAATTTTGCGTCTCTACGAGAACAGGACGCAGACATCATTGCTCTCCGTCGCCTGTCATCCACTCAGGATCAAGCCAATTCGTGAGTTCATTCAATGAAAGGACTTGACAGAAGAAGACAATGGAATAGGATCACTCTCCTTCTTACCCAACTATTCATGGCTGAAACATCAGACGCTCTGCCGATTAAATTAACAACTAATTTATGTATTGACGAACAAACCGAAGGAATCAATTGTCCGAGACTTGATGCCACAAATACAGAAAAGTATGAGCCCATTATTGCTCATCCAACTACTGAAGCACGATCCGGTCTTCAAGTCTTAACCGTTACTCCTTGTAAGCATAGTAATATCGACAGCAAAGGTGGCTATGATAAAGTTTCCTGTCAGATAAAACCTGCAGGAGAAAAATGTAAAGTGCAAGATGGTTCATTGGTTGAAGAGAAAGACGGCCGGAGTCCGCATATCGTCACAGGAAGCAGGCAAGGTCTCGCTGTCACAGTGGACCTGCGCCCTACAAAGAAATAGGCGGACAGTCCAGCCAGCCGATTTCCTGCTGTATCTGAAAAGAGGAAACGCCGGCGATGCGGTCATGCAAGATGAATGGGGGCATCAGTTGCCGACGAACTTTTTGTCGATTACGATACGTTCATGAGTCAGCAGGATGATTCCGCAGCGGCGACAAAGAAGGATATCCGTGGACTGATGGAGATGATAGGCAAAGTGATGGATGAGGCGCATGCAAATAAGGTGGAACTCAAAGCTGAGATTGAAAAATCCGAGGAGCGCACGGGAGATAAGTTGGCGCTCGCAGTGGAAATCATTAAAGCCGAAGCGGTTGGAGCGAACAATGACCGTCTTGAACAGCATTCAGAAGCCATTTCCAAGCTGGATATCCGCGTCACACGGCTGGAGCATCAGGCGGCGTAGCGTCTCATCGTGACTCGAATGTTCACGCAAGCTACAATCAGCTCACATTCTTTTTCAGTACTCCGATGCCTTCAGCCACGCTCCCCTTTTCGACAATGACCGACGCCGAAGTGGCGGCGGCGTTGCGCGAACATTCCATCGGTCTGACCGTGGATGAAGCGAGGAAGATCGAGACGATGCTGGGAAGGGCTCCGACCGTGACCGAAGCGACCATCTGGGGCATTCAGGGCAGTGAGCACTGCAGTTACAAATCCAGCCGGAGATTTCTGAAGCAATTTTGTACGACCGGTAAGCACGTGATTCTGGGGCCGAAGGAAGACAGCGGCATCATCGCCATCACGGATGGGCCAAAGGGCAAGAGATGGGGATTGGTCGTCAGTCACGAATCACACAATCATCCGTCGCAGGTGGTGCCGTACGAAGGTGCGGCGACGGGTGTCGGCGGCTGTGTCCGTGATGTGTTGTGCATGGGTGCCCGCGTCATCGGATCCATGGATTCGCTTCGCCTCGGTGATCTGAAATCCAATGAATCCAAAGCGATCGCGACCGAAGTGATCCGCGGCGTCGCCGGCTACGGCAATGCGCTCGGCATTCCGAACCTCGGCGGGGATACGCTCTTCGATGAATCGTACAATACGAACTGCCTCGTGAACGTCGTCTCGGTCGGCATACTGCGGGAAGACGAGATCATCCACAGCTACGTGCAGAAGGAGGCGGGCAAGGTCGGCTACGACATCATCATTGTCGGGAAGCCCACGGACAAGAGCGGTTTCGGCGGAGCGTCGTTTGCCAGTCTCACGATGGAAGAAGAGGACAACACCAAGAACGCAGGCGCGGTGCAGGAGCCCAATCCGTTCCTCGAGCGGCACCTGCTGGCTTCCACCTACGCGCTCTTCGACTGGCTGGCGCGGGAGAAGAAGCTGGATAAAGTCAGTTTCAAAGATCTGGGTGCGGGCGGGAACGTCTGCGCGTCCGTCGAGCAGGTGGCCCCGGTCGGCATGGGTGCGATCGTCGATCTGGACAAGATCCACACATCCATTGACGGCCTTCCACCGGAAGTCATCGGTTGCGCCGAGACGCAGGAACGTTTCTGCTGGATCTGTCATCCGACACTCACAAAGCACATTCTGAAGCACTACAACGACGTGTGGGATCTGCCATCCGTCGCGGAAGGAGCCCGTGCGTCCGTTGTCGGGAAGGTCACTGAGGATGATCTGTACATTCTCAGGCACAAGGGTGAGATCGTCTGCAGCGCGAAATCGGAAGACATCACATCGGGTTTGCAGTACAAGCGTCCGACGAAGGCACCGGTGACGTCGTTCACGGAACCGGTGATCACCTGCAAGGACGACACTGTTTCCGTTCTCGGAAAGCATACGACGATCAGTGACATTTTTCGGGCAATGCTGTCGCACCCTTCCCATGCAAGCAAAGCGCGTGTCTTCCGTCACTACGACAAGAATATTCTGGGCAACACGCTCATCGAACCCGGTGAAGGCGATGCCACTGTCATCATGCCGCTTGCCGATGTGCAGAGCTACGAGATCGACGGCGTCCATCCGGATTGGGAGAACGCACTGCGACAAGAGGATCGATGCGTCGGCGTCGCGCTGGCATCGGGAGGGAACGGCCGCTACGGACGAATTTCCCCGTACCTGCAGGGGTGGAACGCGGTCGTCGAGAACGTGCGGAACGTCGCCGCCGTCGGAGCGCTTCCCCGTGCCATCACCGATTGTCTGAACTACGGCAATCCTGAAATCCCCGAGCAGCTCCGGGCTCTGGAGGAAGGTGTCAGAGGCATCGCGGAAGCGGCGAAGGCGATCGACATCAATGGAGAACCCGTTCCCGTCATCAGCGGTAACGTCTCGCTCTACAATGCGACGAGTGAGGGAACCATCGATCCCACCGCCAACGTGTGCGTCGTCGGCGTGATGCCGGACGCGAGGAAAGCACTTTCGATGCAGCTCAAGAAGGCCGGTTCCATCCTGTATCTTCTGGGTGAACGGAAAGATGAATGCGGCGGCAGTGCGTACTACCATTTGCTGGAAACGCTTGTTACCGCAACACGCAATGAGTTGCTCGGTGTCAATGTCCCTGCTTCGTCAGCAGCCGATGTCCTGAAAGAGGTTGCAATCGTCACCACGGCGATTGATCGGGGTATGGTGCTCGCGTGTCACGACATCAGCGAAGGAGGATTGATTCTCGCACTGTACGAAATGACCGTCCCGCAGCGCAAAAAGGGATGCGCAATCGGCGCGTTCGTTGAACTGAGTTCCCTTTCGCCGTCGCTACGCAATGACACCGTGCTGTTCTCCGAAACCGGCGGATTCATTCTGGAGGTGGCTCCCGAGAACGCAGAGGAATTTGAAGCAGAAGCAGCCAAGCAAGGGTGCATTCTCCAAAGAATCGGCGCGACGTCTGCGGAAGCAACGTTGTCCGTGAAACGTGGCGGAACGACTCTCATCGCCCTGCCGCTCGTCAATCTGCACGAACTGTGGTCAACTTCTCTTGAACGCGCGCTGGGATCGTCGTGAAAATACTTTCGGTTCTCCGCGACTATACCTACACTCGTGTTCATGAAGCACATCTCCATTCTCTCGCTGTCCATTTTGACCGTCGCAGCCATGCCGTTGACCGCACTGTCGCGTCAAACAGCGGTGAAAACCGGTCAGGTGCGAGCCACTCTCGCAGTCGAACAGATCTCCCCGTCACGCCTCGGATCATGGACGATCCTGTCCGGTGAGAACCCGCCACTCAGCAGCTCCGACGACGGCGTCGACAAAACACGGTACTCGTTCTCCCTGACCTCCTTCGGTCCCACGGTAATTTCCGTCGTGCCTCCTCCCGGCATGTCCGCAGCCATTACGATCTATCGCGGCGGCACCATCGTCACGAAGACAACCGTTCCGCAGTTCTCGTTCAATCTGCTGCCGAACGACAATTACCGGTTTCTCGTGCAGTATTCCTTGGCCCGTCTGTCAGGTCTGGGCGTGACGAGCGAACCCTCCGGAGCGAAATTCCGCATCAAAGCGCCGACCGGACGATTCTACGGAGGCGTCACTCCCGCCGATTTCACCAATCTGCCTGCAGGTAAGTATTCCCTGTTATTCGGACGGACGGGTGATTGCCTCCTGCCGCCGCCCCGCTCCATCGTCCTCAAACCCGATCAGCGCAATATCATCAATGTCAAAATGACGTGTACGGTCGAGGAGACCGGACCGGAAATCATCCGTAGCAGCGTCACCAAGCGATCGATCCGTCAGATCGTCGAAGAGCGGGAGGCGAAGAAGAGGGGGGAGAGGAAGTAGGTAGTGGGAATTGGGGACTTGGGATTGGTTAAGGAATCTCTAAAAAGCAAGGAAAGTTGTCATGGTGAGTCCTTCGGTTCCTCTCAGGATAAACTCCGCCGAACCATGACAACGAGCCAAAATGTTCATCCTTCGACTCCGCTCAGGATGACATTTTGGCAATTATTCAGAGGTACCTTAAACACTTGAATTCATGGCGAGCAGTTTACCTGCGAGATTCGTGACAGTTCCCGCTCCCATCAAAATAAGAACATCGTCCGCTTTCAGCAATGAGGAGCGCAATAAGCGATTCGTTTCTTCGAGCGAGCCGGAGAATAGTGTCTTCACCCCACTCCCCTCCCCTATCGCAGTCGCAAAGAGTTCCGGATCCGCTTTCGCGCTGTCACGATCAGGTCGTGCATCGTACACATCCGTCACGACAACCAGATCGGCATCCTGGAACGCAGTCGAGAAATCATCCCAGAGTTTCAATGTGCGATCATGCGTGTGCGGTTGAAAAACGGCGATAATCCTTCTTGAAGGATATGCCTCGCGCATTGCCTGCAGAGTCGCCTTGATTTCCACGGGGTGATGCGCATAATCGTCGATCACTGTCACGCCGTCAGCAGTGACGCCTTTGATCTCCATCCTCCTCCACGTCCCTTTGAATGATGACAGGGATTTCTCGGCAACCGATCGCTTGATTTTAAGCACATCGGCAAGCGCAAGAACCAGCTGCGCATTCTTCCTCATGTGCTCTCCCGGCACGCCAGGATGCGGCAACGGGATCTTATCTGCATCGATGAATGATTTGCCTGCGCGCTTCGCAATCTCCGTGAGCTGCTTGTCCGAGCCATGGGTGATCAGGATGCCGTCAGCCGGCAGCAACGACAGGTATTCCACGAAGGCGTTTTCATAATCCTTGATGTCCTTGTACGCATCGAAATGATCACCGTCTGCATTCGTCAGAAGAATGATCTTCGGCTGCAGGAAAAGGAATGAACGCCGGTACTCGCAGGCTTCGACAATCCACAGATCATTGGCGCCGGACCGCCAGTTGCGTCCGTTCAATTCGCGCATCTTCGTCCCGACGACGATGTTCGGATCTCTTCCCGCATCCATGAGCATTTTTGCAGCCATCGCCGTCGTGGAAGACTTCCCGTGCGTTCCGGAGACGCAAATCAACCGGGTGCCCGCAGTCATCTCTCCCAGTGCATGAAAGTACGATAGTTGCCGGATCCCCCTCGAGGCTGCGATGGATCTCTCGGGGGCGCTTTCCGGAATGGCTTCCGAGTAGACGAGAAGATCCAACCCCTCCGGTAACGCAGAACCATCCTGTCTGAAGCTCACGACGATTCCCTGCGACAGGAGATCATCGGTCAGCGGGGATGGGGATCTATCGCTTCCGGAGACTTCGTGTCCCTGCGCCTGCATATGCCCTGCATACGCCGAGAGGCCGATGCCGCCGATGCCGCTGCAAAATATTCGCACATCGATAGGTTACACACCAAACAGTCAACTGTTAACGGTTAACGGTTAACAGTTAACAATTGCTACACTTACCTCCGATGCGTTACTCCGATGTCGCCCCCATTCCGAAGCAGATGACGATCGTCCTCGGATTGAGCGTGGTCGGGCTCATGGCGTTCGGTCTTGCTCTCTCCTATTACAAAAATATTCTGTTCGACCGGCAGCTGGCGGCCATGGAGCAGAGGAATCTGCGATTGAAAGACGATATTATGGCGGGGCACAGGAAGCTCCAGTACCTTCAGTCGGCACAGTACAAAGATAAGTACGCCAAGGAGAACTTCGGTCTGCTACGACCGGGCGAAAAGCTGATCGTGATCAACCGACCGACCACCGTCGACTCGACGCTGGGCGCCCTGACGCTGACTCCCGAGGAAGAGGAAGCCATTTTCGAGGAAAACCTTCGCAATATCCGCGTGGTTGATCAATGGAAGCTGTACCTCTTCAGTCGCGAGAAAATTGAATCACTGCGAAAGAAACTCTAAATCGTGATTGCCGCATCTCTCAGGCTCAGGCATACTGAGAAAGTACCGCGGGGTGGAGCAGCCCGGTAGCTCGCCAGGCTCATAACCTGGAGGCCGCAGGTTCAAATCCTGCCCCCGCAACCATCATTGCATGGCAATAAGTCTGAATTATCACTTGCAGACAGAGCGAACATCTTTATACTCTCCGCGCTATGGCACATAAGAAAGCAGGTGGTTCCACCACAAACGGCAGAGACAGTATCTCCAAGCGTCGCGGCGTAAAGCGGTTTGGCGGCCAAGTTGTGAATGCAGGCGAGATCCTCATCCGTCAGAAGGGATTCCTCTACAGGCCGGGCGACAATGCGTACGCAGCCAAAGACTGGACCATTCACGCGGGAGTCGCCGGTACGGTGGCCTTCCGCAAGTGCAAGGTGCCGAAGTTCAACCGACGCAGCGAGATGGCGACGATTGTGAGTGTGGTGCCGGCGTGATGTGTTAGGGGTTAGGGGACTAGGAGTGAAGGGGTGTTTTTTTGTGAAGTCAGATTCCCACTCCCCTATTCCCCTACTCCCCTACTCCCCTATACTTAATTGCGTGGGCGAGTAGCTCAGTTGGTTAGAGCGCAGGACTTATAAGCCTGTGGTCGGTGGTTCAAATCCACCCTCGCCCACCATTCGACTCAGGGTTGCCGCCTGTCTGTCATCCCTGTTATTCAATTTGGATCGGGCAATCGGTTGCCGATCATCAGGTTTCCTCCACGTGCTCTTTGCCCCAGAGCCAGTGCAATTCCCTTCCGTAACGCTTCTTCAGCTCCATGGTGGTACGTAACATCGTAGGTTTTTGTACGAGCGATATCCTGATAACGGGTGATTGCGTAATTGACGTTCGGAATTGTACGCTCCGAGAGAGCGTTACTTTCATTCAATATTATCATTTGGCGCACTGGGCTGCGATTCACAATTTTTTCAAGTATACCTCTGAAATCCAAGGTGTAGTTGTAAATGCTATGGTCAGTACGTTGTCCATAAAGGCCCCAACAACCAAGATCTTTGTATATCTCTGTGATTTTTCCCGTACTTCGGTATTTCTCAGCGTGTCTCGCTGGGAAATGAATACCTGCGTTGCTGTCAGAGAAAAGAAGGGACTGCGGTTTGATGTCGGAACCAGGAGCCCACGTTTTCCGGTCTTCATTTAACATGATCAAATCTTTCAGCGTCAGTACGAAGTTTCGAGTTTGCAACAGCATGGTCATGTCCAGCGCATTACAATTTAACGATACTCGGTAGTCCCCCGAGTCCATTTTTTGATAACATCTCCTGGCATCAGTGATTTGCCATAACTTTCCAGCGACCTCATCAAGCCGCGACACTTCGAGCCGTTCACGTTCAAGGACATTCGGGTCATTTTGAACAACCAACCAGTAATCTACCAAATCGCGTACCTTCGAACTCAAACGTCGCACATCCAGATCCTTTTCAATATAGGGAGCGTCCTCGTCAGCCACCGTGGAAATATTCAATGGCAGATGCCTTTGCTCCATATGGTAAATATAACACTTATTTACTAGATGTCAAACTAAACGTAGCGCGAATAAGCCGCGGAGAAGGCCACTAACCAGTGTTCAAGCCGGGTTTCGCTGCAAAGTCACGGCTCCTCGATCTTGCATATCTGGCCGTCGGTTGCCTTCATCTGTGTGCGATTCTCCGTGTTCTTATCCCTCTGCCTTGGGATCGGTCACGCCTCCGTATCCCCCTCATCCCTGATCTCCCCGACCAGCTCTTCCAGCACGTCCTCCAGCGTCACGAGGCCGACGGTCTTTCCCCCACTCCGGACCATCGCCAGATGCAGATCTTTCTTTCGCATGACATTCAGCAGTTCATCACAACGCAACGCCGAATCCACGAAATGAACGTTCCGAATGATGCCGGTGATCGGAAGGTTGTCCCGTCCGTCCGCCAGTAACTCCAATACATCGCTACTGAGCATGTATCCAAGGATGTCATCGAGGGACTCCCCGGTAACGGGATACCGTGAGTAACTGTTGTCGAAGATAATTTTTGCCGCTTGCCGAAGGCTTTGATTCTTTGCAATGCACACCATGGATGAGGCGGGTGTCATGATGTCACCTGCAGTGCGGTCATTGAGGACAAATGCTCTATGAATGAATTCACGTTCATCAGCATCGATATGACCCTCTCCGCTGCCGAGATTGGCGAGTGCACGGATCTGTCCTTCCGTACCGACTTTCCTCTTGCCGGACCTGAACGGCAGGGAGATCCTTTCGAGAACAATGACAAGCGGGTAGAGCAGGATTGTCGCGATACGCAAGAAAGGCGCCGACAAACGTGCGATGCGCGGCGCATGGTGCGAGCCGATGGACTTCGGAATGATTTCAGAAAAGACGATGGTGAGTAATGTCAGGACGGCTGTGACGATTCCGATGACATGACTGCCGAAGAGCGCTTCGGATTTCAGTCCGACAAGGATTGGCCCAAGGATATTCGTCATGTTTGTGAAGATGACGATGACGATGATGGCTCGCGTCGAATGTCGAAGAAGCCGCCTCAGACTGCGGGCTCCCCACCGCTTCTTTGCGATCAGCACCTCCACCTCCGCGTGATTCACGCTCAAAATCGCCGCATCGATCATTGCGAACAGTCCGGAGACGAGAACGAATGACGTACCGAGAATAAGCAATTCGAGCATTAGATCTTTACTGTAGCACAGTTTTGACTCTTCCCAATTGAGGAATCTGTTACGGATTTTCTGTTGCTGCTAATCAACGACCGCTGAATATTGAGTCCCTGTCGGGATGCCGGCAGCTCTCTGGGGCTGATTACATAATCTTTCAATCGCCTCTCGTCTATTTCCTCGTACATTCATGGTTACTAAATTGTTTCCTATCTCGAAAGATTGGACATCGCCGAAACCCCTTGCTTCAAGCAATACCCTTTGTGCTTGAGGGATTAGATGAGCCAGAAGTTCAAATTCACATTGTTCACAAGGCATCTGATAATTTGGGGAAATTGCACCGATACTAATCATTCCTTCAGCTTCGTCAAGTACTCCTTCGCTTCC
>JAQTSK010000021.1 GCA_028711345.1 Candidatus Peribacteraceae bacterium
ATCTTATCCCGGGACAATCGCCTCAACTCTCCCTCCTTCCGGGTATGGACACTCTGTAATTGCCAACGTTCCTCATACCCTTGAGCTGAAGGTCACCTCGCGAGTCGCAAAAGTCACCAAAGGCGTAGGCGGAAGACGTGGTAGCTACGGCGGCATAGTGGTATTCTTCGCACCTTTTTCTTCTATTTTTTATGACCAAACAAGAAGTCGTTCCTGGATTGCGTGAAAAGCGAGAGACGATTTACAGAAAAACACCAGACACTGTTTCTAGTGATACTCAAAATGGATTACGCAGAGCTGCACATCGTTTGGTGGCAGAGCCATGTGAAGACGAGGATCCGTTCGGCTTGTCTTCGGAGAGCGATCCACATTCTTCTCTCCGACGTACCCGTGAAGGCGGAGACGCAGACAATGAGTGAATAACTGGATTTTGATGTCCAACTGAGTGTCTCCTCTTTTATGCAGGAAGAAATCATTGGTATGAACCCCAGAGCAAGCTCTGGACTCCTTCTTCCGATCTCGAAGATCGGGGAATCAAACCATTGCCTTCGCAAGCAGTGATACAGCCACCGGGCCCTCAATCTCGCCGAAGCCCCGCAGGGCGAAGGCGGATTGATAGTCTCTGCCGTTTCTTCATGAGGATTGCTGACCGCTGTTCGCTGACCGCCCGCTTGTTGCGAGGTTCGCCTCCGGCGACTGTTCGCTCTACTATGTTTCCATGAAATTTCCCTTTCCTCTCCTCATCCTCGACACCGAGACGACGGGCTTCGTTCCGAAGGTTCACCGCGTCATGGAGTTCGCATGCATGAGAACCAATCAGAGCGGGTCTGCCGACCCGCGGACTCAGGAAATTTTCGAAACGCTTCTTTCTCTGCCAACCGATTGCGAAATCCCGTCCGCCATTCAGATTCTTACGCAGATCAGGCCGGAGGATCTGATTGGCAAGCCGACGTTTCAGGAAATTCTTCCGACGCTGCAGGCGCTGCTCACGCCGGAGACCGTCATCGTCGGGCAGAACGTGCAGTTCGACCTGAAGATGCTCAAGGGCGAGGGGTGGGATCTGACGGATCATCCGTGGATCGACACGTCCATGCTCGCATCGATTGTGTATCCCGAATTGGAAAGTTATTCGCTCGGGTACATGAGCACGGTGCTCGGACTCAATCATTCGCCGAAACACCGAGCCCTCGGTGACGTCCGCGCCACGGCCGAATTGCTCGGGAAATGCGTCGAGCGGCTGGAGATGCTTCCGGCGGATGATCTTACAATCCTGCAAGACATCGCTCAGCGAGGGCCGGAGAGTTACCGCCGGTTATTTGCCGCACTGACATCATCGAAGAAAAAGACCCGACCGGAGTGGCTGGAAGGCGCACGCGTCCGTCATCGGCGCGCGGCGGACAAGCAAGTCATCGAACTTGATTCTTCGGGAGCTGAGGATGTCCGGCTGATTGCCGAACCGCCGGATCCGCAGTTCGTGCCGTCGCTCATCGCTTCTGCCAAGGGCAAAACGTGGATCGCGGTCAAGAATATCGAGTCCATTCTCCGTCGCGTGGACATTCCGGAGACGGTGACGGTTCTCCATCCGCCGGAACTGCTGCTCTCGAAGGCCGCGCTCAAGAAATTTCTGGCGCAGGACACATTCACCGCCGACGAGATGACGCTCCTGATGAAGATCGCGCTGTACGAACCGAGAGTCCGCAGCGACATTCCCGTGCATGGCGAGGAGTATCAGATGGACCGGCAAAGTCGCGGCGTCGGCGAATAGTCCTGAAATGACGAAGTTGCTTGAGCGAGCGAGGGAAGGAGTCTCATTGTTGAGTCATCAGCATTTATTGACGATGAGCCGCGCGCCGGAATTTTCCATTGCGCAGGGAACGCAGCTGTTCGTTGACGATGCGTCGATGCTGGAGGATACGGCGACAAGCGCACTCGGTTGGACATGTTCCGTGCCGCCCATTCGGGCCGCCTCCACGGGGGACG
This sequence comes from Candidatus Peribacteraceae bacterium, assembly GCA_028711345.1. GTDB lineage: Bacteria > Patescibacteriota > Gracilibacteria > Peribacterales > Peribacteraceae > CAINWJ01. Next base: position 1,981 of record JAQTSK010000021.1, read on the forward strand.
TCATGCTCACGCAGTGCGTGGACATCATCGAGCTGTGGGCGGAGCAGGCAAGAGCGGGGCTGGATCTCAAGTATTTGACCGTCACGGATCTGGAATCCAAGAGCACGACCGAGCTCAAGTCGACGCTCACGGACGTCCTTGCCGGTGAAGTTCCGATCGCAATTCGCAGTCCACTCGAACAATTGCTTCTGATTCTGGATCCGGAGAACCTCCCCGGCCGCATCACGTGGATCGAGTCGTATGCGGACGGCAGCAAGCACATCAAGTCCGTGCCGGAAGATGTTGCTGCTCTTTTGCAGGAGCTCCTCTACTCCCGATTCAAAACGACGCTCTTCGTTCCTCCCGGCAACGAGAACGATTTCCGCTCGATTCTCCCGTTGCAATCCAAAGCAAGATTTACTGAGCTTACCGTGACATCGAAACCGGAGATTTCTCTGAAGATGCCCGTTGGAGTGATGCTCGGACAGGCGCTGAACCCGCAGGGGAAGACGATTCTCTTGGTCAGCAGCAAGCGCACCATCGAAGACGTCTACGTCCGGCACGGCCCGAGGCTGGAGGCAGACGGAGCGACGATGATTTGTCAGGGATACGGCGGAGGTCTCGGTCGCATGCAGGCGGAGTTCGCCGCCGCGCCGTCACCCGCATTTCTCGTCCTGACGCCGTGGATGTACGAGGGGATCGATCTCCCGCCGGAGAGTGTGGATCGCCTGATCCTCCAGACGCTGCCGTTCGACCATCCGTCGCATGCCGTCGTCAGCCGTCGCGGAGCCAGATATCAGGACGGATTCAACGAGTACACCATCCCGCGCCTCAAGCATCGGCTGTTCCGGTTGGTTCGCAATTTCCTGCGGCACAGCGTGAAAGGAGCGGGCATCGAAGTCCTCGATGATCGGCTGCGGACGAAGGAGTATGGGAAACGGGTGGCGAAGTATCTGGAAGGACTGATCGGGGCACAAATAGTTCATCAGAGCGGCTCTGCCTTGGCGGCCGAAGCTTCAGCGAAGGCTGCTGAGCCGCGGGCTATGGATATTCCTCCGCAAAAAAAGAAAGCCTCGCGAAAGGATGATGGGCAGATGAAATTATTATGACCAGATCTGGATGCACACCCTGCTCTCGAAGATATTCTTCGGCCTGATTCGCAATTTCCTGCAGCACGGCAAGGCGGGTTCAAACACTGCAGTAATTGATGATCACTTTCTGACGAAGGAGTGGAGTATGGAGAACTGGTGGGGCGAGGCATCCAGAGGGATTGATCTGGAGGAATAAACGCCGAGTAACCAATGATAATGATAATCAGCACGGCTCGACTGAGCCTCGGACAAAAAATCCAATTCCCAGTGCGCGGAAAGTTCCCCGTAGAAGAAAGGGAATGGATAAATGCATCTATTAGAATAATTTGGCTCAAGGATGCGGTTTACTTGTGCATTGACAAATAATAAAATATACTTATAATATTCGCATGCTCAACCCTCCTCATCACTCTTCTTCTAATTCTAATGGTTTCGAACCGCTGGAACCTAGGCTGTATCTCAGCGACACACCAGCTGCTTCACCGATCGTAGAAGTTGGATCGCCCATCGCAGGAAGTTCCGTATCCGAAGCATTATTGGGCGTTCTCGCAGCTGATCGTTCTTCTGGCGATGCGGGGGGGGCGTGGAATACAAAGGATCCTACCGATGTCAATAGTGACGGAGCAACAACTCCTCTCGATGCGTTATTATTGATCAATGAGGCGAATTTGAACGGTATGGGTCCAATGGGATCTCGTCCTTCCAATCTTGATGTCACTAAAGACGGAACATTTAATGCAAGTGATGTCCTGCAAGTGATCAACACGTGCAATGCCGAGACACAATCGGAGCCGGAGAAAGCTGTGGGGTCGTACGATTTTTGGGGATCGCAGCAGGGTCCGCTCCCCGGACGCGATATACCTGCAGGCGACATTGCTTCCACCCTCTCTTTTGCACTGGTACACGGGACTCAGCCTATCGGCTTCGTCGAACTCCGCATCCATGGAGACTGGACTGCTGTTAAGTCGGTTTCTCAGTTCGACAAACGCATCCCCGTCACAGGACCAACGGTCGTCGTGCCTCGTGACATGCCTTCCCCGATCGCATACTTCGACTACATGATTCAGACTCGTCCGGATGCGGCAGGGAAGGAGTTTTCGGTGGAGGCGGTCAATGCGCGCAATCCGGAGGGAAAGTTGATTGAACTGGATCGACTTCCCATGTGGGAGTCAGATCCGCCCTGGCTTGCCGGACCATACAAGGTGACCGCTAACCCCAAATCACCGGTGGACGTAACGTGTGACAGGGCAGGAAGCTGCGAGGTGACAACTAACCGACCGATTTCTATCACTATCGTTGATGCCGAGATCACTGGAACTGCAGGGCAAGTCTGTCTTGTGCTCAATGGGCTTGCTCTCCCCGGGACAGGCGGAGAAGTCAGCCCGGGAACAGTGGAGTGGAGTAATGATTCCGATCGCTCCGTTACAATCCCCGCAGGGAAATCTTCGCTGAAAATGATTGCTCCTGGTGCGACTGACGTCGTTCCGACATCCATGTTCTTTGATGAAGTGGGGGGTGACGGAGACGGCATATACTCCGGATACAACCTGACGGTTGCAACTGATTCAGAGCCGCATGCGAACTGACGATTTGGTATCATCATTTGCCTTGGGCGACTTTTTCAGAATTGTAAGCAAATGCCGTTTCTGATCCCTCGTCACTTCCTCCCCATTTTCCACAGCGTCTCGAAGAAGTCCCTATAGCTCGTCGCCACTTCTTCGCTCTCGATGACGATGGCGATGGGATCTGCAGACCAGATCTGGATATACACCGTGCTCCCGAAAATATTCGTGCTCGTCGGTACGGGATAGGTTTCCGGCAAGTAGCGGGTCTCCACGTACTTCCAGTGTTCCTCGCGCTCGAGGTACTGCCGCTGGCTCTCCATCGCAATCATCTTCTTGGTGATCTTCCTCTTGGTCCGCAGCTGCTCCAGCACTTCCACGTGCTCACGACCGACTGTCTCATAAAAATGCTCACCCGATGGGCTTAAAATGTAGTACGTCCCGCCGACCGGCAGCTCGGAGAAGGCACGACGACGGAGAGTGCGCGTGGCTTCCACTCCCCGCTCCACCCGTACCCGTGCCTCACTCGGCTGATGCTGGAGCGCATGGAGTGAAGGCAATGCTTCACGGATTTTCCTGAGCTTTTCGAGCTGCACGCGTTCGAGCATTTTCGGATCTTCGGCGCGGACGTATTTCCGGTGGAGCCGTGTCTCGGTCACGGCCAATCCTTTGGCGACCAGCTGATCGACCAAACGGTACACGATCTGCGGGTGACGTTTCATTGCAGCGGTCAGCGTCGCCATCGGCACATCGCCCATAGGCAGAAGCTTCTCATAGCATTCGGCTTCCATGGTGGAGAGGCCGAGAGTTTCCAGCATCGGTTGCAGCATGGGGAAAGAGTAGCACAGTTTCACAATTTCCCTGTGAAAACCGATGAATATTCAATACGGATTCTCCTGAAAAATCTTGATACCCAAGCCAAAAAACACTATAATGAGACCATGGAACAATCGAACGGATTGACATGGGTTTCCGGCGTCGGCACACCGATCAAAACGTACGTTACCCGCGTACTCAACTTCGGAACGTGGGAAGAATTCAACGCTCTGAATCGATCCGTATCCAAGGAGCGGATTCTCGATGCGATGACGCATCCTCTCCGGGGACAGTGGACCTCCCGCGGCAAAGCTTTCGCGGAATGCGTCTTCGGTTGTACGCTGCCGGATGACGTTCTTCTTTCTTATGTCTGATTTGCATCTTCACATTCTCCGGAAGCCGCAGCGGACATTGTGGGATGCATTCCAACGCGATGCATCGGTCATTCAGACTCAGGGATTTTATCTTGCAGGAGGCACGGCTCTCGCACTATTCGGCGCATCCTTCAATCCCATGCTGCCACTCCGGGCAATGGTGCACTTTACTGATCTTGATGAGGAAATCCCCGTTATTTTGGATGCATCGCTCAAGGATGGATGGCAGGAAATTCTTCGTAAGGCAGTGCGGGAAGTGACGGCGTAAAAATAACGATGCAGCCATCACACTTTCACAGTTGGTGTGTGAAAGAATATTGCATCATAATCATCGATCCATGACAATTGCGGGTATGCCCACCAACCTTCGCCAAGGCTACGGCCGGCAGGCCTGCATCCACTGTCGTCAGCCTTTCTCCGTTCCGGAAGAAGATCTGGAATTCTACAAACTCGTTTCTCCGATGATTGCCGGAAAGAGATATTTGATACCGCCGCCGACGCACTGTCCGGCGTGTCGCAGACAACGGCGACTGGCATGGCGCAATGAGAAGACGCTGTACCGCCGTACGTGCGATTACTCCAAGAAGACGATTCTCTCCATTTATTCACCGGACAAACCCTTCACGGTCTATGAATCGGATGTCTGGAATTCCGACGTGTGGGATCCGATGACCTACGGCCGCGAGATCGACTGGAACCGTCCGTTCTTTGATCAGTGGAATGATCTTCACCATGCCGTGCCGCTCCCGTCATTCAATCTTCGTTTCCAGAACAACAATTCGGAGTACACGAACCTGAGCCAGCGGAATAATAACTGTTACCTGATCTTCGCCGGAAACGACAATGAAGACTGTTACTACGGAACGTATCTCCACAGAAACCATCGCGTCGTTGACGGTTTCCTCACGTTCGATTCCGAATCCTGTTACGAAGTCATCGATGCCTACAACTGTAACCGCCTCTTCTTTTCCGAAGACTGCCGGAATTGCTCCGACTCCCTTCTCCTAAAAAGCTGTCAGGGTTGCCAGAACTGTATCGGATGCGTGAACCTCGTGAATAAAAATCTCCACATCGGCAATCAGCCGTGCACGAAAGAGGAATATACGAAGAAGCTCAATGAAATAACCCATAACAGAGCGGCCTTTCTGGTCGCGGAACAAACGTTTCAGGCATTGATTTTGCAGCATCCGCACAAAGCTCTGTCCGGATATTCGAACGAGAACGTGACCGGTGACCACATTACGAACTGCCGGAACGTCCGTGAGTGCTTCGACATGACGCACGACGAAGACTGCAAGTACTGCGTATGGATGCACCAGAGCCGGAATTGCTACGACTGCTACGGGTGGGGGATGACCGGCGAGCTGGGGCTGGAAAATCACCTGACGGGACAAGGTTTCTACAATGTTCAATTCTCGGAGTCGTCCTGGGGCAATGTTTCCAACTTGATGTACTGCCGCTACTGCCTCGACACATCATCCAATCTCTTTGGTTGTATCGGCCTTCGTCACAAGGAGTACTGCATTCTCAATAAGCAGTACACGAAGGAGGAGTACGAGAGCATCTTGCCGAAGTTGATCGAGCATATGATCGAGCATGGTGAATATGGTCAATTCTTCCCGGCTCAGCTCTCGCCCTATGGTTACAACGAAACAGTGGCGCAGGAGTATTTCCCGCTGACGCAGGATCAAATCGAAGCACTTGGATGGAATTGGAAACAGGAATCGAATGAAGCGCCGAAGGTTACGAAAACAATCCCAGGCTCACAGCTTCCCGAATCCATTGCCGATGTTCCGGATGAGATTGTCGAGTGGGCGGTTGTGTGTGACGTGACGGGAAGACCGTTCAAAATCACCCCGCAGGAGCTGCAGTTCTACCGCGACATGGGACTTCCATTGCCCCGAAAATGTTTCGATCAACGACATAAAGATCGTATGGCAAAGCGGACGCCGCGGCAGCTCTGGGAGCGAAGGTGTGGGAAGTGCGGCGAAGAGATCAGGACGAGCTATCCCCCTTCGCGACCTGACATTGTGTATTGTGAAGATTGCTACTTGGATGAAGTCCATTAGGCAATTATCACCCTGAGAGAGCGTAGCGAGTCGAAGGGCGAGGGGTGCTATCTGGAGGAGGTGCATTGAAGAGGAATTTGACGAATTCCGGATGAAAAAGGAAATCGATTGTAAGGAAATACGTCGAAACAAGTGCATGAATCATTCCTTTCCCCCGGAAAATCACGAAAGCGACGAGGACCCGAATTCGCTGCCGGCGGAGAGGATCTGGAAACCCATTGATGATGGGAATCTGATCGCCTACGTGAAACAACATATAGGACAGCTTCTCGGAAGAGCGGGATTCGATCTGGAAACGATTGCAGTACGGGACATAGTCACCGGTGCTGGCGGCAGACGAATCACGGCGCGTCATCAATCCGGGAAAGAAGTGGTGTTGTTCTCATTCCAAAAGAGGATCAATCGATTCGGCCCCATTACCCGCCAGATAGAGGAAAATCTGTGGTCGATACTCCCCCGGGATTCCATGCGAACTCTGGATGAGCTGCATAGATTTGTGGCGCTGGAAATTGATGACCAACTCGATCAAAAGTCGCAGGCCTCGCAGGTGCGGAGAGTGAAAGGTATGGCACTCGAGGGCTTCAAGGCGATCCAAAAGCTCATTCGAGCACCTCATCGGGGTGAGGATGACCGGACATAGAATTGGATTTTTTGGATCAGTAAGAATTTGGGTGGAGCAGGTATGGGAGAGGGAGTCGGTGTTCCGGCCATCGTTCTCCACCCGAATTGACTCCGGATATATCATTGGATATACTGTTCATGATATATGCCAAAGATCGTCACCACCTCCGAGCTCCAGAAGAATATCGGGAAATTGCTCCTGTGGGTCGGCCGCGCAAACGTGATTGTGACGAATCGCGGGAAAGCAAAAGTCATCATGCTTCCTTATTTCGAGGAGAGCGATGACGTGATTGCGGATTACCTGGAAGAGTACGAGATGCGAAAAAACGCTCCTGCGCTTCGAAAAAAGTGGCAGAAATCTTTGGAGAGCGGTCTTTCGGATCTCGTCATCTGATCTATGACCTCATTCGTGTTCACGAAGGAGGCAAAGAAAATATTCCAGAAACTGGAATCAGCGGTTCGCTATCGCATTGAAGAGAAATTGCGGGAACTGCAGGGACAGCATGACGAGCGATCCATTTGCATGCTGCACGATGCGGCACCGGCCACACACCGTCTGCGCGTCGGCGACTATCGGCTCATTCTTTCGCGGAAGGATGACGATTCGTTTTTTATCATCGATCTCGGGCACCGGAGCAGCATCTACCGATGAATGGTGGTATCGTTTCGGCAATGTCCACTATCGTCGCCCGCTACATCGCCGATCTCCAGAGGGAATTCGCAACCGGTCACGCACAGGAACACAGTTACCGTCCGGCACTGAAGGCGCTCTTCGAGGCGATTACGAAGCTCAAGGTTGTGAACGAGCCCAAGGGCAGCGCACACGGCCGGCCGGATTTCATCTTCCTCAAGGGCGACATCCCCATCGCGTACGTCGAGGCCAAGGATATCACGGTGAATCTGGACAAGATCGAGAAGAGCGAGCAGATGGCGCGATACTTCGGTTATGCGAACCTGATCCTCACCAACGGGCTCGAGTTCAGGTGCTTCAAGAACGGTCAGAAGTACGGCGACGGGATCGTATTGGCCGTGAAACAAGGCACGGATATTCAGTGTAAAGACGCAGCGTACAAGATTTTGGAAGAAACCCTTGCCGACTTTGTCGCAGAGCCGATCGACGCCATTCGTTCGGCTCAGCATCTTGCCAAGATCATGGGCGGCAAAGCGCGGCGACTACGGGACAACATCACGGAAATCCTCGATCCAGCGTTCACCGGACAGAAAGGGGACATCGACAGCGTCATGCAGATCCTCAAGGCGAAACTGATCCACGATCTCACTCCCGCGCAGTTCGCCGATCTCTACGCGCAGACTCTTGTTTACGGACTCTTCGTCGCGCGGTACAACGATGACACGCCCGAGACGTTCTCCCGCACCGAAGCCAGAGAGAAGATCCCCGCCAGCAACCATCTCCTCCAGCAGTTCTTCGACCACATCGCCGGTGCGAATTTCATCCGGAAGCTCTCGTACATCGTCGATGAGCTCTGCGACGTATTCGTGCACAGCGACGTAAAAGCACTCGTGCATGGGCTCTACGAGCAGACGAGCATGGAGCAGGAGACGCACGATCCCATCATCCACTTCTACGAGGACTTCCTGAAAGAATACGATCCGGCATTGCGCTTGAGCCGCGGCGTCTTCTACACGCCACTTCCGGTCGTCCGCTTCATCGTCCGCTCCGTGGATGCGCTACTCAAGGAACATTTTGGGCTGAGTCAGGGGCTTGCCGACAGATCGAAGATCGACTGGGAACGCACCGAGCACGGGAAGAAGTTCAAAGAGCCGATTGACCGCGTGCAGATTCTGGACCCCGCCGTCGGCACAGGCACGTTCCTCAATGAAGTGATCCGGAACGTTCATGAGAGATACAAGGATCGCAAAGGCGAGTGGCCGGCGTTCGTGAATGAGCACTTGCTCCCCCGTCTCCACGGCTTCGAGCTGATGATGGCGAGCTACACCATCGCGCATCTGAAACTCAGCATGACGCTGGCGGAAACCGGCATTACCAAGATCACCAAACGGCTCCGCGTCTTCCTGACGAACAGCTTGGAACAGGCGCCGGAGAAGGATGATTCTCTCTTCGGCCTTGGTCTGCAAGAAGCGCTCACCGAGGAGGCGCACATGGCGGACGAAGTAAAGCGCGATTACCCCATCATGGTAGTAATGGGCAATCCGCCGTACTCGGTGAGCTCGCAGAATGCATCCACGGAAATCGGACCCGACGGGAAAAAGCGCAAAACATGGATCGGCGCGCTGATCGATGATTACAAGAAAAACCTGAACGAGAAGAAGCTCAATCTCGACGACGATTACATCAAATTTCTCCGTTTCTCACATCACCTCATCGAGAAGAACAAGCAGGGCATCGTTGCGATGATCACCAACAATTCCTTCCTCGACGGCATCACGCACCGCCGGATGCGCGAGAGTTTGCTGGGATCCTTCGATCACATTTACGTTCTTGACTTACACGGTGACAGCAATATGAAAGAAAAAGCACAAGATGGAAGTAAGGATGAGAACGTTTTCGATATTCAGCAGGGAGTCGGCATCACGCTTTTCGTGAAAACCGGAGAAAAGAAAAAACTGGGAACTGTGCATCATTTCGAACTCTATGGCTTGCGAAGCGAAAAGTACGACTGGCTCAATGAACACGACGTTTCCAAGACGTTATGGAAGGAGCTAGAAGCACCGAAGCCGAATTACTTCTTTGTGCCGAAGGACTTTGAACGACAGAAGGAATATGATCTTGGGTTGAAATTAAGCGAACTGTTCCCGATTTGGAACTCCGGAGTGAAAACGGATCGTGATGGACTCTTCACTGACATGGATCGCACTGTACTTGGGAAGAGAATTGAAACTCTTCTTTCCGGAAGCTTTGATAAACAATTTGAGAAGGAATTCCGCGTAGAAGATTCTGGAAGCTACAAAATCACCAAGGTTCTACAAAATGTTCAATTTGAGGAGAGTTTTTTGAGCTCAATCCTTTATCGGCCATTTGACGTTAGGGCAATCTACTACGATCCAGCAATCATCAGCCGTCCTGGTGCAGGTGCGATGGTCCACATGTTTAATCGAGAGAATCTTGGCCTTCTCACGGCACGCCAAAACGCAAAGACAGGAACTATGGATCAGTTTTTTGTAACCAATTTAATCTCAGAAATTAAATGCGCCGAATCTTCGAGACAATCAACTTTGTTCCCCCTCTACCTTTACCCTGACTCCACCACCGTCTCCGACGAAAAGCGGCGGGCGAATCTGGATATGAAGCTGCTGGAGCCGGTTTTAAATAATCTTAAAATCACGTGGATTTCTGATGGCATCGGAGACGGCAAGAAAACTTGCGGCCCCGAGGACATCCTTGATTACATTTACGCCGTGCTGCATTGCCCCACGTACCGCAGCCGGTACAAGGAATTCCTGAAGATTGATTTTCCGCGCGTACCGTTTACAAGTGATGCAAAGCTGTTCTGGAAGCTGGTCACGCTTGGTCGTGAGATTCGTTTGCTGCACCTCATGGAGTCGCCGAAGCTGGAGGAGCTGATTACGGGGTATCCGATGGAGGGGGAGCATGTGGTGGAGAAGGTGAGCTTCGAACTGAATGCGCCGCGGGTAGATACCCGCTCCCCTGAGAAAGAATCCCGCTCCCAAGAGAAAAATAGAGCTTCCTCTGACAACGCCGAAGGAAAAGTGTGGATCAACAAAACCCAGTACTTCGACTGCGTGCCTTTGGCGGCATGGGAGTTCTATATCGGCGGGTACCAGCCGCTGCAGAAGTGGCTCAAGGATCGCAAAGGCAGGACGCTTGGCAGCGATGATTTGCTCCACTGGCAGAAGATCGTGGTGGCGCTCATGGAGACGGATAGGATGATGAAGGAGATCGATGAGGTGATCGCGAAGAGCGGAGGGTGGCCAGTGAAGTGAAGAAATATTTTCCCCTTGCACTCTCTCTCCACTGGGTGTACGCTCGAACACCTCTACTCCTTTTCCCTGATTTCCCCATGGCAACGAATATCTCCCTGTTTCAGGGCAGCGAAATCCGCAAGATCTTCCACAGCGAAGAATGGTGGTTCTCGATTGCCGACGTGGTCTCGGCACTGACGGACAGCGCCGATCCGACGCAGTACATCAAGAAGATGCGCAAGCGCGATCCGGAGCTGGATGTCAACTGGGGTACAGTTTGTACCCCCCTTCTTTTACCCGCTCCTGACGGCAAAATGCGCGAAACGAACTGCGCGAACATGGAAGGCTGTTTCCGCATCATTCAATCTATCCCCTCACCCAAGGCGGAGCCGTTCAAGTTATGGCTGGCGAAAACCGGCTACGAACGCATACAGGAGATCGCCGACCCCGAGCGGTCGCTCAACCGGGCGAGAGAAAACTGGCAAAAGTATGGCAGAAGTGAGCAATGGATACAGCAGCGCATGATGGGGCAGGAAACGCGGAACAAGCTCACGGACTACTGGAGCACGCACGAGGTGAAAAAGGGGCAGGAATTTGCGATACTGACCAATCTCATCCATCAGGAATGGGCTGAAGTATCAGTCAAAGAGCACAAAGCCATCAAAGGACTTAATGCCCAGAACTTACGAGACCACCCACCTTCGCCTTCTGGAATTTTCGTCTACTTTGCAAGGCTACGGTGGGCAGGCATGAACGAAGCCGAGCTGATCTTTACCGCGTTGGCGGAAATGTCCACACGGCAGATCGCGGAGGGTATGGAAGCGACGGGACTGGAGAAGAACAAAATTCCTGCCAAAAAGGGCGGACAGATTGCAAAAGATGCAAGACGGGCACTCGAAGCGAAGACCGGAAAGCAGGTCGTCTCTCCGGACAATTTTCTGCCGCAAAACAGTGTGAACAGGCGGATAGGATGAGGTCATCCGGAAACAGGAGGTTGGCCGGTGAAATGATGCAAAACAATTGCCCAAAAGGTACGTACCGTGCTAGTATGGACTCGATAAGTAATTCCTCCGACGTGGGGCTCCATACAGGTTCCTCATCAACAGCGTCGGGGGTTTTGTCATGAGAAGAGCGGTCGTTCCTGTTCGATGATCGGCTGGATGATGGATGCGTACGTACCGTCATCTCTTTCGTATTTCCGGAATAATGCCCATGACACGCAGTCAGCGACCTGCAAACATTTTTCCTCGTCCGGAGTACGAATGGATGTTCCAAGCTGCACGCGATGATGATGGGATGCCTGCGTCTCAAGATACTCACGGAAGTTCTGGTTGAGAAAGACATTGGTTTCGCGTTTCGCTGCGACGAGACAGACACGGCCGTGGATGGGAACAAGATTATGGCGGAGGATTCTGTCGAGGAGAATGTTGGTGACATAGTTATAGAGCACCGGCTTCTCGTTTTGGAGCTTCGTGTAGACGCGTTCTTTGTTGAGAATGATTGCCAATACCGAAACTTTTCGCCGTGCGAGCGCCGTGAGAAGTCTTCGGCGGGTCGCAGGTTTTTCCCTGAAAGCATGCAGAGAGCTGCTGTGATGTTTCAGTTCGGATTTCGTGAAACCTACAAAGACATTCTTGACGATTTTTTGGACTGCTTTTACCTCTCTGTCATCGGGTACAAAGAGAAACGCCACGATGAAGAATTTCGACGTTTTCTTTTTGGAGAAATCGAAACCCAGATCGCCGCTCTCGTCCATGAATATGAAGGCCATGCACACTATCTTCCCGAAAGAAAAGCCGGAATGGAAGAAGGAACAACTTTAAAATCCCTGTCTTCGACTCCGCTCGCTTGCGCGTAGCTGACCGGATCAAGGTGCTCCCTTGCGGGAACTAATCCTTTCAGGGCTGGATCTATTTTTTCAAACGTATTGATTGTCGACAAGAAAAATTGGGGAATTTGTTGAGTCAAATGGACATTGGCGTCACATACGCTGTCCACATGCCGGAGCTTCATGAGTGGCTTCTTGTTGCCATGACTTCGCAGGACGTCAACTGGCCCAAGAGGCAAATTTCCAACTCGGGTACAGTTTGTACCTTCCTTCCTTTTTCCGACCCTCACTCCGCCCCCCTTCCCGCCAGCACCACCCACACCGTCCGCCAGAGGATCCAGAAGTCCAGTGCGAGCGACCACTCCTCGATGTACCGCATGTCCAGCTTCACCTCCTCGTCGAATTTCAGGTTGGATCGTCCGGAAATCTGCGCGAGGCCGGTGACGCCGGGGCGGATGCTGAGAACACGCCGTTGCGGTTCTAAATACTTCGCCACTTCCTCCGGCAGGTGCGCACGCGGACCTACGAGTGAGAGATGCCCCAGGATCACGTTGATGAGCTGCGGCAGTTCGTCGAGGCTGAAGCGGCGGAGGTGTCGGCCGACGGGCGTGACACGCGGATCGTTGTGCACCTTGAACAGCGGACCGTCACTGCGATGACTCATCGCCGCCAGATCGGCTTTCTTCAGGTCTGCATCGCGGCACATCGTTCGGAACTTCAGCACCGGTACCGTTCCCTTCCCGTACTGCGCCGCACGACGACTCACGTAGAAGATCGGCAGGCCGGAGGTCAGGAGAATCGTTCCGGCGATGATCAAGAGGAACGGACTCACGATCACGAAAAGCATCAATCCGAGCACCAGATCCATCGCACGCTTCCACACACGTCCCCAGCCGTCCAGCGTCGTCGGCTCGAAGCGGAGGACGGGCACCAGTCCGATGGAGTCGATGGAGAGTTGGTGCGGGACATCGACGAACACCGCGGGAAGGAATGCGTAGTTGATGTGATGACTGCGACAGAAGTCGATCAAGCCGGCGGTTTCCCCGCTCTCGGGATTCGGGTCGGTATGCAGCACGAGGTCAATCTCTGCCGCATGGTGGCGATCCATAAGATCATTTCCCGTCGCGACATGACCGACATACCGGAAGCGGACATCCTGCATGAGGGTTGTTTCCACGCTCTCCGGCAGCGGTCTGGAACCGCAGGACAGGACGCTGCGCACGCCCATCCCCCGACGCAGAAACATCCGCTGGATCAGTGACATGCCCGCCCGTCCGATGAGTGTAAACATTGTCAGGAAAAGCGTGGCGTTCAGCAGGAGCGCGCGGGAGAAGAAGAGCTGCTTCTTCACGAGGAAGTACCATGCGATGATCGCGGCCAGCCACAGTGCCGCGGCGACGATCACGCGCGCCATCTCCCGCCAGATACCGATGGTTGTTCTCAGCGCATAGAGCCGGAGCGCCGCGGCAATCAGGACATACGCGGCCATGGCACCGATAGCGAAGTGAACGAAATAATAGGGAAAGTCGGGAAGTTGTGCCGGAGCCGTAATCAGCTGGAATCGCGGAATCAGATCCGATCCCGCTGCCCGCACTTCATACGCGAGGAGCAGAGCAGTCATGGCCATGAGCGCATCCACGGGGACGCGAAGGATGCCGAAGAGGATTTCCGAGCGCTTCATCGGTGCGAGCTTATACCAAGGGAGGGGTTTGTGGGGGAGATGATTGAGTTGAAAGGAAACCGAGGAGTCCGAAGAAACCGAGGAAACCGAGGAAAAACCGCTGTTCGTCGGACTCCTCGGAATCGTCGGATTCTTCGGTTTCCTCTGTCCGGATTTCGCTGGCTCCCACCCGCTACATCCCTTACAATCCTCTTTCCTGCTCTTTGATGGCCGCCTCGGCGTAGCTTCTGCGAAGCCTGGGAGGAACGTCCGGACTGCATCGGAACGCCTAGTGGGTAACGCCCATCCGCGCACCATATATCAGGTAAAGGTGCGTGCGGACCAGTGCCACAGAGACGAGCCCCTCACCTTTTTCCGTTCTCACTATAATCAATGACAGAGTCGTTGGGAGTAGTTACGGCATCGACGGAAAAAGGTGAGGGGCATGTGAAACGCCCCCGGCTTGAACGGGGGACTCCCGCAAGGGAATCGGCAAACTCTAGGTGCAGCAAGGAGGAATTGGGTGATCGGAGCTCACGGTGGTTCCGCCGTGCCGACCGCCCCTCCGCTACATCCTGCATAGCTCGCAAGGGCGACGTAGGATTGATCCGCGGAGCAATCCGCGGGCCAGATAGATGGCCATCGCCGCTCTGCGTTGCAGGGCGCGCACAGAATCCGGCGTACAGGAACAGGAACGGAAACAGAACTTCGCGATTGCGAGGTTCTTTTCCGCAAATGACGGAAACAACGTATACTGATGTCAGGTAAGCCGCTTTAGCTCAGTGGTAGAGCAACGCACTTGTAATGCGTAGGTCCGGGGTTCAAATCCCCGAAGCGGCTCCATCCTTCGAACGCGAAGGATACCCACCGTAGCACCTGAGGTCTGAGGAAGGAGTACTTCCACAAACTCGCGTTGCTACGGATGGCAAGCCGACAGGTGCGAAGGCAGGCCGGATGGCAGGCCGGCAGATTTCGAAGAAGACTTATGATTTCGGCTTACCGGCTTCTGCCTCTACAATCCCCCCGTGTTTCGCGTCTCTCTTTGTCGGCTCTTTGCATGCACTGCGTTGCTGCTGCCGCTTTCCGTTGCAGCCGCGCCCGCAACGATCACCTACACGTTCGGTCATCATTTGATCTCGCTGCCCGTCTCCCGTCACCCCGAGTGGCGCCGGATGAAGCGCGTGTGGTATTTCCAAGGAATGGAAGCCGTTCCTCCCGCCCGTTTCCAGACCTGCGGAGAAGAAGATGTTCAGGAGGCGGGATGGACATCCAGATCCGTCCAACAGTGGGACATTGCATCCATCGGGCACACCATCGAGGAGCTGGTGTCATCCAAGATCAACCGTCCTGCGGGACAAGTCGTCATCGGGAAAACCGCCAGCGGGAGCGTGACGTTCGACGGGCAAGGACTCACCGGTCAACACGTCGATGCCGCCGCTGCGGCAAGTCTCACGATTCATGCGCTGGAGAGCGACGTTGCCACCGTTGTTCTTCCGGTGAACATCACGCAGCCGGAGATCACGGTGCAGGATGACGAATTGCGCACGATGGGCATCAGAGAAGTGGTGACGGTCGGAGAGTCGGTCTTCGCCGGATCCCCCGTCAATCGGCGGCACAACATCGGCGTCGGCGTCGCACGTTTCAACGGTCACATCATCCCGCAGGGAAGCGTCTTCTCGTTCGATGAGACGCTGGGTCCGGTGAACGCGGCGACCGGATACCGCAAGGAACTGGTGATTCAGGGGGAGACGACGATCCCCGATTTCGGCGGCGGTCTCTGTCAGGTGAGCACGACCGCATTCCGCGGGCCGTGGGAGTACGGCATGCCCATTCTCCAGCGGAAGAACCACAGCTACGCGGTCAGTTACTACAGTCCGCAGGGCACCGACGCGACGGTCTATCCGCCGAGCGTGGACATGAAGTTCAGAAATGACACCCCCGGAGCGCTGCTTCTCCAGACATTCACCGACGATCAAAGCCGTGCGTTCTTCGTGTACTACGGAACGCGTGATGATCGAAAGTCAGAAGTGTTCGGTCCCTATATTACCGACAGGCAGGCGGCACCCAACATCGAAAAAATCATCTACACGAAAGATTTGCCGCCTGGCGAAAAACGCAAGGCGGGAGAGCGGCACGACGGTATGAAGGCGATGTGGTACCGATCAACGCGCATGGCGGGGACAGGCGCGACGATCGAGTCCTTCTTCTCCGCGTATCAGGCGCGGCCGTTCACGTGGCAGGTCGGTATCGCTGCAGGAGGGAGCGAAAACCTGAGCGAGGAAAGCGATGAACCAAGCTGGCTGCCGGACAGCACCGAAACGAACCGGTCCAATTCCGCGAGCAGCGAGGGGGGACAAGGCTGAAGTGCGGTGAGCGCCGTTTCGTTCAGTTTCAGGAGGAGTGAGCGCAGCAAGGGGGACAGAAGGATGCCTTTGCGTCCCTCTTCCATCGCACTGATCCCGCCATCGGACGGACTGTAGACCAGCGCCTGATTCTCCCGCAGCATTGCATGTGTCACAGCCGAATGTGTGACCGATGGCAGCAGACCGAGCAGGTCGAATAGCCGGAGAGCGAACATGTTGAGCAGATGTGACGGATGCCCGCCGTGACACGCTTCCAGAAATTCGACGGCAAGCGCGTAGACGTCCTGAATCGGCGTCGCTTCCTCCGTCAATCTGATCAACATTTTGATCCCTTCCTGCGCGACGGCGAGCGTTGCCGGATCCGCCCACGCGGCTGCATGTGGATTCAGACAATGCGACCCCGTGATCCGCGCTCCCGCCGACGATTCCTCCCATTGGATCATGACCCGATGCAGCGGCAGCAACCCTCTGCCCCGTCGGCTGAGCAGCTTCCTGGCACCCTGCACCCGCACCGCGATCCGGCCGTGGGATTTGGTCAGGAGCACGCAGAACCGGTCCGTCTCGCCGACGTTGTACGAGCGGAGAACAATCGCCTCATCCGAGAGCGGTCTGGGCATGCGAGGATGATAACATCGTTGCAAAAATTTCCGCAGACGCCCGAATGGGGATTTCGACGAATCATTTGTTCTCGAATGTAAATCCACATTCACGACGCGCATAGTCGGTCAGCCTGGATTGCACGTCCTCAAGCGACATCCGTTTCGTTACCATCTCTTGAACTTGTGCTCGCTGCAACCGACGATTAAGTCGTGGATCGACACTGATTGCAGATGCATATGCCGTGGTGTATCTATCCGAGTTCAAAATGCTTTCATAGAGGTGTCTCGCAACGAGTGTGTGTGCCAGCGTACCCAACCATTTCTTCTCCAAGCCTTCGGGTACTGTATGCCAATCACAACAACTCCTACGACGATAATCCATGATCTTATTATCAGTCGAAGTATCTGCATAGCCTAAAGCCACAACTTCTTCAGGTGTCAGATGCAGACATAAAGGATAGAACTGGCTCCACGAAATGTGTCGAGAATGGACATCATTGAACAACCCCACCAGTCCAAGGCGGATACCATCCAACTCAAAGAAATATTCCAAGTGACATCCCGTGTCGGGATAATTGTATGTATAAGGAGCTGCCGGAGCCAAGACAAATCGTTTTTGAAGCTCGGTTGCTGCCACTCCGGAAAGAATGAATTTCATAAGGCGACTATAAAATGTTTATGTAATTGCGTCAAACGGTTGTTTTTTATTGACGCTATCCATTAAGCAATCTTTCCTTTTACTTGCACCATTGAGCGCAATACCGCACGAATCGTCCCTGACAACGCGAAGAAGGTCCCGCCGACGGAGAGCGCAAGCACCGCGGCGATCTCGCCGAGGATGATCCACGGCGACCACCACTTGAGAAGCTGCACCGTGAATTGTGTCCACGGGGCGAAGATTCCTCCGTTTGCGAGTGCCGGGATCAGGAGCGGGAGGATCAGGAGGAAGAGCATCGTGATGACGAGTGAGATCGTGAGTGCGAGGGTCAGGAAGCACGTCATCTCGACGAAGAACGGCAGGGAGAGTTCCGCCATCGGGGTGCCGGCCAGTTGCCGGATGAGGATTTCTTCACGCCGCAGCAGCGAGCGGCGACGGATGTATTCGATGATGACGAGGAGGAGGATGAGGACGATCAGACCCACTCCCGCCCAGAGGAGCGCCTGTGTGGACGCGACGATGGTTGAGAGTTTCTCGGCCTGCTTCTGCTGATCAGTGGTTTCCGAGAGGAAGGCGGGATTGACGACGGCTGCGTATGCGGGCGCCTGAATGAACGTCAGGAAGGCGGAGGCGTCTTCCAGCCTCTTGAGCCGGACGCCGACGGTGTCGGGGAACGGATTGTCGATGCCGAACTTCACGAGGAAGTCGACGAGGGTCGGATCCCGCTGCTTCTGCCGTTCCAACGCCTGTTCGCGGGTGATGAACACGATGTCGGCGACCGACGGCAGCGCATCCACGGCCTGCATGAAGTCCTGCACCTCGGCATCCGTCGCCGTGTCTCTCACTTCGATGCGGAGATCCAGCCGTTCGCGGAGAAAACTCAGCCCCGCCTTCGTTCCGACGATGCTCACGAGGAGGATTTGTACGAGAACGAAAATACCGAGCAGCGCACCGATGGCGATGAATGAACCTTCCCCGCGCAGGGCATGGTTCACTCCGCGTTTCACCCCGCGGATCCATGATGATGACAACCCCGCTTGGCTCGGCATGGATGACAGCGTATCACGGGAGATCGGGGATCGGAATATCGGGGATCGGAAAACGCCGATTCATCGACCGGAAGACAAAGAACATTCCAGTGCGAAATAATCCGGCGACTCTACTGTTCCCCCTTTTCTCCCGATCCCCGATCCCAGGTCCCCGATCCCTCCTCCCCCGACCGTTCGATCTTCTCTGTTACTTCCAGGCACTCGCGCACTCTGGCGTTCTCCGGATCCAGTTCCAGCGCCCTGCGCAGGAGCGCCTTCGCTTTGGAAAATTCCCTGAGTTGCAGATAGACGACTCCCAGATCGCAGAGCGTCAGGGGATTCACTTCGTCCAGATTGAGTGACCTCTCCAGCGTGACCACACCCTCGGTCGCATTCCCGCCGGAGAAGATCGCCCACCCCAAACATCGCAGAATTTCGGGATTGTTGGGATCGATCCGGTTGGCTTCCCGGAGGGAGGCAACCGCCTCCCGCCAGCGTTCTTCATGCGATGCGACGAATCCGAGGACGTAGTGCCCCTCACAGCTTTCCGGATCGAGAGCGAGCGCCTGCTCCGCGGCGGCAACTGCACGGTCGAACCGTTCCAAGCTGAGCTCGTTATCGGCAACTTCTTCCAGGGCGGCCACATTCTTGGGGTCGTCGGCGAGCATCCGCTCCAGCACCAGCAGGGCTTCTTCATGGCGGGCCTCCAGCTTCAGTTGCTCGGCCTGAGCGAGGAGTGCGCCGGTGACATCGTCGTGGGGGGAGGTCATTGCGGCAGGGAGGATACAGGAGAGGAGGAGAAGAGGAGATGAAAAAGAGGATGAAGAGGATGAGAGGTTGTACCTGACGTTCTTCTCCTCCTCTTACTCCTCTCCTCTTCTCATCCTCCGTCAGAATAAAATGAAGTACAGCACCGTCGACAGAATCATCCACGACATCAGCACGATGCCGTAGCCGATCAGCGATCCCTTCATGATTTTTTTGCCGGCGGAGAGCAATGCGTCGCTCCCCCCCGAACCGATCATGAGCACGCCGCCGACGATGAAGAGCGTGAGCGCGACGAAGCCGCTCCAGTAGAGGAGGACGTTCACCACATTCCCCATCACGCCGGCGATGGTGAGCGTGGGCGAAAGGCCGGTGCCGATGCAGACCGTGTGAGCGGGGCACTGCGCAAACGCGGATGGAACGAAGGAACCGAGAAGAAGAGCCGCGAGACGGAGAGCGAAAGACATCGGATTATTATACCATAGAATGAATGAGTCTGGAAGATGGAAAGAACGTGTTGGCGGGTAGCGGGTAGCGAGTAGTAAGTAGCTGGGGAAAAGAAAATCCCAGCCAACCGTCACCTGTCACCCGCCACCTCGTCTACTTGAGAAATCCACTCACACCCATACACTTCAACTATCAATGCAAACTCTCGGATTTTCCCAGCAGTCTATTGGCGATGGCGAAGTGAAAGCAGGAAGGAAACGTTCGCGCAGCAATCCGCGTGCAGACAACGGTGGAACGAAGCAACAAATCGTCCGGCTCTTGGCGCGCATCCTGCAACGACGATCCGGACGAGAGTGGCTGATACTCATCTTGAAAATTGCGCTGACGCTGATCTCTCTCGGCATCCTGACACTCCTGATTCTCTGGTGGACATTGCCCAATATCGATGATCCTTCCACCATGTTCCCGGCGCAGAGTACCGTGATCCTCGACCGGAACGGCGTGGAGCTCTACCGCCTCTTCACGGAGCAGGACCGAACGTACGTGAAGGGGGACGAGATCAGTCCGTTCATCAAAGATGCGACCATCGCCATCGAAGACGAACGGTTCTTCTCCCGCAGCAGCTGCTTCGACGTCATCGGGTTCACCCGTGCGGTGTTGAGCCAGATCGCTCCGCGATACTTCGTGCGTTCGGGAGGATCCACGCTCACGCAGCAGTTCGCCGGGAATGCTCTCGTCGGTCGCCAGCGGTCGCTCACGCGCAAAGTCCGCGAGCTGATGCTCTCCTGCCAACTGGAGCAGAAGTACGACAAAGACCAGCTCCTCGAGCTCTACCTCAACTGGATCCCCTATGGCTCCAACGGGTACGGCATCGAACAGGCGTCCAAAAATTTCTTCGGTATTCGTGCGGCGGACATGACGCTGGCACAGTCCGCGGTTCTCGCCGCACTCCCGCAGCGTCCATCGTACTTCGCGCCGAGCGGGAAACACCGGCTGACCGTCGTCTCGGACGAGATCATCGGGAAGATCAACGCCGGGCAGATCACGACCGCAGCGGAGATTCCGGATGCCGCTGTGCAGATCGGGCTCATCGGGCAAACGGTCGGATCGGGCTCGAGCACCGTCTACGTCGGCGGACGGACGGATCAGGTGCTCGCGAACATGACGGAGCAGGGGAAAATTTCAGAGGAGCAGAAGACCGCCGCTCTTGAGGAACTCCAACAAATGAGGTTCGCTCCGGAACGGCAGAACATCCGTGCCCCCCACTTCGTGCTCTCGATCGAGAGGCAGGTCGCATCTCTCCTCGGTCTGGACGCTTCCGATCCGTCGGGCGGGAACGATCACCTGCTGGAGCAGGGGGGATTCCGCATCGAAACGACGCTCGATTGGAACCTGCAGCAAATCGCGGAAAAGGTAGTGGCTGCACGCCGCGAAGACATTCAGAAACGCTTCGGCGCGAACAATGTCGCGTTGCTGGCGGTCGCTCCCGGCACCAGGGAAATCCTCGCCTACGTCGGCAACAGCGACTTTTCCGACGACGAGCACGAGGGGAAGATCGACATGGTGACAAGTCCCCGCCAGCCGGGTTCCAGCTTCAAGCCGTTCACATACCTCGCGGCATTCGAGCAGGGATACGGCCCCGGATCGGTCGTCTATGACGTTCCGACTAAATTCGGCGAAGATCAGCCCCAAAACTACGACGGCACCTTCTGGGGGCTGACGGATATGCGACATGCCCTCGCCGGATCCAGGAACGTTCCAGCCGTGAAGGCGTTCTTCCTCGGAGGAGGGGAGGAAACCGTTCTCTCGGTCGCCGGACGCATGGGGATCTCGTCGCCTGCGGTGCAGCGCGATACACTCCGGCAGACTTCGCCGGACTTCTCCTACGGATGGCCGCTGGCCATCGGGGCGGCCGAGGTTCCTCTCACCGAAATGGTGACGGGGTACGCGACGATTGCGGACGGCGGGATGGTGCGTCCGCTGACAGGAATTTTGAAGATCACGGACAAGGACGGCAACATTCGTTATCTCCCGAAGGAGACCCCCGCACAGCAGGTCATTGACGCGCGTCTTGCCGCTCAAATCACCTCGATCTTGAGCGATGTCTCCGCACGACCTGCGGACAATGCTTACTGGCAATCCATCCTCTCCGTTCCGGGGACGCTGTCCGCCGCGAAAACGGGAACGAGTAACAAGTGTCTGGAGCGGGGAGAGGACAAGCAGTGCACGCTCCGGCGTCCGGAGAGCACATGGACCATTGGTTACACGCCCAATATCATCGCGGGTGTCTGGGTGGGAAACGCCACCAGTCAGTCCCTCTTCGAGAAGGCGGACGGCCTCACGATTGCCGCTCCCATTTGGCACGACTTCATGGCGGGAGCGCAGAAAATCATTCCGAACGCGAATACCGCATTCGCCGAGCCGTCCGGCCTCTCCCGTCCGCTGATCTCGCGACTCTCGGGACAACTGGCGTCCGCGTGCACGCCCGTCGCATTCCGTCGCGGGGAAGTGTTCTTGGACGAACGCGTGCCGACGACCGAAGATCCCGCGTGCGTGCTCGTGAGTGTTGACCGCGTGACAGGACTGCTCTCTTCCCCCGCGTGTCCTGTGGAAGCGGTGACGCAGCAAGCGTTCTTCCTTCCAAAGAGCGAGATCCCTGATCGCTGGCCGCTCTGGGAACGCGGCGTTGCGGAGTGGGCCGCCAAGCAGATGGAGATCTGGACCGCCTCGCCGACGCACACCGGTTCGCAGCTGCCGCTGCCGTTGCCGCCGACCAAGGAGTGCGACCCCTCCCTCACACCCGGACGACTGGAGAAGCCGTCCGTATCCTTCACGTTCCCGCTTTCCGGAGATGATGTTTCCTATCCTGCATTCAAACCGCAATTCGAGGTGAATACAGGCAGCCCCATCACCGCAGTGCGGTACGATCTCGACGATAAGCCGGTCGCATCATTCGATGCGGCACCGTTCACCGGTATCGTCCGCCTCCCGAAAGCTTTGGATTTGACCGCCTCACACACCTTGACCGTGACGGTAACCGATACCTACTTCAATACGGCGACGGACACCGTCTCCGTCCGTTTCACCCGCGATGACAGCGCACCGTATGTGAGCATCATCAGTCCTGCAGCGGAGTCCTTCCTCACTGCCGGCGAGGAATTTCCCATCCGTGCGGAAGCGGAAGCAGCCAGCGGCATCGATCGCGTGCAGTTCTATCTGGACGGCAAGCTGCTCACCACCCGCCGCGATGCGCCGTTCGAGCTCAACTACGCCATCACCGAAGCGGGCACGCACGTGATCCGCGTCACCGCACGATCAACGGGCGGCACGGAAGGGGAGGATCAGGTGACGGTGGAGGTGCGGTGAAAAAGGTTTATGGTTTATGGTTTTTGGTTTCTGGTTGTATTGCCGTCCTAACCATAAACCAGCAACCAGACACCAAAAACCCGATGACATCCGATCATTTTTTCGATCCTTCCCTCCCCGGACTCACCCCATGCAGAACCCCTCCTTCCTTCATCAATTCCTCCGGCGTCCCCTCCGCCGTGATCTTCCCTTCGGTGAAGACGTAGACGTACTCGAACATCGGCAGCAGGTGCAATTTATGAATCGATGAAACGATGCATCGGTCGGCAAACCGCCGGAACAGATTCTCGTAGATCGCGCGCTCGTTCGCCGGATCGACGGAACTGGTCGGTTCATCAAGAAGAATAAAATCGCTTGTCTTGGCTGCGAAGATTCCGCGGGCCAGCGCCAGACGCTGCTTCTCGCCGCCGCTCAGGTTTACGCCCTTCTCCGCAATGTTCGTCTTGAGTCCTTTCGGAAGCCGTGCGAGGACCGATGAGAATCGCGCAAGTTCGATATCTTCAAGCAGCTCCTCCTTCTTCAGTTTCGTATCCACCGTGATGTTGTATTCGATCGTGTTCGCGAAGATCTCCGGCTCCTGCGGGATGAGTGTCACGTGCGCAGAGAGATGTTTCAGTCCGCGTTTCATCGCTTTCCCGTCGCAGAAAAGACGGACATCGTTCGTCGTCACGAGGCCGCGGATCAGCGCAAGCATCGTGCTCTTGCCGCTGCCGCTTTCCCCGACGAAGGCGATTTTCCGGCTGCGGCCGAGGATGATCGACGGCACCGAGAGCTCCAGACGACGTGATGATTGAGCGGGAGCGTCGCTTCCCGCCACCGTCAGATCCTCCTCTTCCGTGTACGAGAATTTCAGATCCTTGATTTCGATGCGGTTCCAATCGCGCGGCAAATCGCCGACGCTGCGCGTATCCGTCCGCTCGGCGCGGAGAATGGCAGCGGTCGAGGCATAGTCCGCGTACTGCTCGATGGTATCCGAGTACTTCCACGCGAACGTGTAGAACGACTCGCCGATCTCGCGGAGGTACTGGTAGAGCATGAAGAACGTGCCGACGAGCAGGGGATCGCCGCTCCGGATCGTCAGGACGGCGTACCACGCGATCACGCCCGTCTTCATCACCGCAATGATCACGGAGACCAAGAACCACTTCGATTCATTGACGGCCTGCGTACGCCGCGCGAAGGGGAAGTAGTGCGTCATGCGCTTCAGCACTTCGGATCTGGTCAGCTGCTCCAGCCGGAGTGTGATCACGGTGAAGATGTTCGTGATGTAGTCGTGCAGCGCAGCAGCCACGGAATGTTCCTCCTCATTGATCCGGTTATAGCGCCTGAGCAGGAACCGGTCGAAGATGAACACGAGCATCAGCGCGATCACACTGACGCCGCTCGCCATCGCCGCGGCTCCGGGAAACAGCAGCGCCAGCGCCACGATGGATGCCGCCAACCGTATCAGCATCTCGATGATCTGGAAGCCGTTGCCGAGGAATTCACTCAGCGCGCGGCTCGACTTGCCGAGCCGGTTGATGGTGCGTCCCGAGTGGTTGTCCCTGTGCCATTGCACGGGTAGCGACGTGATGATCCGGTAGACATGATCACGGTACGCGTTCTTCACGTGGAATGCGACGGAGAGTTCCATGACGCGCGCCGGACCGTGGAATATCCAGAAACTGATGGAGATAAGGAGCACCAAGCCGAGGGACTCCATGATCTGTCGTAGAGGGTCGCTCAGGCTTGCCACTTCCTGCACCTGATTGAGTAGTCTCCCGACCGCGTACGGCTCCACCATGCTGATGACATTCGCGACGATGAAGAGCGTCAGATACACGACGATCTTTCCGCGGTGACCCGCGGCGTATTGCCAGCATGCCCGGAGGAGGATGACGAATGCTTTCATGGAGAACCAGAACGGTAGCGATCATGGCTTGGGAGATGCAACAGAATGATAGTGAAATTGACTTTTGTAAACTTTATTTTATACTCACTATACATGGCGAACCTCAGTCGAATCTATGAACGGGAGATGGACGATATTCCCGATGCGGGAGAGGCGTGGACTGTACAGCAGTGGGAAACTTTTATGAGGTTGCAATGGGATAGAGTAACCTTTCTTGAGCAAATTCGCACCGTAACAAAACTTCCATTACCACGCAGCGCATCAACGTTGGATACGTGGATTTCCGCATTGAAAGGCAACCGGACCCCGACCGGGGAAGCAGGATTTTTGGTTGTTCAACACCCAACCGAACGATTGCCAAGAGAGGGAGTCCTTCTGCAGGAAGATTGGATTCTGCAAGGACCAAATGAGCGACCATCGATCCAAGTTGTCGGCAAGACGCCACGCGTTGAACACGGATGGCACAGTACGGACAATACGAAACGCCCGATTTTTGGACTCTTTCAATTGATAGCGCAAGACGACTCCATTACTGAAGTGCACGGTGCAAGATCAAGTTATCGTAAATATGGTCCGCCAACACAGCACACCATTCACGTATGTGGAGATAATTTACTCTCACAAATCGGAGAGACTGAAGTGGTAGGGACGACACCGGATTCCCTGGCACCGCTGATACTTTTGGGATTGGACGAAGGCACTGCAAGTAGGATTATCGAAAAGGTTGGAAATGTCGCAGAGGCAAAGATTATGCTGCGTTTCCTCGCCTTGTTGCAGGTGAAGTACGGAAAGCAAATTCCTGATCTGTATCTAAATGGGGACAAAACTGCGCTATTGGCTAACAATATTCTTGTACCGAAAAAATTTAAAAAAGGCGAGCGTTCTGGTTTTTTTGCCGCACTGAGAATTGCTTATGAATCCGGCTGGCAACCGAAATAATTAGATCACATCCTAGGCGACCTCCGCATTCGTGTGTACCTCGGACACATCCTCGTCCTCTTCCAACGCTTCGATGAGGGATTCCACTTTCTGCATGGTCGCACCGTCCACCGGCGCCGTCTGCTTCGGGATGAATTGCAATCCGGCCGATTCGATCGTCAGGCTCTTGGTTTTCAGGAAATCACGGACAGCGGTCCACTTCGCCGTATCCGTCACGACACGGATGTGTTGATCATTCGCCTCAAAATCTTCCGCACCGTAATCGATCACCTCCAGTTCCAGCATTTCGAGCGCGGCGCTGTCGCCGATGATCGAACTCAATCCTACCTCGCCACCCCCCGCCACGACGACACCGCGCCGCTCGAACATCCACAGCACCGATCCGCTGGCGGCGAGGTGGCCGCCGCTCTTCCCGAGGATCATCTTCACGTTGGCAATCGTGCGGTTCTTGTTGTCCGTCAGCGCTTCGATGATGAACGCCGTGCCGGCGGGTCCGTACGCTTCGTACGTCACTTCCTGCATCGCATCGCCTTTGAGCTCCCCCGTTCCCTTCTTGATGGCGCGGTCGATGTTCGCATTCGGCACGCTGTCGGACTTGGCTGTCTCGATGAGTGTGCGCAGGCGGATATTGGAGGTGACATCACCGCCCCCCTCCCGTGCCGCTATTTCGATCAATCGCGCGTACTTGGTGTAGATCTTGCCTCTGCGGGCATCCTGCGCAGTTTTGCGGACGCGGATGTTGGCCCATTTACTGTGACCGGACATGGCAGTTGAAAGAAAGTGGATCGGAGCGGTTTCTGGTTTCTAGTTTACTGGTTTTTAGTTTCCGGTACATGCGTTGCACTTGTACGCTTCTTTTTTTGATCAACGGATTGTAAGTAGTGAATCAACCCCGCAATCATTCTGCAGATTTTTCTGGTTTGCTCCGCCAACGTATTGAAAGCAGTTTGATCGATATAATTCTCATCCAAGGCATCGTACAAGTGCGACCGTGTTTCGCCTGCAGACCTCTTCGAATAGCCGAGAAAGGTAATGAATTCGGCAACGGTCATCGATTCGAATCCCTCGGCGATATTGGCGGAAACAGATCTGGCGGAGCGAGTGATCTGATCGACGAACGCGAAATCCTTTTCGACATTTTTTTGTCGGCAAATCTTCCTGATCGTACGAATCAAGAGAGGCATATAGGGAAAAAATGAATGCTACAAATATGTTCTGATCATCTTTCAAGAAGGTAATCCATCATTTGTTTTCTACGCTGCTTCTGAATGCCACGATGCAGTTCAATTTTGTTTTTCCAATGAG
>JAQTSK010000074.1 GCA_028711345.1 Candidatus Peribacteraceae bacterium
CCGAAGTTTTACTACTTCGATGCGGGTGTCTTCCGATCCCTTCGGCGCAGTGGTCCGCTCGACAACGTGAGCGAGTTCGAAGGCTCCGCGCTCGAAGGATTGGTGCTGCAGCATCTGCGTGCTTGGATCGCCTACGGGAACCGTGATTGTTCGGTTTCCTTCTGGCAGACCCGCGGAGGATCCGAGGTGGACTTTGTGCTGTACGGTGGAGACAGTTTCTACGGTATCGAAGTGAAGAACGCGCGCATGGTTTACCCGAATGATGTTCGGTCGCTCCGAGCGTTCCGTGACGAATACCCGGAAAGCACGGTGTTCCTCCTCTACCGCGGACGGGAGCGTCTCCTCGTGAATGGTGTGCTGTGCATTCCCTGTGATGAGTTTCTCCGTACGCTTCATCCTGCCCTGTCTTTCAAAGACATCCTTGAAAAGTAATTCGGAAGCACATGGTCGCAGCGCGTCCGGCCATATCGCATCGTGTACACCATCGAGCAAGGAATCGTGACGGTGACGGTTCTGAGGATCGGTCACAGGAAGGACGTGTATAGGTAGAATTCTCGGGATCGGAACATCCCGCGCACCGGGTCCGGAGTATTTGACCAAATAATAAAAAACTGGTATATTAATAAATAATGGCTCTCCTCAAAGCTTCTCTTGTTCTTCCCCCTGGCGTTGATGCCGTGCCGTACACGCCGACGCAGCCGCGAATGACCGCTGTGCCGCCGGAGCACGTAGATGACGTTCGCAAACTGATATATGATCTAATCCAACAGGGCGGAAGTTTCGAGGTCATTGGTAATCCGAACGCTCCCGGTCTCAAGGATTTCTACGAATTTCTTCAATCTATGGATGGAGGGGGATTCGGTGCTGGCGAGCTGGAGCCGATTGAAGCATTCCAGTATGAGATGAGCAGGAATGTAGCTGATATGTCCGGGAGATACATGTGTTCGATTGTGCGTGATCAGGATGGGAAAATCGCCAGCGGCGCATACGGTTCCGTTCACGCAGAGCAGGCGCCGGGTACAGGCGGCTTGTTTTTCATGCGATTTACGGCAACCGAGAAGACCCAACGGAAAACCGGCGTGTCGAAAGCTGCGGATGATCTGGTGTTTTCTCAGGCCGAGGAGTGGTTGCATAAGCGTGGACAACAGTTGAGGTATTGCGGAGCGGAATGCGTCGAATCATCCGAGCGGTACTGGAACAGTTATGGCATGTATCGTCTCTACTACTGGGATCAAAAAAAGGAGTGCCTTCGGGAGCTTGAGTACTATCTGCCTCATTTGGGATCTTGGGATCAGGCAACGGGAGAGCCTGTCGATGCATTGGAGCAGCCGCAACCCGAACATTATCAACTCTTCTGTGGACACAACGTAATATCAGTCGAAGAATTTTCCGCGGTTCTGCGAAGAATGTGGCGTGAATGGTATGTGCATCGCGAGAATTTTGCCAATCCTCAGGCAGCAGAGGCGCACGAACGGCAAGTCATGGATTTGCTGGAAACCCGGATTCTTACGCCGCTTCGGGGTATTTCCCAATTATCCCTGTTCTCTCAAGAGGAGCGTGAATCTTATGGAAAATTTGGTATGCGTTTCGAGAGCGAGGAGAGTCCGTCGGGTCAAAATTAGGAACGGATATTGGGATCCGCCGAAGGCAGCCATTATCAAAGGATGAATTAATTGTATTCCAAAATTCATTACTCTATCCTTTGATTCGCAATTTTCCTTTTATTCTATGTCCAATCCCAAGATTTCAAAATCTTCCCACGAATCACTCAAGAAATTCTCGAAACTCTCCCCCGCACTCCGCAAGTTTATCGTCAGCGAAGAGCCCGGTGTCGCCGGCAAGCAGACGATTGTTCAGGGCATTCAGAAGAGCAAGACGCCCGTCTCCACCTTCGCCGAGCGCACGCTGCGGCACTGCAACGGCGGTTCTACCTTGCAAGCTGCGTTGTGGCTCAAGGATCACTTGGATAACGGCGGCAAGATCGTCGTGACGCTCGCGGGCGCACTCAGCTCATTCCAGATCGGCGTCACGCTTGCCGAACTGATCCGCAAAGGAAAGGTTCACTTGGTCTCCGCCACCGCGGCGAACCATGAGGAGTCGTACTACCGCTACGTTGCGCATTCCCATTACGCCTACATTCCGCGCTACACCGAGCTCACGCCGGAGCAGGAGGCGGAATTGCGCGACACCGGACTCCGTCGCATCACGGACACGTTCCTGCCGGAGGATGAGAGTGTGCGCATCATGGAGCCGCATCTCCTGAAGATGTGGAAGGAGGCCCAGAAGAAAGGGGAGTCGTTCTTCCCGCACGAGTACTTCCGCCGCCTCTTCAAGGAGAAGCTTATCAAGCCGGATCCGATGGCGAATCCGAACGATTGCTGGGCGCTTGCAGCAGCCGAGAAGGACATCCCCATCGTCATTCCGGGGTTCGAGGATTCCACCATGGGCAACATTTTC
This sequence comes from Candidatus Peribacteraceae bacterium, assembly GCA_028711345.1. Taxonomy (GTDB): domain Bacteria; phylum Patescibacteriota; class Gracilibacteria; order Peribacterales; family Peribacteraceae; genus CAINWJ01. The sequence goes on from JAQTSK010000074.1 coordinate 2,458, forward strand.
GCGAGCTACACGTACGGCGGGAAGTACCGGACGGACGACGGCCCGCGGCTGGATCCGAGGATCATGAAGACCGGTCTGGAATATTTTACGTGGATGTACGACTGGTACATGAAGGAATCCAAGGATGCGTCGATCGCCTTCCTGCAGCTCGGCGGCGGCATCGCGGCGGACTTCCCGATCTGCATCGTTCCCTCCATCAAGCATGATTTGAAGTTGCACGGCAAAGTCCGCGACTGGGCGGGATTCATCGAGATCGGGTCGTCGCCCATGTCGTTCGGTTCGTATTCGGGTGCCGGCGGCAAGGAGAAGATTACGTGGGACAAGCTCTCGACTGAGAGTTACTTCCAGATCATCCAGAGCGATGTGACCGTCGTATTTCCTTGGATTGCTGCTGTATTGCTTGATTTGTAGAGGATTCCGAGGAGTCCGAAGAAACCGAAGAATCCGACGAACAGACGTTTTTCCTCGGACTCTTCGGACTCCTCGGTTTCGTCGGTTTCTTCTCTTTACATGCTTTTCTCTCTGACTATACTTCCACTCTGTTTGCTCACATCCCTCCATGCCTCCACGCCCAACGGGCTACTGCAAGTTCAAGAAAGTTCATCCCGCAAAACCGCACCGCGTCAGCCGGTACTTCCGAGATCGATGGACCAGGTTTCTCTCGCAGGATCATCAGGGGATGTTGATGATCGAAAATGTTCCCGTCGACAAGATCGTCGAGAAGTACGGGACGCCGCTGTACGTCATGGTGGAGAGTGAAATCCGCTCACGCCTGAGGCGTTTCAAGAAAGTCTTCGGATCAGACATCTCCCTGCAGTACGCGGTGAAGTGCAACAGCAACCTCGAGATTCTCCGCATCGTCCGCGAGGAAGGATTCGAGCTGGACTGTTCCAGTGTCGGCGAGCTGATCCTGGGTCTGCTTGCGGATTTCAAACCGAAACAGCTCACGTTCACCAATCTCTTCAAGTCCGAGCAGGACATTCACTTCGCCATCAAGATCGGTGTGCAGTCCATCACCGCCGATTCGTTCGAAGAGATCGAGCACATCGCGAGAACCGCGAAGAAGCTCAAGAAGCACATCGATACCGTCATCCGGGTCAATCCGATGATTTCGCTCGGCACGTACTCCACCCGCGGCAACAAGTACGGCATCCCGATCGGCTATGTCGATCGTGCCATCGATCTTGCGAAGCAGAGTCCGTACGTCGATTTCAAGGGCATCCACTTCATGGGCGGGTATGTGCACAATCCGCGCGTGTTCAAAATGGCGGCGCGTTCACTCATCAAGCTTGTGAAACGCTGTCAGGATCGGGGCATCCGCGTCCAGAGCCTCTCCCTTGGCGGCGGGTTTCCGGCGGCGATCGGCGATGAAGACGCGTTTCCCATCGAGAAGATGCGGGACTTTCCCAAGTATTTCCAGCGATTGCAACACCGGTACGGCATCTCCCATCTCCAGCTGATCTTCGAGCCGGGCAAGAGCATAGTGCTCAATTCCGGCATCGGTCTGATGCGCGTGATTTCCAAGAAGCGGCTGGGGCTCAAGCGGCGGATGGTGATCGCCGACGGTTCCACGTACAACTTCATCCCCGACGCGCTCATCCAGACAGGCATCCAGTACGACATCCTCCCCGCGTCCAAGATGAACTCCCGTCGCGTCCACACCGTCACGATCGCCGGCAACACGTGCGACGCGTGGGACCTGATCCGTCACGATATTGACATGCCGAAGCTCCGCGCAGGCGATCTGCTCGCCATCATGGACGTCGGTGCGTACGCGCAGGTCATGTCCTCCAATTTCAACACCATCAAGCGTCCCGCGGTGATCATGATGTACCAAGACGGTTCCGCGAAGCAGATCCGGCGTCGCGACCGCTACAGTGAAATGTTCGCGCCGGAGCTGGACGTGCTCAAGATGGCCGGCCCCGACGAGCTGGAGAAGTACCACAACATGTACCGAGTCAACATCGACAAGATCTGGAAGGGGAAGCACAAGAAGAACGGGAACGGAAGCAGCGATGCGAAGAGCGGGAAGCATTTCCCCATTTCCAAACTGGCGGTCTACAGCATGATCGAGAAGTCGGCGCTGAAGGATGAGAACGGGGTGAAGAAGGCGCGAAAGCGGGTTCGGTGATATCGTGATTGTGGCTTCGGACTGAGGTTATTTAATCGTGCGCAGGCTTCGGGTGTCTTCGGGATTTCAGTGAGCGAAGATCTCCATGAGACTGTGGCCATGCACACAGCAGAGCACACACCATCGGCAGAGGCATTGGACACGGTACGGATTGACCAGGTGCAGGAATTCTCCCGGCAGCGTGCTTTGGAAATCGCAGCCGAGAAGGGAGCGAGGGTGAAAGACGTCCAGGAAATCCAGCGCGCCGAGTTCTACCGGGAGCTTGTCGGTGAAGCGGAAGGTGGAGATGGCGCTGCGACACCGGCGAATATCGAAGTGCTGAAATTGCAAGTTTCCGAGGATGTCCAGAAGGTTGTCGAAGAGCGGACCGAGGAAGATCACAATGCGCGGATGGAAGTGGTGGAACCTACGCCTGACGCTTACGTTTTGAAGCCCGAGGGGAACATTGCCGGTGTCCAGCACGATGATTCGAGAGAAGTCGGGATCGCTCCACAGGCTTTGGATGATCCGTCAGTTCCCGAACATGAGCATGCTCATCAGTTGCAGGAAACCGGCAATGCAACCTTGGAGTTACCCGTCGAGACAGGTGAAAAGGTGTTGGACGAGGCAGGACAAGTGGAGCGGCGTGAAAACCGCGAAGATGACGCCATGAACGCCGAATCAGGCGGAGAGACGGATCGCCCGGCTGAATATGTGCGGTATCAGGAAGTCGCCGATGCAGAAAGAAGACTGCTGAATGATGCAGGTAAAGACGGCAACAGACTTGTCGAGCAAGCAGCGAAGACGCAGGAAGGTTTCGTTCAAATGCATCAGGAGCTTGTTCATGCATCGATCATGAAGCGGTACGATCTTGCGGTTTGATGTTCCTGGATTGCACTTGAGAATGAACTACGCTCGAATCAGGCTCAGGAACTCCTCACGGGTCCTCGGATCGCGCTTGAAGTTGCCGCGCATGTGGCTGGTGATGGCGGCACTGTGTTGCTTCTCCACGCCTCGCATCATCATGCAGAGGTGATTGGCTTCGATGACCACGCCGATGCCTACGGGTTTCAGGATGGAATAGAGCGCGTCGCAGATTTCCTGTCCGAGCCGCTCCTGTACCTGCAGGCGACGGGCGAACATGTCCACCACCCGCGCGATCTTGGAGAGTCCGATCATTTTTCCGTCCGGAATGTATCCCACGTGGACTTTGCCGAAGAAGGGGAGCAGGTGATGCTCGCAGAGCGAGTAACACTCGATGTCCTTCACGATCACCATGCCGTCGGTATTGGCATCGAAGAGCGCGCCGTTAATCACCCTCTTCAAATCAAGGTCGTAGCCGGAGGTCAGGAAGCGGAACATATCCTCAGCCCGCTTGGGTGTTTTTTTGAGTCCCGGCCTCGATGCATTTTCGCCGACAATGGCGCCGAGGAGGGAACGGAAGTTGTTCTCCATGGAAGGTACGGAAGGTACGGAAAGTAAGGTAGGTAAGGTAGGTGGAGAGCGGGTCTACTTGGAAGGTCGTCACTATAGAACGATCGTTGTCCGTTCGCACGTTTGATCGAGTATGCCGCTCAGGGATTGTGATAATGGTTTTCCAAGAACAGGGTGGATCGTTTCCGGATCGATCAACTCCAAAAGCGGCTCGAGGACGAAGCGGCGTTTATCAATTTTCAGATGCGGTATTGTCAGAATTTCTGATCGCTGATCGCTGATCGCTGATCGCTTCCTTGCCATCCACGTTGAACGATCAGGAAGCACGAGTTCTCCAAACAGCAGGATATCCAGATCAATCGTCCGTGGGCCGAAGCGGAAAGGAGGGGATTTTCCCAATGCGGATTCAATCGATTCGAGCATTTCCTTGATTGCCTCCGGTGATTCTTCGGATTCGAATGTACCGACTGCATTGAGGAATTCCGCTTG
>JAQTSK010000022.1 GCA_028711345.1 Candidatus Peribacteraceae bacterium
AAATCCCACGCTCATCACAAAGTGCGATTGTCACTTCATGCTCATCTCGTACTGTAAAACGTTCATGCTCATCTTGCGTCGGAACAGGGTGTACGATTCATGCTCATCTCGTATCGGAGAAGACTAAGACTGCTCGCATCTTTATGATGTCCTCAATGCCAAGGACTGCGCCGACATGAATTACTCACTCTACGATCCCGAAGCGGACTATGAAGTCATCTCGACGGTCGGGCTCAAGCACTCGGCGTTCTATCTCACCGGGCCCTACAACTCCTACTGCTTCTACTGCGAGATGCTCAAGAGCTGCAGCAATTGCTTCGGCTGTGTTGCACTCAAAAACCGGCGATACTGCATTCTCAATAAGCAGTACACGAAGGAGGAGTACGAAACGCTTGTTCCGAAGATCATCGATCACATGCGACATGATGGTGGTGGCGCAGCTATGAACCCGAGCGGAGCCACGGCGGTCGTGACCGCCAGTGGCGGAGCGAGTGGTTCATGGGGCGAGTTCTTCCCCGTCGTTCTGTCGCCGCACGGGTACAACGAGACTGTGGCAATGGATCATTTTTCGCTGTCGAAGAGCCAAGTCGAAGAACGCCATTGGCGCTGGAAAGACCGCACCGAAGAGCCATCAAAGATAACGAGGATCATCCCTGCCGCGCAATTGCCGGATTCCATTCAGGATATTCCGGATGACATTCTCAACTGGGCCATTCACTGTGAAGTGACCGGAAAGCCTTTCAAAATCATCAAGCAGGAACTTGAGTACTATCGACGCATGCAGATCCCGGTTCCCCGTCTCCATCCCGATGAGCGGCACAAGCGGCGGATGGCCATGCGCAATCCGCGGAAGCTGTGGGAGCGGGAATGTGCGAAGTGCGGGAAGGGGATGAAGACGAGCTTTGCACCGGAAAAACCTGAGAAAGTTTTCTGTGAAGAGTGTTATCTCACAGAAGTGTACTGAATAGAAGTTGTGGCGCGCGTCTCGGACAAGCGGTCATGCGAGCATCGTGCTTACAATGACAGGGCGGACGCGACGTCCGCTTAACCGCAGGCCAGAGGCCTTGCGCCACGCACTTGTGCTACAATGCGCCACTATGTTCCGCCGCCTAGGCGAGCTCCTCAGTCTGGCAGGTCTCAGCGATGACGAGACGCGCTTGTATTTGCTCCTGCTCAAATCAGGCGCCACGAGTGCGCCGCAGCTGCAGGCTGAGACCAAGATGAATGTCATGACGGTGTACCGGACACTCAAGCGACTGGAGGATCGGGGTCTGCTGAAAGTGTCGCCGGTCAATCGGAAGGAGCGCATGTACAAGGCTCTGTCTTTGCATGCCTTGGTCAGTACATTGGAATCCGATGAGCGGAAGATTCGTCGGCTGCAGGAGAACCTGAAGAAGATGACGCCGTTCTTGAAATATTTGCCGACGGAACCGGAGAGCGGGTTCGATGATCCGGTGGAACTGCATGAAGGGCCGGATGCGTTTCGCGAAGAGTACTTCAAGCTGCCGGATTGCTGTACAGACGAGTACATCTCCTTCGGCTCCATGCAGAATTACTGGCGCGTTGCGGGTCTGTCGGATTTCGCTCCGGAAGAGATCGCATTCCGGCAGAAGAGGCTCAAGAGGCACACCTTCGCAACGACGCTCAATACGCCGTCGCCGGAGTCGGAGCTTTTCTCAAAGCGCGACTCACGTGAGCTTCGCACGACGCGTCTCACGGCAAACATTCCCCTGAAGCGGGATTACATGGGTTTCACAGATGATCGTGTGTGCCACTTTATCTGCGATACATCCAATCCGCAGGTCATCGTTATTCGTCAGCCGGAACTACTCGCGATGTACCGTCAGCAGTTCAGATCTATCTGGGATGCGGGGGTTGTTGTCTGAAATAATCACAGTTGATTGAGAGAATCGGATCTCATATTTTGCCTTATCCAAGCGATTCCAAGGATCAGCCGCTCACAATTTGCCTCCGCCTGCCGGAAGTCTACAATTTTGCCGTGTCATCCTGCGCACTCTGCCAATCGGCCTTCGAAACATCGAGAGATGATCTCGCCTTCCTCGAAAAGATTTCGCCGGTCTTCGGCGGGAAGAAGGAGCTGATTCCGCCTCCGATCCTCTGTCCGGACTGCCGGCAGCAGCGACGTTTGCTTTGGCGCAACGAGTACTGCCTCTACCGCCGGACGTGCGATCTTTGCAGGAAGTCGATCATTTCCCAGTACTCCACGGACAAGCCGTTCATCGTCTACTGCCATGAATGCTGGTGGTCGGACAGGTGGGATCCCATGAGCTTCGGACAGCCGTACGATTTTAGTCAGCCATTCTTCGAGCAATTCCGCGCACTGCAGATTCAGGTGCCGCGCATGGCGCTGAATGCCGTCGCCAACGAGAACTCGGAGTACGTGCATCTCTCGGGATACAACAAGAATTGCTACTTACTCTTTGCTGCGGAATATTGCGAGGACTGCCACTACGGCAATCAGGTGGTGAAGTCCCTTGGATGCATGGATGCGTTTAATTGCCTCGAGTCGCTCTACTGCTACGAAGTGACGGACGTCGAGAAATCGCATGATCTCCTGTTCTCCGAAAGCTGCAGCAACTGCTCCGGATCGAAGTTCCTGTTTGATTGCAAAGGATGTGCGGATTGTTTGCTGTCGACCAATCTTCGGAAGAAAACGAACGTTGTGCGGAACAAGCAGTGCACGTTGGAAGAATTCAAGCGTGAGCGGGAGATTCTCATGACGCGGATTTCGAAAGGCGAGTTGCCGCAGATCAAGGATGAATTTCAGCAGCTGAAAGCGCAGAGCATTCACCGCGCGCAGGAAGCCGTGAACTGCGAAGTCGCGACGGGCGATTATCTCAAGAACTGCAAGAACGTGCGTCACTGCTTCGATCTCTCGTACGGCGAAGATTGTTCAAACGTCTACACCGGATTCCATGTGAAAGATCTCATGGATGTCTGTCATACGACCGATGCGGAGCTGGGGTACAACGGGATCAGCTTCGGATACGGGTCGTACAACACCATCTGCACGCATGGCTCATGGAGCGGCAAGAATCTTCTTTACTGCGACACGGTGCAGGCGGGATGCACCGATCTCTTCGGCTGCGTGATGGTGAAGAAGCAACAGCACTGCATTCTGAATAAGCAGTATTCCAAGGCGGAGTATGAGAGTCTCGCTTCAAAGATTATTGATCACATGCGCTCGGTGAATGAATGGGGATTGTTCTTCTCTCCTTCCTGCGCGCCATTCGGGTACAACGAGACGACTGCGAACATCTACTTCCCGATGACGCGGGAAGCATCCCGCTCCCTTGGTTTTCCCTGGAAAGACGGCGAGGAAGAGATGCCGGCGGTGTCCAAGGTGATCAAGGCGGCAGATCTTCCCTCGGACATCGCAGAAATTCCTGATGATATTCTGAGTTGGGCGATTACCTGCGAAGCGACCAAACGACCATTCCGGATCGTGAAGCAGGAGCTGCAGTTCTACCGCGACCGAGGCTTATCCATACCGCATTTTCACCCCGATGAACGGCATCGCAGGCGGATGGCACTCAGAAACCCGCGGAAGATCCGGATGCGGACTTGTATGAAGTGCGGGAAGGACATCGAAACAACGTATTCACCTGACAGGAAGGAGAAGGTTTATTGTGAAAATTGCTACCTTCGTGAAGTTTATTGAGCAATTTTCACCCCGAGCGAGCGAAGCGAGTCGAGGGGCGAAGGTTGTTATCTGAAGGAGGTGTACTGACAGCTAGTAGCTGTTAGCCATCAGCTCACTGAGCAAAGCCGCAAGCTAAAAGCTACAAGCTTATCGTGTCAGCTTGCCTCCAGCACATCTCAAAGATCACCGTCCGGAAAAAGTGCGCGATGTCCTTGTTCTCAATGATCGTGCAGGTGAGCTTTTGCTCGGTGAAGGAAAGAAGGGCGAGACAATCATTCCACGCGAAGATGCCGGATTTCCAGACGACAGTCCGCGGCAACGTGCGGATTTGTGCCAGATGTTCTTTTTGTTTGGGAGCCATGCGATCGACGAACGGACAGGCGGGAAACAGCAGCCGGGAATGGACTTCTTTTGCGGCGCGTCGTCTGAAATATTGCTCGAGATACTCAGTACCGACCGCTTTGGAGAAGAGATCGACGTAACTGAATACCAGCAGTTCCCCCCGGGCGGTCAGTGTTTCCTCCAGCATGCGCTTGAACCCTTCCACTCCTTCGTAGAGGCGTACGGTGGGAACTCCCTGTCCCATGGACTGGATGGACGAGAGGAGCGGGGTCAGATGTTCCAGATTCTCCCGCGCCAGCGCCAGCTCGTTCTCTTTCTTCTGCAGCAGCCGCATCAATCCCACGGGTTCCTCCGCGACGATGAGACGCCGTTTACCGCGCCGTGTCTCGAAAAGGAGTTCTTTCCGGATAAGCTGCTGCACCGCACTGTGGATGGTAATGCGGTTTTGTTTCATAGCCACTGCGATCTGCTGGACGGTGGCGGGTCCGGATTTCAGGCACTCCAGATAGATCTGCGCTTCGCGGGGATTGCACCCCAGCACGGCGAGCTGATCGATGATCCGTCGGTCGAAGGGGCGGATTGGCATAAAATGTTGATTAGAACTCAACACAAATTATATATCATTCTATTGGCTTTAGAAAGCAGAAAATCGAAAAGTTCTTATAGAAATAGTCGAGAAGAATAGACGATTAAATGATAAAAGAAAATAATTGTGATGCTAAACAACTATGCTTATGGCTACCGACACACTTATCGACCAGCTCCGGCTAGTGCCCCCACCAGAGAACCCTGAAGCTGCTAAGCAGTGTGCGGAGGCTTTGAGCAAGATGATGCATATTAATTTTGCAAGAATGGACGACCTAATTGCTTGGGTTAATAAATCAATAGGACGCTTAAATATTGCCATCCAGACAGATGATGAACTTTCCAAAGAGGCAGGCGACGGTGAAGATCGAAATGCTGCATTACAGCTTCTTCACGAAGGACGAGATTGTCTGCGTTACATCATTTATTACTCACTGCAGAATCTGGATAAAAAGGCTTAACTCTGATATAATCTTTTGATTGATCCATGTCGTTTATAGCTGATTTCCATCGGCTTCTCCTGGAGAAACCACGCTTCAATGTGAAGCAGGTTGGTGCCGAGAACTGCGGCTATGCCGACGTCGCCGTCAAATCCAAAAATTGTTATTACTGCTTCGGCGTGTTCTACTGCGAAGACGTGTACTATGCCCGCTATTCCCGCAAGTGCGTCAGCTGCAGCGGTCTTACTTTTTGCGCCAACTGTGAGTGGTGCGCAGAGTGCGTCGATTGCAGCACCTGCTACATGTGCGACTACTGCCAGGACTGCGGCAATTGCCGCGAATGCAGGTTTTGCAAGGATTGCTTCGGCTGCAGTGATTGCTTCGGCTGCGCCGGTCTCTACAAGAAGCAGTACTGCATGTTCAACGAGCAGCTTTCGAAGGAGGAGTATGAGAGCCGCATGAAGACCATCGATCTCGGTAATGCCGACCACCGTGCGGGGATCCAGCAGCGCGTCGATGAGGTGCGGAAGCAATCGCCGAACCTCGGCATCCAGCAGTTCAGCTGCGAAGATTGCATCGGCAATCATCTGTCGGAATGCAAAGGGTGCTACCGCTGCCACGATTCCTTCGCGCTGGAAGACTGCCTCTACAATATCGAGACGAATGGCAACAAGAACTGCTGCGATCTCTCCATCTGCGTCGAGAGCGAATTCTGTTACCAGTGCGTCCACTGCCCCATGGGATACAACCTGAATTTCTGCTTCCAGTGCGACTACTGCTCGGACAGCGAATTCTGCGCGTGGTCCAAGAATCTCAAGAACTGCTTCGGCTGCGTGTATCTGCAGAACAAGGATTACCACATCTTGAATCAGCCGTACTCGCCGGAGGACTATGCGAAAGAAGTGGAGCGGATCAAGAAGGAATTGATTGCGACGAAGCAGTACAACCTGACGCCGTACCTCTTCACCGAGTATGAGAAGAAGCGCCTCGCGACCGAAACCGACTCTGTCATCCAGTCCCTTCCCCCTCTCTAGCCATGGCAACCGCCATTGTCACCGAACCCATCAAGCTCACCTGCGGGGAACCATCGTGCGGGAAGCCGTTCATCGTCATCGCCGCGGAAGCGACGTTCTATGAACAGAAGAAGTTGCCTCTGCCGGATCATTGTCCGGCATGCCGCCATCGTCAGCGGATGGCACTTAGGAGCGAGCGCCAGCTCTACAAGCGGACCTGCGACAAGTGCAAGGGATCGATGCTCTCAGTCTATCCCAGTGATGCGCCGTACGTGGTCTACTGCCACAAGTGCTTCTGGGAGAATATCGGGTAAGAAGGCCATCCGGATCATTGTCTTATTCTGATCTGCTATTGCAATTTCCCCGCCAACGCCACGGGTGACGGTTGCTCTGCGGGAGAGGATTGGTTCCCCTTGTACAGATAGTCTTCGATGGCGTTGACTCCACGGAGCAGCATCGCATTGAGCGGTTCGCCTTCCAGCAGTTCAGAGAAGTGATTGAGAATGTTCACGATGGAGATGTTCCGCATCTTCCGTTCCATTTCACGGATGCTCAGGTCCGGAAAGATTTCAAAAACCGTACTTTCAAAAACCGCAAGGGCTCGGAAGTACTTGATGAGGTAGAACGGTATCTTGACGCGATACTTCTGCAGGAGTGACATGGTCTGTGACAGCCACGTTCCGATGCGCTGAGGCGTATCCGGATCGGCGATACCTGCCGATTCCGGTGCAAAGATTCCTGCCAGAATCCTGTCGTGGCATTCCCGAAGTTTGGACAGGTGTCGAATGTGCGACATGTCCAGCATCTTCATGAGCGCGTCGAATGCATCCGACGTATCCCCGCAGAGCGAGGACCTTGCATACCTGAGACACTGCAGCCGCTGGCTGTCCGTCAGCGTTCCGATGATGCCGAAGTCGATGTAGTAGATGGCATCTTCCTTCGGACAGTAGATCACGTTTCCGGGATGCAGATCACCGTGGAACACTCCCTTCAGGTAGACGTACTTGCAGCACTCGCGGAAGAGACGGATGGCCACATCGTGCGTCGAGAACCGTGTCTTGGAGACGGTTTTCAGAAAATCTTTGTCCTTCGTTCGGACGGCTTTCATGTAGCGATTCATGGAGAAGCCGTCGATGAACTCCATCGTGATGACCCGTCTGGAGCTCCATTCCGTAAAGACACGTGGCACCCTGTTGGCAACCGGATCACCCGCGATGTGCTTGAGGAAGATTGTCATGGAGGCTGCCTCATTTCGGAAATCCAGTTCCTCGTCCGTCCATGCGCGGACTTCATCCACCATGGCGGCCAGATTAATTGACCACAGCGTCAGGACGTCGTAGCAGCTTGCGACGAATCTGAGGATCTTGAGATCCCTCCGCATGATGGTTTCCAGATTCGGCCGGAGGAATTTCACGACCACTTCGGTTCCGGATTTCAGTGTTGCGCGGTGCACCTGCCCCATGGACGCTGCGGCCAGAGGATGGGGATCGAACGAGGCGAATGCCTCTTTGATTCCGACCGGAAACTGCTCCTCAAACATCTTCTCGATGGTGTGGATGGCTACCGGAGGCGCCGCGTCCAGAAGATGAAGCATCTCGTGGCAATACTCGCTCGGGAGCATGTCCGGCCGGAGTGCCAGTAGCTGTGCAAACTTTATGAAGACCGAGCCGAGGCGTTCGATCGCCCTGCGGAGGCGAACCGCATGCGCTTGTCTGTGCTTCTTATGCCGGAAGAGGAAAATCCGCATGAGGACGATTCCCATTCTCAACGCAATATGGGCTGTCCTGCGCAGGGTCAGGAAGAGGTGTTTGTGCATGTGTTATGAGAGTCGGACCGGAAGGTCTTGGACTACTTCCTGCGTGCCCTGGCGCCCTTCTTGACCTCTTTCTTCGGGGTCTCCTTGGCATCCTTGGACTCCTGACGCTTCGTGCCATAGCGCTTCAGGGTGCACTTGATTTTTTCATCGGCCATATCGGTGACATCTTCGAAGAGGCCGAGACCGTCTTCGACGAGCTCGAGGACGAAATCAGAAAGATTCTTGCGGTTCTTTTTCGCAACGCCGGAGAGCTTGCTGTAGAGCTCCTCGGTAACGGGTGTCCGGACAATACGCGTGGACGACATAGGGAATGGGGGAATGAAGTATTGCGAATATCATAACACTTTTTAATAATATTTGCAATGTTTGTCACATTGGCATACAATGGTATTAGCAAACTCATAACCATGCCGTGGAGAACAAACAACCCGAAGGCGCGAGAAGTCATTGAACAATCCATGGATGCCTTGGGGCTTCGAATGGACATGAAAACTGATCCTGAGGTGATCAGGATTCTCCTCAAGGAAATGAGGCTGGATGATTTCAGAACGAAATTTCTTCCGATGCAGAAGTTTTTTGGCGATGCGGTCACCAGGCCTCAGCCGCTTCGGTCGATGTTTGAAAGTATCGTCCATGGCATCGTCCACAAGCACCCCGCGATTGTTGAATTTGCCGAACTGGCCCTGTCAAAGAAATGGTTCTCGCCATCTCCTCACATACTGAGGTCAGTTCATGTTACTTTTATTCTCGAAGCGATGACCGCGGCGATGTGCAATAGCACTCAATATTTTCTTGAGCTTCACGATCATCTGCAGTCGAAGGAAATCCTTTGTGGAGCCGATAGCAGCAGGCCGGTAAAGGCGTTTATGGCGGGGTTGTCGATAACGCACAGCGTGTTCTGTACCATGAAGGCTATTTCCATTGATGCATTCATGACGTTGTTCAGGAAAAAATATCGTTGCGTGAAAGAAGCGCGGAATTTCATCGAGAGGAAGTTGCTGTCTCCCTTGGATCATCATCTTGAGCACACCGTCGAATGGGTACGCATCAATATCTACGAGGCAGCTGTCACAGAGTATAAGAAGGGATATAAAGCGAACGCTCTGTGTGCGTTTGCTCTCAATGAAGATCTGAAGGTGTGTCCTCCTGATGCACGGGTCAAAAAGACAACTGTTGTTCCGGACGGTCCGCTTGAGTCGTTGTACAGTTCATTGTCAGGACACGACAATCATTTTCCGGTCATTCCATGCAGTCAGAACTGGGTGAGTCTCTACGTTACTTGGAATATGGCATTCGCAGTATCGGATGTTGATAACTGGGATATCGTTCTTCCCAAGTTGTTCATTCCCTCCATTATCAATTCAAAACCTGCCAATTTCTTGGGCGTGCGATTCATCTCACTCTGGCTCGCCCTCAATAATACGATGTTCAGAATGTGCAGTGGTCGTCCGAGTGTTCCAACGCCGAGTTACAGAAGGGAAATGGCCATGGCTTGGGGAAAGATTAATGAGAGATATGTTTCCTCTCTCCTGAGAATGGAGATTCACGAACCTCCCAAAATCTTCTCGCTGGGGTTCCGTCGTTTCTTCAGATTTCCGGTATTGAATTTCCTGAAGATATTTGAGCATTTTCTTGCACATTGAAACTTACGATAATTATTTGGCGACGAAGGCTGTGGCGCCTAACCATGCCAGATCGAACACCGCCTTCATCGTCCTCGCGAATGTGGGGCTTTCGACGATCAATCCAAGTAGCTCATCCTTCTTGAGCGACACGACGCCCACGGAGTTGCCGAAGATGAGAATTTCGTTCTCGAAGAGGAATTGGTTGCGGTTCACGAGGAGGATTTCGATGAGGTTCGGGTCGAAGTCCTTCGGGAGAAATTTGTCGAGGACGTGGACGGTTTCCACGGTCGTCGGGGAGAGGTACCGGCTCTTGATGCCGCGCCGCAGACGCTCGTGCGTGTAGGTCATGAAGAACTCCGGAAAGAAATCCGTGACGGCCTTCAGGTCGGTGTAGCCGAGGATCTCCAGTTTCTGCGACGGTTGTTTAGTTGCTTTCTTTGCGGCAGCGATCCCCAGCGATTCCTGAAACACGCGCTCCACGCCGTCCCTGCCTTCGTAGAACCGGATCTTCGGCTTGAAGCCGAGTGCGGAGACGAGTGTCTTCAGTTCGGGAAGCAACCCCTTTGCAAGATTGACGCGCTCCTCCGCCAGCTTCAGGAATTGCTCCGGCGGCTCCGGTGCAAAGCACTTCACACCGCCTTTGTCGTACCGGCTCAGCAGTCGTTTCCGCTGCAGATTGTTCAGCGTGTGGTAGCACCCGACGCGCTGGACGTTCGCCTTCCGCGCAATGTTCGACACCGGTCCGCCGCCGATCTCCAGACAGGCGAGGTAGACGCGGGCTTCTTCTTCGGACAGGCCGAGCTTGGTGAGATCAGTTAACAACTTTTAACAGTTAACAATTAACAATTAACTCGTCGGAGTTGATTCTTTCTTTGGGGCACGGAGGGTTTTGATGAAACCGCCGAGTTGTTTGATTAAATTTTCCGCTTCGATTTCGATTGCCTTTCGTTGTTCTTCAGTAATGAATTGATCATCAATGGCTGCGTCAAATCCTGCCACGAGTTCGTTGAGTGATCCGATGGACATTTCAAGAAAGCGCGCAAAATCAAGATCGGAGTGTTTCGCTGAACCCTCTGCAACATTCAGGAGGACAGAGAGGCAAGATCGATGAACCTGATCCACCAACCGGTATTTTTCCGACTGAGGAAATTGTTTCAATATTGCCCCAACTTTGCTGCGGAATTTTCTTGCATCCTTGTAAACTTGGAAATCCCGAAAGCGAAAAGTTTTCATAAGTTAATTGTTAACTGTTAATAGTTCATAGTTAATATACTCTATTTGTAAAATCTTTTCTACAGAAAATGGAATAAGTATTTTGGCTTATATAAAGCAATTAGTTGTAATATTCACTTTTGCTGTTCGACGGTTTTGACTGGACGGAGGATACTGTGGACACTGGGCCGGAAATGTAGGCTCAGGAATTTTCTGATTCAATCCTTATGCCATTCGTCGATCGATACGCCGGCCTGTCTCAATACCCGCTTCAAAAGTTCGACGCCAATGTCGGATTGATGAGGGTTGGGGATATGTACGTCGAGATTTCCGCGCGACATAAATTGATGTCGTCCTTCGGAAAAAGGCCCGTTGAAACCGATGATTCACAATCTCGCAATCAATTGCCGCCGCGTAACGGGCGACAATCGTGTCATGCAGCAAGGAGCGCGTTGAGGTCGTACCGACGGACTGTCGGGACAAACTGCTGCTTGCGCACTTTCACGAGCAACCATTCCTCCAATACTTCCTGCAACTGCGCCAAAGCTTCTTTCTTTGTTTTTCCCTGCGCCCACACTCCCTTGAATGCGGGCAGCGAAGCGAAGTATGGTAGCGGATCATCGATTTTCTCGATTTTTGCTGTTGCCATTGCCTCCCTCAGATACTCCGTAAACATGCTTGCATTGTACCACACCAGTCAATGAATCGCACCTGCCTTCAATGTAGGCAAGTTTTCGAGATCACCAAGGACGACCTCTCGTTCTATGAGAAGGTCTCACCGGTGTTTAACGGAAAGAAAGAACTGATCCCGCCGCCGACGCTGTGTCCGGACTGCCGGACGCGACAGCGTTTTGCCTGGCGCAACGACCGGCAGCTGTACCACAGAAAATGCGATCTTACGGGCAAGCAGATCATCTCGATCTATGCGCCGGAGAGGCCATGGAAAGTCTACGAGCAGAGCGAGTGGTGGGGTGACAGGTGGGACGCGAAGGATTTCGCACAAGATTTCAATTTCTCCCTCCCGTTCTTCGAGCAATTCTCGACGCTCCTCCGGAATGTTCCGATTCCCAGCAGACACGTCGAGCAGAGTGAGAATTCTGAGTACGGAAACTTCAATTGGGCGGTGAAAAATTGCTACCTCCTATTCGCATCTGATAATTGTGAAGAGTGCTATTACAGTCACATGCTCTTTGAATGCACCGGGTGCGCAGACTGCTCCTTCTGCAAAGAATGTTCCTACTGCTATCAACTGCTCGACAGCGAGAAGTGTTACCGATGCTTCTACTCGCAGGATTTGACGCAGTGCTCGACTGTCGATTTCTCCTTTGACTGCAAAAATTGTCGCAATTGTTTCGGTTGTGCGGGACTACGAAACAAGGAGTACCACTTGTTCAACGAACCGCTGTCGAAATCAGCATTCGAAAAACGACTGAAGGAGCTGACGCTGACCGAAAGCGCCATTGCCATGGCCGGCACACAGGCTCAAGAGTTGAGAAAAATGCACCCTCGTGTTTTTGCACATCTTCTCCACTGTGAAGATTGCACAGGAGATAATCTTCTCCAGTGCAAGGATTGCAGGCATTGCTTCGACGGAAAACTGGCGCAGGATTGTGCGTACTCGCAGAACATCCCCACCGATGCGAAGGATTGCCATGATCAGTACGGTGTCGGACGGGGAGCGGAACTGGACTACCAGGGCTTCTGCATTGCGGGCCAACGAACCCTCTTCTCTTTCCTCATCTATCCCTCAGGCAATAACGTTCTCTATAGCGGCTGCTGCGGAAATTGCGAAGATATTTTCGGATGTATCGGCCTCAAGCGACAACGGTTCTGCATCCTCAACAAGCAGTACACGAAGGAGGAGTATGAACAGATGATTCCTCGGATCATTGAACACATGAGGAAGACCCCACTTCGCTCCTTTGACGGGAGCTTCGCGGGGCAGGAGTGGGGCGAATTCTTCCCGATGGACGATTCACCTTTCTCTTACAATGAGACACTCGCGCAGGAATACTTCCCCCGGCCGAAGAAGGAGGCGATAGAAGAAGGTCTGTCATGGCGCGACGATCAGGAGCAACAGAACTATCTGGGTCCTGCAGTAGAAATACCTGAAACCATTCACGATACGGACGACTCAATCTGCAGCAAAATCCTCCGCTGCGACGTTACCGGCAAACCCTACAAGATCATCCCACAGGAGCTGAAGTTCTATCGTCAGATGGGCATTCCGATTCCGCGGAAGTGCCCGGATCAGCGGCATAAGGAACGATTGGCTCTGCGGAATCCGCGGAAGTTGTGGGATCGGAAGTGTGCGAAATGTCAGAAGCAAATTGCGACGAGCTACAGTCCGGAGAGGCAGGAAATCGTGTATTGCGAAGCGTGTTATTTGGCTTCAGTGTATTAATTCCGCGGGTAGGAAACCCGCTCCCCATTCTGGTTACTTTCTCCTTACCCTGACCCCGATTTCCGATCTTCTCCATGCCCACCTGCCTCCACTGCTCATCGGCATTTCAGATCACATCTGAAGATCAGCGCTTTCTCGATCTGTTCGCGGTTCCGTCGCCCAGGAGCTGTCCGACCTGCCGGCTGCAGCGGCGGCTCTGCGAACGGAACACGCGGAGTCTCTACTATCGCAAGTGTGATCTCACAGGCAAGCAGATCATCGCGCAGTACAATCCCGAGTGTCCGTTTCCGGTGTACGGCGTGGACGCCTTCATGGGTGACGGATGGAGCGGACTCACGTACGGCCGCGAGGTCGATTTCAACCGGCCGTTCTTCGATCAATTCAAGGAACTGACGAGTGTCGTTCCTCATTTGGCGCTCTTCAATACTCCGGGGACACTGGAGAACAGCGACTACAACAACTGCACCGGCTACATCAAGAACTGCTACCTGCTCTCGGAGAGCGACATCTGCGAGGACTGCTACTACTCCAATCTGCTCAAGAAGTGCAAAAACGTCGTGGATTGTTCGGTGTGTTACGAGTGTGAGCGCTGCTACGAGTGCATCGATTGCGTCGGGTGTCAGATGCTTCGGAAAAGTCAGGACTGTCAGCAGTGCAGTGACAGCTTCTTTCTCTTCAATTGCCAAGGATGCACCGACTGCATCGGCTGCATCAACCAGCGGCACAAGCAGTACATGATTTTCAATACGCAATACTCAAAGGAAGAATATGAAGTGAAGAAGGCGGCTCTTGGCTTGAATTCGAGGTCAGGTCTGCAGTCAGCACAGGAGCAATCCGAAGGATTTTTTCTGTCACATCCGCATCGAGCATTGCTCATTGAGCGAGCGGAAGGCTGCACCGGTGATCGGATCTACGATGCCAAAGGAGCCGCGGATTGTTTCGATGTGAAAGACATCGAAGACTGCCGCAACTGTCAGAAGATTTCTCTGGGCTGCAAGTCCTGCATGGACTTCAATTCATGGGGACAAAACAGCGAGCTGGTGTATCAATGTTCTGCCTGCGGCGACCGGACCTATAACGTGAAGTTCTGCTCCAACTGCATCACGGTGAGCAATGCGGAATATTCATTTGAATGCTTTCATAGCAAGAATATTTTCGGATGTGTGGGCCTCAAAGGGAAAGAGTACTGCATTCTCAACAAGCAGTATTCTAAAGCTGATTATGAGGCATTGAGATCGACATTGATTGCTCACATGCGCCAGTCAGGCGAATACGGCGAATACTTTCCGATGGACCTGTGTCCGTTTGCCTACAACGAATCTTTCGCGCCGGATCTCTTTCCGATGACGAAGGAAGAGGCACTGAAGCGCGGCTGGAGATGGTATGAAGGGGCGGAGGCTCACGATCGATATTTGGGTGCGCACTTCGATCTCCCCGAGACTATTGCCGAAGTGAAAGATGGATTATCAAAGAAAATTTTGCTCTGCGAAGCCTCGAAGAAGCCATTCAAGATCATTCCGCAGGAGCTCGCGTTCTACCGCTCGATGGATCTTCCCGCGCCGACACTCTGTCCGGATGAGCGGCAC
Organism: Candidatus Peribacteraceae bacterium; assembly: GCA_028711345.1. Lineage (GTDB taxonomy): Bacteria > Patescibacteriota > Gracilibacteria > Peribacterales > Peribacteraceae > CAINWJ01. The sequence goes on from JAQTSK010000022.1 coordinate 14,688, forward strand.
CGGCGACGCATGGCGAAGCGCAATCCCTACAGACTTTGGGAGAGGAAGTGCGCGAAGTGTTCAAAAGCGATTCAGACAACCTACTCGCCGGATCGGTCTGAGAAGATTTTTTGCGACGATTGTTATCTCAAAACTGTGTATTAGGCTATGCCGACAACCTTCTTGATCGCCGGCAATTCGACCACTTCGATGTCATCGATACGCTTGTCCATGTTGTCGATTTGCAGCGAGACTTGGGCAAACCCTTTTTCCACTCGCTCCCCCAAATTCATTACCTCATGGTTCAGTCCTTCAACGTTCGTCTCCAGTCCGCCGATTGTTATTTTTAATCCTCCAACCTCAAATTCGACTTTGGCAATTCTTGCAATCAGTCGTTCTTCCATTGCCTGCATATACTGCAGAATAGTCAGGAGGGTGATGTCACTGTTATTTGCCATAGACGGCGAGACTACAGATCACAATTTGAGATTTCAATACGATTCTCTGTCTTTCTTTTCGATATTTGCCCGTATGAGGATTCTTCCTCTTCTATAAGCCATCTTTTCCGTTCTATCCATGGACAGAACATGTCCCCACTGCCAATCGGCATTCAAGATCACGGAAGAAGATCTCGCATTCTACGAGAAGATTTCACCCGTATTTAACGGAAAGAAAGAATTAGTCCCGCCGCCGACAAAGTGTCCGGACTGCAGGCAGCAGCGACGGTTGATGTGGAGGAATGAACGGAAGCTCTACCAACGAAAATGTGACCTGACGGGAAAGCAGATCATCTCGATTTATGCTCCTGAAAGGCCGTACGTCGTCTACGGACTGGACGCATGGTTCTCGGATCAATGGGACGCTCTCGCTACCGGCAGATCGTATGATCCGACGAAGTCGTTCTTCATTCAGTTTGACGACCTGCTTAAAACAACCCCTCTCCTGTCACTGTTGATCGGTCAGAGCGAGAACTGCGACTACACGAACTTCGCATACGGGAACAAGAACTGTTACATGATTGCGGCATCCGATTTCAACGAAGACTGCTACTTCGGCAGCTACCTTTTCCGCAGCCGGCGGTGCGTCGACTGTCTCTTCGTGACCGATTGCGAGCTCTGCTCCCACTGCACCGACTGCGAAGGCTGCACGCGCACGCATTTCTCGCAGAACCTGAAAAATTGCCACGATTGCTGGTTCATGGGTTCCTGTCTGGGATGCTCCGACTGCATCGGCTGCACGAACCTGCGGCAGGAAAAGCATTGCATTCTCAATAAGCAATTTACGCAGGAAGAGTACGAACGGAGGAAGGCGGAATTGCTCGCGAAGCTCGGATCATCGCAGAGGCTCCTCGAAGATCTTGTCGCGTCTTCGAACAGAAGTCAGCCGCATTGCGCCGCACACAACATCAACACAGAGGGAAGCTCCGGCAACAATCTGGTGAACTGCAAGAATTGCGTTCATTGTTTCGATCTGATCGAGAGTACCGACTGCCGGTACGTCAGTCAGGGGATCAAGGCGACGGATTGCATGGACGTAAACGGCGTACCGGAGAGCACGCTCCTCTATGAATGCGCTGCAGTTCCCACCGTCTCGTCTTCCGCCTTCTGCGCAGCGACGTGGGTGCAGTCGTCCCGTCTCCTGTACTGCTACCTCTGTCGTGCGTGCAGCGACTGTTTCGGGTGCGTCTCCCTTCATCGCAAGCAGTATTGCATCCTGAACAAGCAGTACACGAAGGAGGAGTACGAGATACTGGTGCCGAAAATCATCGAGCGGATGAGGAAGAACGGCGAATGGGGAGAGTTCTTCCCGATGGAAATTTCTCCTTTTGCATACAACGAAACGGCGGCGCAGGATTACTTTCCACTCACGAGCGAAGAAGCCGCTCAGCACAAGTGGCAGTGGTACGAGGATGGTGATCCGAAGGATCAGTATTTCGGCCCTCCGTATGAGATTCCCGATTCTATCGCCGATGTCCCCGATGACATCACGATGAAGATCCTCCGCTGCGAAGTGACCGGAAAGCCGTACAAGATCATCCCGCAGGAGCTGAACTTCTATCGCCAGATGCATCTGCCCGTTCCCCGGAAGTGCCCCGACCAACGGCACAAGGAACGATTGGCTCTGAGAAATCCTCGCAAGCTTTGGGATAGGCAATGTGCCGAGTGCGGAAAGGGGATTGAAACCACATATTCGCCGAAAAGGGCGGAGCAGATTTACTGCGATGATTGCTATCTCAAAGCTGTGTATTAGACCATGCCAACCGCCTTCCTGATCGCCGGCAACTGCACCACTTCGATGCCATCGAGGCGTTTGTCCATGTTGTCGATCTGCATGAGGAGATATCCTTTGATGTGGTCAACTTTTGTCTCTAGTCGATCAATGCGCGCATCAGTTTGTGCAAATCGTTGCATGATTCGTTCCTCCATTGCCTGCATGTGCCGGACAATTGTCAGGAGGGTGATGTCACTGTCGTTTGCCATAGAGTGCGAGAGTACAGATCCGGATTGGCGACTTCAATACAATAATCAGTCATTCTTCAGGAAACTTTTCAGAGTGCCGCATTTTGCTTTCCTATAAGCCATCTTCTCCGTTCTATCCATGCAAAGAACATGCACTTACTGCTCATCGGCATTTGAGATCACCGATCAGGATCTGAAGTTCTACGATGACGTTTCGCCAGTCTTCGGCGGAAGGAAAGAATTAATCCCGCCGCCGACCCTCTGTCCGTCCTGCCGCATGCAGCGGCGATTGATGTTCAGGAATGATCTCAGTCTCTATCACCGCAAATCCGATCTCACCGGCAAGGCGATGATCTCCATGTATGCGCAGGACAAGCCGTATAAAGTCTACGATCAGGACGAGTGGTGGAGTGACAGATGGGACGAGTTATCCTACGGACGCGATTTCGATTTTTCGCGCACGTTCACCGAGCAATTCAAGGAACTCAATCTTGCCGTTCCTCATCAGGGGCTCTTCACGACGAATGCGGAAAACAGCTACTACACCAATCATTCTCTCAATACACGCAACTGCTATCTGATAGCGGGAGCGACCAATCTGGAAGACTGCCTCTTCGGACGCTTCATCATCAGCGGCAACGACGTGGTCGACGGACTTTCTTTGTATGGCTGCAAGTGGTGCTACGAAGGCGTCGCTTCCCAGCAGTGTTACCAGTGCATGTGGTTTCGGCACTCGCGTGATTGCTCCAGCTGTTTGGTGGTTGATGATTGCCAGTCGTGCAAGAACTGCTGCATGTGCTTCGGACTCAAGAGCAAAGAATATTGTTATCTGAACGAGCAATTGACCAAAGAGGAGTATGAGCAGCGGATTCAGAAGCATTTGCCGCTGACGGTTGGGGGCATCCATGCGATGCGTCGGCAGCTTGCTGATCTTTCGGTCACATTGCCGCACCGCGCTCTCCAAATTTTCAGCTGTGAGGATTGTACGGGCGACATGGTCTTCAACAGTCAGCACTCTGAGAATTGTTATGACTGCACTGATTGTCAGGACTGTAAGTATGTCAGCAATTCCCCAAATGGCATTAGCAGTCAGGATGCCAACTATACGGCACCTCAAGGTGTGGAGTTGTGCTTCAATATCAATTCAACCTGCGGCACGCATTGTATGGGCACATTTCTGGGCTGGTATTGTTCTGATGTCTACTACAGTCGAGAGTGTCACCGCAGTTCGAATTTGTTCGGCTGTGTCAGCATGCGTCACAAGGAGTACTGCATCTTGAACAAGCAGTATTCCAAGGAGGAGTATGAGGCATTGGTTCCGAGGATCATTGAGCACATGCGGAAAACGGGGGAGTGGGGGGATTACCTGCGGCCGGAGTTATCCACGATGGGGTACAACGAAACGCTGGCGCAGGAGTACTTCCCGATAACGAAAAAGGAAGCGATTGCAGACGGTTGGCAGTGGCACGACGAAGAAGATTCCAAGGAACAGTATTTGGGTCCGGATCATGAGATTCCGGCAGTGATTACGGATGTTCCCGATGACATTGTGAAGCAGATTCTGCGCTGCTCCGTCTTCGGAAAACCGTTCAAAATCATTCCGCAGGAGCTGGAGTTCTATCGTTCCATGGGGATCCCGATTCCGCGGAAGTGCCCCGAGCAGCGGCACAAAGAGAGACTGGCCATGAGGAATCCGCGAAAATTGTGGAGGCGGGTATGTGCGAAGTGCGGAAAAGAGATTCAGACGACGTATGCGCCGGAGCGGCCGGAGAGCGTGTATTGCGAAGCCTGCTATTTAAGTTCTGTTTATTAGCCTACGGGTCAGCAGACCCGCTTTCATTCAATCTTTATGCAACACACCTGTCCCCAATGCCAATCGGTCTTCGAGACTGATGCACGCGACCAAACCTTCTATCACGACGCGGGCTTGACCGTCAGTGGTCAGCATTTCTCACTGCCCGTGCCAGTGCATTGTCCGGCCTGTCGTTCACAGCGACGGATCGCACACCGGAACTTCTTCAATCTCTGTCACCTTGAGTGTGATCTCTCGGGAAAGCGGATTATTTCCATGTACGACGATCAGGCGTCCTTTCCCGTCTACGAGATGCGGGAATGGTGGAGCGACCGATGGGACGGGCTTTCGTACGGGCGACCGTTCGATCAAAGCCGTTCATTCTTTCTTCAGCTTGCAGATCTCTTCAGTGTCGTTCCACGGATGTCCATTTTCAACAACAACTGTGAGAATTCGGACTACTGCAACTTCTCCTTCCAGAGCAAGAACTGCTACTTGATCGGAGGCAATGTGGGCAATGAGGATTGCTGTTACGGTCACATCGTCTGGCTCTCCAAGAATTGTTTCGACTGTCTCTACGTCTACCGTTGTGAGCGATGTTACGAATGTACCGACTGCGTACAGTGTTACGATGTGGCGTTTTCGTACGGTTGCGACAACTGTTCCAGTTCGACGCTGCTCCGGCACTGCTCCGGCTGCAGCGACTGTTTCGGGTGCGTGGGACTCAAGAACAAGCAGTATCACATCTTTAACCAGTCATATTCAAAGGATGAATATCTCCGGAAGATGAAGGAAATTGATCGCGGATCGCGGACGATGATCAATGCAGCCTCTCAGCAACTGGCTGCGCTTGCCCAAGGTGAAATCGTCCGGCACTACCATGGCATCAACTGTCAGGATGTCACGGGCGACTACCTCTATAACTGCAAGGGCGTCCGTGATTCGTTCGATGCAAAAAATTGTGAAGACTGCCGTTACCTCGCGACAGCCGAGTCATTCGTGAACACCTACGACTGCAATTACTGCCCCTCGCGTTGTGAATTGAGTTACCAATGTGTCGCGTGTCATGGCCAGAATATCCTCTGCTGTCACAACACCATGTTCAGCACCGAAACAGCCTACTGTCAGGATTGCTCTTCGTGTAAGAATTGCTTCGGATGTGCGAGTCTGAAGAGCAAGCAGTACTGCATTCTGAATAAGCAGTACACGAAAGAAGAGTATGAATCCCTGATTCCCACGATCATCGAACACATGCAGCAGACGGGTGAGTGGGGACAGTTCTTCCCCATCGAACTCTCGCCGTTCGGTTACAACCAAACCATGGCGCAGGAGTACTTTCCGATGACGTTGGAGGATGTCACCAATCGCGGATGGCGCTGGTCGCAGCAGCAGGAGAGCGCAGATCAATACCTCGGTCCCCCCATGGAAGTGCCGGACAGCATTCATGATGTTCCTGACGACATTTCGAAGAAGATTCTTCTCTGCGAGACAACAAAGAAACCCTACAAGATCATTCCGCAGGAACTCGCATGCTGCCGTGATATGCACGTTCCGCTCCCCGTACGTTGTTTTGATCAGCGGCATCGTGATCGTATGACCCTTCGTAATCCGCGGCATCTGTGGAAAAGGCGGTGCGCCAAGTGTGCGAAGGAGATCGAGACGACGTATGCGCCGGAGCGGCCGGAGAGTGTGTATTGCGAATCTTGTTACTTGAATTCTGTGTATTAATGCCGCGGGAAGGAATCCCGCTCCCTTTATTTTAATCCTCTGCAATGCCCGTCACCCCAGTCATCGTCGAAAGTTACGCATCAAAGTTCTTCAGGAATTCTTCCGGGGAGATGTCCGCTTGTCGAAGTACGCTTCGCAGTGTCCCCACCGCCACTTCGTCGTGGTCCGGCAAGACACACCCCCGGTCTTTTTTCCGGAGGATGATATGGCTTCCCCTTCGGCGAACGATGACCAAGCCCATGCGTTCCAGCGTGGCAAGAATTTTCCGTTCCGACGTCCGTGGCAGCTTAGGCATGCGCCATTTCGAACGTCGTCACGAAGGGATGAGATCGCACGGACTGGGGGAATTCTTCCAGATAGAGCTGCGTCGCTTCTTTCAGATTTTGCAGCGCCTCTTCCACGGAATGTCCCTGGCTTGCCGTACCCGCTTCCGGGCAATCGGCGACGAAGATGCCGTCTTCTTCATGGATGACTGCTGTCCACATGTTTCTATTCTATCACAAGTCATCCTATGAATCAGCATTGCCCTCTCTGCCAATCGGCCTTCGAGATCACCTCGGACGATCTCGCGTTCTACGAGAAGGTTTCGCCGACATTTAACGGAAAGAAAGAGTTGATCCCGCCGCCGACGCTGTGTCCGGATTGCCGCCAACAACGTCGTTTGGCCTTCAGGAATGAGCGATGCCTCTACCATCGGAAATGTGATCTGACGGGTAGGCAGATGATCACGATGTACTCACCGGACAAGCCGTACAAGATCTATGATCAGGAAGCGTGGTGGAGTGACAACTGGGATCCGCTGGCGACCGGGCGATCATACGATCCGGCTCAATCGTTCTTCAAACAATTCGACGCATTGTTCCATGAAGCGCCGCGCATCAGTCTGATCAACATGAATCACCAGAACGCCGAGTACTGCAATTTCGCGCTCAAGAACAAAAATTCCTACCTGCTCTTCACATCGGCTGAGTGTGAGGATTCCCTGTACATGAATCGTTCATGGAGATCGAGGAATTGTGCGGATTGTTCCAGCCTGGAAGATGGCGAGCTCTGTTACGAAGTGCTCAATTCCGATCATTGTTACAACTGCCTGTATCTTCAGAATTGCGCCAACTGCTCCGATTGTTACCTCGGGTACAACCTTCACGGATGCAAGAACTGCTTCGCCTGTTACGGATTAACGAATGCTTCCTACTGCATCGGGAACAAGAAATTTGAGAAGGCGGAATATGAGGAGGCCGTTGGGATGCTCCGAAAGGACATTGGTGCGGTTCGGGAAAATTTCGAGGATCAGAAAAGGGCGCAGCCGAGGAAGTACATGGATTGCATCAATGCCGACAGTTGCACCGGGAATGCCATCAGCCATTCCAAGCATGCGTTGAATTGTTTTGAAGTGATGAACGTCGAAGATTGTAACTTCGTCTGCAACGCGACGTTCATGAAGGACGCGTACGACGTGAACAATGACGATCATTCGGAATTGGTATACGAAGCTGTCGGAAGTGAGACGAATTCGATGCACGCGTTCAATGACATCTGCTGGTTCAACCGTGAAGTGCTGTATTCCAGCCTCTGCTTCCGTTGCAAGAATTGCTTCGGGTGCATCGGGCTGAAGCACAAGCAGTACTGCATCCTGAATAAGCAGTATTCCAAGGATGAGTACGAGAAGCTGGTTCCCACAATCATTGACCATATGCGTCATGACGGAGGAAATGGGTTTGCCATGAACCGGAGCCCTTCGACGGCGCTCAGGGTGAACCAAGCGACTGGTTCATGGGGGGAATTCTTCCCTGTGAGTATTTCTCCGTTCGGGTACAACGAAACAATGGCGGAGGAGCATTTCACGCTGTCAAAAGAGGAAATTTTGGCAAGGGGTTGGAAATGGCATCAGGAAGAGGATTTGAAAGATCAGTATCTCGGTCCTCAGTATCAGATTCCGGACTCAATTGCGGATGTTCCGGATGACGTCACGAAGCAGATTCTCCGTTGTTCCGTGACCGGCAAGCCGTACAAGATCATTCCGCAGGAACTCAAATTCTACCGCGACATGAATATTCCGATTCCGCGGAAGTGTCCCAACCAGCGGCATCGAGAGCGTATCGCACTGCGGAATCCGAGGAGGTTGTGGGATCGCGGTTGTGCTAAGTGTGGGAAGGGGATTGTGACAAGTTATGCGCCGGAGAGGCCAGAGCAGGTGTTGTGTGAGGAGTGCTATCTCACTGCTGTCTATTGATTTCCTCAGAATCCGAATCCTCTCAGGAATCGCTCCTCTGCCGCTTGAACCACTCCTGTGACACGCGGCTCAGCACGCCGAGTACGATTCCGGCACGCAGGGTCGCGAGCTTTTCCGCATAAAAAAATCCCCGCATAGTTGTTGATTGTTCAGAGACGGCATCGGATAATTAGCAGATGGAATCCCGCATCATCCACAGCAAGAACGTTCTGCTGATCGCCGGAGCGGTGGTCGGTTTCACTGTGCTGTCTCTGCTGTCGCTTCCGATGGGTGCCGGTGCCGCCGGAGAGAGCGGCATCGTTCGTGTTTACGCCGGTTCCGGCGGAACAGTGTCCCCCGCCGGAGGGATCGTCACGCTCCCGGACGGTGCGTCACGCCGTTTCACCGTCACGCCGGAGAGCGGATGGACGATCGCGTTCGTCGTCATCGACGGAAACGTGACAGTGAAGAGCGGAATCCTTACGACGGATCAGCGGTACGATCTCTCCCTTCCGGAGGGGTCGGATGAGCACACGCTGACGGCGTACTTCACCGATCCGGCGCACCCCGTCGTCCTCGTGGCGTCGCGGGAGGCGCTCAAGGCCGCCGTGGCGTCGGCCGTTCCGGGAACCACCGTCCTCGTCGCGCCCGGCACCTACGCGCCGACCAACATATGGAACGATCAGACGGGGTTGTACCTCCACGATATTCACGGCACGAGCGGTGCATGGATTACAATCCGCGGACTGGATCCCGCGCATCCGCCGGTCATCGCGGACACCAATCTGGACGGCATCACCGTCGATAACTGCAGCTATCTGAACATCGGCAATTTCCGGATCGAACGGGCGGGCCGGAAGAACGCGAGCGGCGTGCACACGACGGGCGACAAGAACGGCTACGCGCTGTCGGGGAGCCACCACCTGTTCCTCCACGATCTCATCATCGTGGATTCGGGCATCGATGCGGCGGGGAAGAACAACGCGAGCAACAGCGACGGCATCAAGCTGTCGAACACCGACTACTTCACGATCCGCAACGTCACCATCGACAACTGGGGGACGGGCGGAGGATCCGCGGTGGACATCACGACAAGCAGGTTCGGCGTCGTGGAGGACAGCCGGTTCCGCTGGACGAGCGGCGGCCCCGTCGGCTCCACTGCCGGCGTGACCGTGAAGGGCGGCAGTACCGATGTCCGTGTTCTGCGGAACTTCTTCCTCGACGCGGGATTGGAGGCCATACAGGTGGGACAGGACATGGGTCTACAGTTCTTCCGGATACCGCCCGGCGACACCATGCCCGACGGCACACCGCTCGACTTCGAGGCACGGGACATTGACGTTGCCGGTAACATCATTGTCGGTACCGGACTCACCCGAGCGGCGGTGATGTGGATGAAATCTTTGCGTGGCAACGTGCACCACAACACGATCGTCATGACGGGTGCCGATGCCGGTGACCGATCCATCCTGAAAATCACGTCCGCGGAAGGGGACAACTTGCCGCCGGCGCGGGACGGTACGTTCGCGCACAACCTTGTGGTATACGAGTACGATTCCCTGATGACGTACCGTGCGTCGTTCACCGCCTACAAAACGGAGAACCCGTTCGCGGCGACGTTTTCCTTCGATCACAACGCCTGGTATCAGCTGGATGCGGCGGCGGAAGGGGATCACGTTCCCGATACCGTGGGGCTGAAGGGTTTGCCTGTGCGGGAAGCGGATCCCGTCTACCGGATCGATCCGGATCTGCGGGGGATCTCGGAGGGATCGCATGGACACTTCGGTCTCACCCCGGAACAGCTGCGCATCCGGTCGCAGTATCCGGCGCTCCGCGGCATCGGCGCGGATGCGTTCACGGCACAGGCGGCATCCGGCACCCCGTCCTTTGGCACGGGAGTCGATCAGTCCGTTCCCGCTGCGACTTCCCGGTCGTCCGGATCTTCGCCGCGGTCGTCTTCTTCCTCCTCTCCGTCACCGTTACCTCCGACACAGTCGTTGTCCGGAGCGAGCGACGAAGGTGCATCCTCCGTCCGAACCCCTTCCGCTTCCGTGCGGTTAACCGTCGTCCGATCCGCACGTGTTTCATCGATGGCGTCTCTTCCGAGTGACCATGGCTCTCTTCTGATGATCGAGGATGGTCGCTCGACCGTGTACCGTGATGTTCCCGTCTCCGCGTGGTTCGCCGCCGCAATCCATGAGTTGCTGCAACGGCACATCGTCTCCGGATACGCCGACGCTTCGGGGCGTCTGCTCGGACTCTTCGGACCCGGCGACAACGTGACCTATGCGGAAGTCGCCAAGATGGCACTGGAAGCCGCCGATACACCGCTCGCTGTCGCGAAAATTCCGATCAACCGTTCGGCGCGACAGCACTGGGCTTCCGCGTACATTGCGACAGCCGAATCCCTATTACCGTCTCTGTATTATCCCGCATTGGAGGTCGATGCACCTGCATCACGTGCGGCGGTCATTCGGATATTCATGGAAGCTTTTGACCTTGCTCCGCAGACAGCACCCGATCCCTACCTCGACCTTCCCGTTTCCCATCCCCACAGAGAAGCCGTGCTCACCGCTACGAAGCTCGGGATCATACGGGGAGACACTGCGGCGGACGGCAAGCCGCTTGGGACGGTTCGTCCGGACGAACCCGTGAACAGAGCTGAAGCGGCAACGATCGTCAGTCGGTTCCTCCCGTACGTCACTCCCAGATAGTATTGGCATACGGCATTCGTCTGCTGCGGCCGGTTATTTTGTGTTGCCGCCGGCCCCGTTTTCAATGGAAAAACCCTCCATTCTCCGCTATAATTAGCTATCAGGGACCCTTTTCCCCTGACCCCTAAGACCGATGTCGAATCTTCGCTACTTTCACGTGGTGGTGCCGCAGGGCACGGAAGGGAACATGAAACTGGAATCCAAGTTCCAGGAACTGCTCATAAACATGCGCAATACGTTCACCGGCAAGCGAGTGTCGCTGGAGTTCTTCGGGATGGGTCAGTACACGTACTTCTTCATCGTCGTGGAGGAGAAATTGCTGGAGACCGTCGAAGGTCTTGTCTACGCATCATTTCCGGATGCCGAAGTGAAGGAGACGCAGGATTACACGCTGCAATACGATCCCGACCGATTGGGGTTCGCCGGTGCGACCGTCACTCTTCACCATTCGGATATTTATCCTGTCAAAACGTATGATATGTTCGAGGAGGACAGTGCGACGCGTATCTTCTCCGTGATTTCCAAAATTCCCTCGGGTGATCAGGTGTGGGTCCAGATGATTGCCGAACCGCAGGATGATACCGCCTTCTACCATCTAATCCGGAAAATCCGCATCCGCATCACGGACTTCCTTCATCTCTTCTCCATCCGGGATCGGATGCGTCCCGGCGGCAGGGCGAGCATCCAGCCCGTTCGTCACAAGCGGGCGCATGAGAAGATGGAAATCAAGCCGTATACCGTCAGTATTCGTTGCGCATATTTAAGCCCCGATCGCGCTTCGGTTAGCCGCAAACTGGCAGCGGTGACGAGCAGCTTCTCGCAGTTCAATGACAAGGATATCAACGAATTCCATGGGATTGAGTCCAAAAGTCCGGCGCGATTCGTGACACAGTACCGCTTGCGCAAGCATGCGACATCTTTCGTCCTCAGCGCCAAGGAGGTCGCGACGCTCTATCACTTCCCGAACGCGGACGTCGTCCCGCACATCGTCCACGTGCTCGCCCGCAAATCCGAGCCGCCGCAGGATTTGCCGAAAGCCGGCGAGGAGGACGTGAGTCCGTTCGGCGTCACGAACTACCACAACAACTTCGTCCCCTTCGGCATCCGCCGCACGGACCGGCGGCGTCACCTGTATGTGGTGGGAAAGTCCGGTTCGGGGAAAAGTAAATTGCTCGAGCTGCTCATCAACGAAGACCTGAAGAACAACGAAGGCATCGCCGTCATCGATCCGCACGGAGACTTGATCGACGCCTGCCTCCGTTACGTGCCGCAACACCGCATCAATGACGTCGTTATTCTGGATCCGAGCGATACCGAGTTCCCGATCGCTTTCAACCCGCTGGAGAAAGTGGAGGATGCGTACAAGATGCAGGTGACCATCGGGTTCCTGCAGATCTTCAAGAAATTGTTCGGCAGCAACTGGTCGGATCGTCTGGAGCACGTGCTCCGCTACACGACGCTCGCGCTCCTCGACAGCCCGAACACCACCGTGCTCTCGATCCTCAAGATGCTCACGGACAAGAATTACCGCCAGAAAATCGTGTCGCGCATCAACGATTCCGTGGTGAAGAGCTTCTGGGTCAGCGAATTCGCCGCGTGGAGCGAAAAGTTCGATGCCGATGCCATCACGCCGCTCCTCAACAAAGTCGGTCAGTTCGTCGCGACGAACATGATCCGGAACATGATCGGGCAGCCGGTGACGAAGTTTAATATCCGCGAAATCATGGACAAGAAGAAGATCCTGCTCATGAAAGTCTCCAAGGGTCTGCTCGGCGAGGAGAACTCATCGCTCATCGGCGCGATGTTCATCACGAAATTGTATCAGGCGGCCATGAGTCGCGCAGATACGCCGGAAGATCAGCGCACGGACTTCTACCTCTACGTCGACGAGTTCCAGAACTTTGCGACCGACACCTTTACGGAAATCCTCTCCGAGGCGCGCAAGTACCGATTGAACCTGACCATCGCGCACCAGTACATGGGCCAACTCAGTGATGTCGTCCGCAAGACGGTATTCGGCAACGTCGGTTCCATGATCAACTTCCGCGTCGGTGCGGAGGACGCGGACATTCTGGCCGAGGAGTACAATCCGATTTTCAAGGAACGCGACATCATCAACCTCGGTATTCGCGAGTTCTACCTCAAAATGTCGGTGAACGGCGAACTGCGTGAAGCGTTTTCCGGCAGGACGCTGGACGCGCCGCGGCCGAAGAATGACTGGACGCAGGCGTGCGTCGAACAGTCTCGGCGCAAATACTGTCTCCCGAAGACGGACGTGGAGACGATGCTGAAGCAGTGGGATGAAGCGGCCTCGGCCCCACCCAAAGAGGACGAGATTGATCCGGAACAGGTGTTCGAGGAGCCGATTATCTAGTGTTGTGTCGCGCATGTTTCAGGACAATGAACCAAGGCGTACAAAGTCAACATGGCAAAAGGGCAACAGGGCAAAAAGCCGTACATCTTGCCTTTTTGTCTTCTTTCCTTTTTGCCCTCTTCAGATGAAGCACTGCCCCGATATCTTGGAGCCTCTTCAGGTAATCGAGTGGGTAAACTGATCTGACATTCTTTTTCATGATCAAAGTTTAGGAAGCATGCAAGTGAGCACTTTGAGCCGCAAATATTCTTCATCACGCAGACCGTAGGCTCGTCG
>JAQTSK010000075.1 GCA_028711345.1 Candidatus Peribacteraceae bacterium
GGGAGGGGCGGGGGGTGGGGGTCCACGGCACCATGCACGTCGGCGGCGGCATCACGGTCTTAAGCGACGCAGATGCGGAATGGCGTGAACTGAAGCTCAAAGCGCGTTTTCTCACCATCGACCGGAAGCCCTTCAAATTGATCGAAACTCTGCGCTTCGAGAAGGGATCGTTCCTGTTCCTCGAGGAACACCTGAGTCGCCTGCAGGATTCCGCCGCGTACTTCGACTTTCGTTTTAATCGCGCGACAATTCTCGAGAAGCTCCTTGGAACGGCGCTCCGTCTCAATAGACTGTGGTCGTACCGCGTACGGTTCCTCCTTGGTCGCAATGGGGAGGTCACACTGTCGTCGGAAAGGATTGAACAGGCGTTTGGAAGCGATCAGCAGATTGGCAATATTGTTCTTTCAAAGAAACATGTCGATTCATCCGACGTTTTTCTGTTTCATAAGACAACCAATCGTGATCTCTATAATCGTGAGTACAGTCGTGCAAAGAAATCCGGTTTCGTGGATGCCATCTTCCAGAATGAACGTGGAGAACTGACCGAAGGAGCTATCACCAATCTTTTCCTTCGCTTTAATTCGAAGCTCTATACTCCACCGCTTTCCTGCGGATTGCTCAAAGGTGTGCTGCGGCAACACTTGATTTCCGAAGGATCAGTCACAGAGAAGATACTCTTTCCCGAAGATCTTGCCTCAGCCGAAGAAATCTACGTCGGGAACTCGGTGCGGGGATTGATGCGGGTGACGTTCAGCGATCTATGAGGAGGGCAATCCTGTCACCCATTTCCTTCGTTCCAAGCACTGCTTCGCCCTTCAGCGCAATATCCCCTGTCCGTGCTCCCTGCTCAATGGCTTGCTTCACCGCCGACTCAATCGCTACAGCTTCGGATTCCATCCCGAACGAGTGCCGGAGCATCAGCCCCGCTGAAAGAATCTGTGCGACAGGATTGGCGACTCCTCTGCCGGCGATGTCCGGTGCGGATCCTCCGATCGGCTCAAAGAGGTGAACTTTGTTTCCCAGGCTTGCAGAAGGCATCAATCCAAGAGATCCGGGCAGTGTCGCCGCGACGTCGCTCACGATATCTCCGAACAGGTTGCTCGTTGCGATCACATCGAAGCGGGACGGGTGCGTCACCAGTTGCATGCAGGCGTTGTCCACGTACAGAAACTCCACCGCGACATCGGAGAACCGAGGGGAGATATCTCCCGCGACCTTCCGCCAGAGCCTGCTGGTATCCAGCACATTCGCCTTGTCGACGACCGTAACATTCTTCCTGCGTTTGCGTGCAGCCTGGCAGGCGAACTCGATCACCGGAGCAATCTGGTCCTCGGTATAGTCCATGACATCCCATGCGCGTTTCCCTTTTGTCCCGCGTTCGCCGAAGTACACGTCGCCAAGGAGTTCGCGGATGATGAGAATGTCGACGCCCTTCTCGATGATCCGATCTTTGAGCGGAGACAGATGCGCGAGTGAATTATAGACGACTGCCGGACGGACATTGATCGAGAGATTGAGTGCTTTCCTGATTCCGAGGATGGCATGTTTCTCCGCATCCTTCCATTTCAGCTGATCTTGCGCGTTCACCGGACCGCCGACCGAACCGTATAGAACGGCATCACTCCGTCGACAGACATCCAGAGTGGACTGCGGCAGATGTTCGCCGCACACGTCGAACGCCGCTCCGCCGACGGGCGCTTCCTCATACGTGAAGGAATGCTTGAACTTCTTCGCCACGGCATCCAGCACCTTCACGGCTTCCGCCATGACCTCGGGGCCGATGCCGTCGCCGGGGAGAAGGGCGATGCGTTTACGCATGAGTGTAGTATGCGGGAAGAGAGGGAAGTGTGTCGAATTGTCATTGGTAATCGGAATTCTGAGGAGAAGCATGGCGAAGGTATTTATGATCAAAAATATGGTGTACAATCGTACAGTCGCCGTATGGGGGGAGCACAGGCTGTGATCTGAGACCTGACATCTTCAGATAGGGGTTCGAGTCCCCCTCCCTCCACCAGCGACAAGACAAATGAAAACCACCCCCGAAGGAGTGGAGTTCTCATCGCCCTTTACAGGTGCGACCTGTGACCTGACATCCGCTATTATACTTCTGTGTAAACCGGATCGTCAATCAAATTGATCGCTTCTTTCATAGAGGAATTGCTTCAGACAATATGCGATCCCGAAGGTAAGGAGAAAGTCCGCGGTCATCCACAACGTCGACTTTCTTCCCCGTGAGATCCGCTACGGCGTGCATGAAGGCGATTTGATCAAACAGGCTCATGCCTTCGGCCATCCGGACGAGGAGATCGATGTCACTCTTTGCCGTTTCTTCGCCCTGAGAACAGGAGCCGAATACACGCACATTGAGGGCTCCTTTTTCACGAGCGAGCTTTAGAATCTGCCTGCGATATCTCTTCAGCGTGGGACTCATGCGGTGAGTATACTACATGCAATGCCGGTCGCCGATTCATGTCTCCTGTAAACTACGCTCCTGCCACCGACGCCGCGGGTACCCTCCTTCGCCCTTCTGGGCTTCGGAAGGGCAGGAAAAAACCCGCTCCTTTGAATTTTCAATTTTCCATTATCCATTTTTCATTCCGTCCATGCGCCACACGAAGATCGTCTGCACCATCGGGCCGGAGACGTGCTCGCTCAAAGCCCTGAGAGAGCTGGCAGCCGGAGGCATGAACGTCGCGCGGCTCAATATGTCCCACGGCACGCATGCATGGCACCGCGAGGTGATGAAGAATATCCGGACATTGAATGAGAAGGGTGAGTATTCGGTCGCCACGATGCTGGATACCAAGGGACCGGAGGTCCGAAGCGGAGATCTCAAGGAACCCATCACGCTCAGGAAAGGCGCGCCATTCACCTTCACCATCCGCACCGATACGGCCAATGCTTCCGACTGCGCGAGTATCGGCTATGACGGATTCATTGAAGATGTTTCCGTCGACGATGTCATCTTGGTCGACGGGGGGCTCCTGAGTTTCCAGGTCATGGAAAAATCGGCAACCGACGTGCATTGTCGCTGCATCGACGGCGGGACGCTCGGGTCACGGCGCCACATCAATATCCGCGGCAAAACCGCGACCATCCCGTCGATGACGGAGCAGGACTGGCAGGACATCGCGTTCGGGATGGAGGAGAACATCGATTTCTACGCGTTGTCGTTTGTCCGTGACGCATCCACTGTGACGGATCTGAAAAAGTATCTGGAGGAACATGACGCCTCCGGTTCGGTGATCGCGAAAATTGAAAGTATCGCCGCCATTGATCATCTGGATGAGATCATCGATGCGAGCGACGGTGCCATGGTTGCCCGGGGTGACCTTGGCTCCGAAGTCGCGGTGGAGGAGGTGCCGCTCCTGCAGAAAAGAATCGTCGATCTCTGCCGGAAGCAGGGGAAACCGGTGATCGTCGCCACCCACATGCTGGAATCCATGATCGAGCATCCCACTCCCACGCGCGCGGAAGTGACCGATGTCAGCTATGCCATCTTCCAGGGGACCGATGCCGTGATGCTTTCGGGTGAAACCGCTTCAGGGAAGTATCCTCTGAAAGCTCTCGGCGTCATGGATACCATTGCGCGGAGGATGGAAGAGGAGCTCAAGGTATCCAAGGCGCCGCTCGCGGAGAAGACGAACGATCCGCGCCACGAGATCACCAAGAGCGCCGCCGCCATCGCGAGCAATATCGGGGCGCGGGCCATCGTCGTCTTCACCCGTCGCGGCTTCATGGCGTCGCTCGTCTCCATGAACCGCCCGCATACGGACATCTTCGCCTTCACCAACATGAGCGGCGTGCGGCGGAGGCTCAATCTCACATGGGGTGTCACGTCGTTTCGCATCGAGTTTTCCAAAGATCCGGAGAAGACCATCCAGCGCGCGTTCTCGCTCTTAACAGAACGCGAGCTCCTGAAGGCGGGAGACCGGATCATCGTCGTGTCCGATATTCTTGCCGGCGAGCAGCTGGTGGAGACGGTGCAGGTGAGGAAGATTTGAAGGAAACTATCTGCCTTTCCACAATGCTGAAAAGTGGTGTACGATCGTACAGTCGCCGGTATGGGGGAGCGCAGGTTGTGGCTTATGGCTTGAGACCCATGAGCAGGGGTTCGAATCCCCCTCCCTCCACCAGGCGACACACATGAAAGCCGCCCCCGAAGGGGCGGAGTTCAAATCACCCTTTGCAGGGCGACTCACGGCTTGAGACCGTCATCAGTATACGGCTTTGGCATGTTTCCCGTCAATTTTTTTGCTATGATTTCCTCATGCTTATCCCTCTCGATACCGCTCTCCGCCCTCACTCCTCGCAGATCGTCGATGGAACGGACCGGGCTGCGAGTCGTGCAATGCTGCATGCCGTCGGATTCACCGATGGTGACTTCAGGAAAGCGCAGATCGGCATCGCGTCGACGTGGAGCATGGTGACGCCCTGCAACATGCATATCGACAAGCTGGCATGGGAAGCTGCTGCGGGAGTCGATGCGACGGGCAAGGGCAAGGCGGTGATCTTCAATACCATCACCGTTTCCGACGGTGTATCGATGGGAACCGAGGGCATGAAGTATTCACTCGTCTCCCGTGAAGTGATCGCCGATTCCGTGGAAACCGTCGTCGGCTGCGAAGGGTTCGATGGACTCGTCGCAATCGGCGGCTGTGACAAGAACATGCCGGGGTGTCTGATGGCGATGGCGCGACTCAACCGGCCGTCTGTCTTCGTCTACGGCGGCACCATTCTGCCCGGGAAATTCCATGGAAAAGATGTCGATATCGTCTCGGTCTTCGAGGCGGTCGGGAGGCATGCGCGGGGAGACATGAACGACGCAGAGCTGAAAAAGCTGGAAGCCTGCGCAATCCCCGGCGCCGGTTCCTGCGGCGGGATGTACACGGCGAATACGATGGCAAGTGCGATCGAAGCATTGGGTATGAGTCTGCCCGGTAGCTCGGTGCAGATCGCGATATCGAAAGAGAAAGCTGCGGATTGCAGGCTCGCCGGTGAAGCCGTGTTGCAATTGATCAAAGCCAATATTCGCCCGCGGGACATTCTCACCAAGAAAGCATTTGAGAACGCCATCACCGTCGTCATGGCGCTCGGAGGATCGACCAATGCCGTGCTCCATTTAATCGCGATTGCGCACAGCGCCGGCGTGAAGCTGAGCATCGATGACTTCGACCGGATCGGCAGGAAAGTTCCCGTGCTCGGCGACCTGAAGCCGTCCGGCAAATACGTCACGGCGGATCTCACGCACATCGGCGGTCTGCTCCCGCTCATGAAGATGCTGCTCGACCGGAAGCTGATCCACGGCGATTGCCTGACCGTCACGGGCAAAACCGTTGCCGAAAATCTCCAAGGCGTGAAGCCGTATCCCAAAGATCAGAAGGTTATCCGTCCGTTCTCAGACCCCATCAAGCCGGAAGGCCACCTCGTGATTCTCAGAGGCAATCTGGCACCGAAGGGAGCCGTCGCGAAAATCTCCGGCAAAGAAGGCTTGAAATTCTCCGGCACAGCCAAAGTATTCGAGTCTGAAGAGGAAGTGCTGAAGAAAATTCTCGACGGAACCGTCAGGAAAGGCGACGTCCTCGTGATCCGCACGGAAGGACCGCGCGGCGGCCCCGGCATGCGCGAGATGCTTTCACCGACCTCGGCGATCATGGGGCGCGGCCTCGGGAACGATGTCGCGTTGATAACGGACGGTCGTTTCTCCGGCGGCATCCACGGCTTCGTGGTGGGTCACATCGCACCGGAAGCGGCCATTGGCGGACCGATTGCGGTCGTCAAGAACGGCGACACAATCACGATCGATGCCAGCAAGCGGACGCTGACGCTGGAAATCCCTGCGAAGGAATTGGCGAAGAGATTGAAGACATGGAAAAAGCCGAAGCCACGGTACACGCGCGGCGTTCTCGCTAAGTATGCGGCTCAGGTGACGGGGGCGGAGAGAGGGGCGGTGACGGATGCGATGAGCGACAAGCGGTAAGTCGCCGGAGGCGAACCTCGCCACAAGCGGGCGGATGGCGACAAGCAAATTTCAACCGAAGACTAGGCTTGCTGTTTTAGCTCAACGAGCGCAGCTTTTTTTTCGCGAGCATTTCTCTCAATCGCTTGTAGACGAGCCAGTTCTTCATCAGGGTTTACCGACTGAGCAGGTCGTAAACCACCTGTTGTTGATTCGGCTAGTTTCGTGGTGACTGCCGAATGAAATTCTGCATCATTGGCTTGAGAATGTGGTTCATCTGCAGGAGACGGATATTCCTGTCCATGAATCCGAACCATAAAAATTAGGCTCTTCGGGAAATCGAGTGGGTAGCAATTTGAACTTCTCCGCAACCTGAAGAGCAGAACACCGAGAAAAAACCTGTTACGGTCTGTGACATGCTTCACTCTCTGAAAACACACGGACTTTACGA
>JAQTSK010000023.1 GCA_028711345.1 Candidatus Peribacteraceae bacterium
ATTATGATTTGTTCACCAGCTCGCACAGTCGTTCTCCCGATAGGGGTTGCGACAGAGATTGCAGGAAATAAGCAGAAAGCAGCAGCTTGGGTTAAGCAGCAAAAAATTGATACAGAATTTTGTCGGATCACCTTACAGGGAGGACTTTCAATTCTAGACACTGAAGAAATCAGGCAGTTACTGGAATCGGTTCTGTCGCCCGGTGGATTGCATGTTCGTTCTGCAGAGAACGTTGCTCTGGAAACAACATCAGAGCCTCCGACTGCACCTTTCATCATGGAGCCTGAAACGTTACTCAAGGCGACTCTTGAATTGGTGGAACTTGAGAGGTTTAACGCATCGGAACTTCCTTCGTGGGAACAGCACTTGAAAAACGCACAGGCTTCACTGGCTATTCATCGTCAGCAGAGAAGCATTCATCGTCTACTGAATGAAGAGGAAACGAGGTCACGTCTTGTGGGTTATTGCGCTGAGATTGTGTTCCATTCGTACGTACGGAAATTGTGCGACAGGGAACATTGCCCGCAGGAGCGACGCATCCGCATGGCTGAACCGAGTGATTTTCATCATGTTTCTGATCATTATCAATCGTGCAGTATCCGGCCATCGGATACAGGTTCTTTTCTCCTTTGCGACGGGGATGGAAATAGGCCTGAAATGGATGATATTGTGTTGACGGGGTTGGATCCTGACAAGCCGCACACGTATTGCGGCATGTATTTGTTTGATGTGACTGCATCAGCAGTATCATTCAGAGGAAAAATGCAGCATGGGAGGATATGTTTTCAGCGGTTCATTGAGGGGATGAGAAAACATGGTTGTGAATGCGATTTCTTCAATGTGCTCCTGTACGATCCGCAACAATCGTTACGGGAAGACGATTTCATGTCATCCGATGAAAGAATCCATGCTGTCAAATTGCCGCTCCTTCCGGAGGCGAACATGCTGGCTCAGAAGACATTCGATGCCCTTGATGAAAGGCACAATCATGCCGGGAACAAGGATCACAACCTCAATTCCCCGGCAATTCCCTTCATCGCTTCCAGCGTGATGCCGATGAACTCATCCAGTGGAATGCCAAGCAATGTTTCGCATTGACCGATCTGCTCACGCTTCACCTGAGCGGCGAAGGTTTTGTCCTTCAGTTTCTTCTTCACGCTCTTGATTTCCACGTCGGCCAGTTTCTTGCTTGGACGGACCAAGGCGACGGCGACAATGAAGCCGGTCAGTTCGTCGACGCAGAAGAGGCATTTCCGGAGCATGGAATCCAGGGGATGTTTCTCTCCGTATTTTTCGGCGTAGTGCGCACGGATATCGGCCAGTAGCTCTGCAGGTGCTTTAATGGTCCGGAGCATTTGTTCCAGCGTATTGCCACAGTGTGATTCGTAGTCCTTCTCTAGATGATCCCAGTCTAAATCATGGAGCATGCCTGCGACCTTCCACGTGGCGGGATCACCCCCGAACTTCTTCGCTAAAGCCTCCATGGCGGCACCGGTCGCGAGCAAATGTGCGTGCGTCTGGGTGGTGTGCGCCTTGATCAGTCCGTGGGCGGCGGGGAGGAGGTGGCCGTAGTCGGCATGTTGCAGGAGCATCGCACCGGGAGAGGGGAGAGATTGGGTCATGGAAGGAGGATGAGAGGACGGAGAGGTGAGAGAGGATGAGAGGAACAATCAGAGCGGGTCTGCCGACCCGCGGGGAATGTAGGATTATCGAAACAGAGAAAATTTCTTGGTCAGCTCCTTGAGTTCATCAGTCTTTCCGAACATGCAGATGCCGTAGTATTCCAGCTCGGCTTCAGCTGACGACTTCGTCGCGTCCTGCTGCGCCTGCGACGTGCCGACGGTCATCGTGCTGGTGAAATCGGTGGAAGGGATTCCCCGTTTCTGTGCCTCGGTGCGGACTTTGCGTATCTGATTGCCGTTTTCGGCCTTCAGCACGATGAACGGGAAGTGCGAGATGCCGGGGTGCGTTCCATTGTCTTTGTCCTTGTATTCCAGGAAGCAGAGATCGGTTGATTGGCTCGCCAGATTGCTGAGTCCGGCCGTCATGTGCCCGAGTGCGTTCATCAGTTTGCCGTGTTCGATTTTCTCATTCAGGATCGCGACGAAGCGGTGGGAACGCTCATCTGGAAGAGAAGAAACCGAGGGAACCGAAGAATCCGACGAAACCGAGGAAAGACGATTGTTCGTCGGACTCCTCGGACTCTTCGGTTTCTTCGGATTCCTTTCCTCAGGTTTCATCAACGGAAACAGCACCACATCCTTCAGATTTTCCTGCGCCGTGAGCAGCGCGATGATCCGATCGATGCCCATGCCCCAACCAGAGCAGGGAGGACAGCCGTATTCGAGGGCGGTGACGAATTCATCGTCCTTGCCGTGTGCGTCGCTGTCCCCCGCTTCTTTGGCTTCAGCTTGGGCTCCGAAGCGTTCCGCCTGATCGACGGGATCGATGAGTTCCGAGTACGCGTTGACGATTTCCCACCCGCCGACGACCAGCTGGAACCGGTCCGTGACGTTCGGATTCTCGTCGTTTCTTCTGGCCAGCGGGGAAAGATCAATCGGGTGCTGGGTAATGAAGGTCGGCGCGACGATCTTGGGGCGGCTGACTTTCTTGTACAGCTGATCGATCAGGTTGCCGCGGCCGAGAGCCGCAACGTCCACATCGAGCGCGATCTTCTTGTCCTTGATCGCTTTCCGCAAATCATCGGCTGTCGGACATTGCTCGAAGTCGATCCCGCAGTCCCGTTTGATGATCTCCCGCATGCTGATTTTCGGCCACTCTCCTGCGAAGTCCACCTCCACCAATTTGCCGTCACGGTCCGGAATGTTCGCTTTGGTCGTTCCTCTGATCGTCTTCAGTAATGTGCGGAGCATTTCTTCCGTGAAGCGCATGTTCTCGCGGTAATCCCAGTACGAGGCGTAGTGCTCGCACATCGTGAATTCCTGTAAGTGGCTTGGATCCATGCCTTCATTCCTGAACACCGGACCGAGCGCGAACGTCCGGTCGAAGCCGCCGACTAGACATTCCTTCTGATGCGTCTCCAGCGCGATTCTCAGGTACACATCGAGGTCGAGTGCTGCGTGGTGGGTCGCAAAGGGCGTTGCCAGTGCGCCTGAAGCCGCATTGACCAGCACCGGGATCTCCACCTCCACGAAGCCTTTGGACCAGTAGAACTCCCGCAGTGCGCGGAGGAATGCGGACCTAAGAAGGAAGCGGTCGAACGACTCACGGCTGCTCATCGTGTCCAGATACCGTTGCCGATATGCGGTTTCCCGATCCGCGATGCCGTGCCATTTCTCCGGCGGTTGCCGAAGTGCTTTGGAGAGCATCGTCCATGTTTTCACAAGCACGGTCGGCTCGCCTTTCTGTGTCGTGAACCGTTCGCCGCTGATACCGATGAAGTCCCCGAGGTCGATCATTTTCAGGAGCAATTTGTATTCCTCGGCACCGACGGCTTCCTCGCGGAACGCGATCTGCAGGCGTCCGGAGTGATCCTGCAGCGTTGCGAATGTGAGCTTGCCCATGCTCCGGAAGAGCACAACGCGCCCCGCAACCGTCAGCGGTTTCCCGTCGGGAAAGGTTTTTCCCTCGGCAAGCGTATGCGTTCGCTCAAACTTCGCCGCGTAGGGGAGACATTTGAGTGAGCGGAGGTGCTTGGCTTTCTCGTGGCGGATGGGGTCCATGGGGAGAGCATAGCGCATTGCTGATCTTCTGCGCATTTGGAGGAACTGTGAATCGGGGATTCAGGAATTGAAGTAACGATGTTTTTCTGCTATAATATTGAGAAAACATTTCACATCCATTTCTTTGGAACTCTATGGCAGATACAAAAATTGAAGATACTGCGTCTAAGCAGGTAGCCAGTGCACCGGCTCTCGTCGTGCGGACAAAGCCAGATGCCTCTCCCGCAGCAGTGCAGTATTTTGAGCTTGCCAGAGCTTTGGATGTGGCTCAGCAGCGGGGGAACCCCGAAGATCTAGAAGTGGCGGAGGCGAATCTTAGTTTGCACTACCAGCGTTGCAGTCCAGAGGTTAAGCAGGAAATAAAAACGTGTTTCGAGATTGCATCTGAGGGCGCACGCGTTGCAGAGAAGAGGTCATATGTACGAAGCAAGATTGCGGCGCTCTTCTCCGGTTTGAGGAACATCGGTAACGCAGGGGTGGATGGATTACGTACGTTGGACGGCTGGGTTCAAGACTCTTCTGATCATATGATTTCCATTTCACTAAAAGTGAGTGAAACGATAGCGGGAATGCTCGCAAGTGTCGGTGTCGGAACAGTGCGCGGTGTCGGTAAAGTACTTACTTCTCAAGCATGATGCTCAATTATCTCTCTCTCTTCCGGCTTTCCTTCGCTGAGGGGCGGTTGCTCCATCAGAAAGTTGAGACAGTTCCCGAATCACTATTACAAAACTACGTTGAGAAGTTGAAGAACCCTGCCGGATGCGCGGAGGTCATGCGTGATATCGGCAGCAAAAGTGATGTGCTGCAGACGCTGCGGGCACGTTTAGCCGGATTGAGGGATCAGGAGAAGGCAGCCATTGATGAGAATCTCAAAGCGATGCAGTTGAAAATGGATCGGAATTCACCGATCAGTAAAGCGCTGGATGTTCTTCGGGGACGAGTCTTTCAGCCTGCCGCACAAGTTCCGGAGCGAGGTGTGGCAGGGCCTATCGGAGCACCCGGTGAGGCAGGCCCTGCGCAGCTCAACTCGGCAACAGCTTCCGCTGCATCTGCAAAGCCTTTGGATGTATCAAAATCCGATACGGACAAGCCTAAAACAAAGGAGCAGGAAGCATCATGGGTTGGTCATTGGTGGAACCAGAGATCGGATTTCACACGCACGATGATTATGGGGACCGGTGCCTTCTTGCTGGGGCGTTGGCTTTGGAACAGGCTGCGGGGGAAGAAGCCTGATGCGGATCAGAAGGCAGAGCCATGGGGCCTGAAGAAATTGCTGCTCGCCATACCGATAGTCGGGGGGTTAGCTTGGGGCATTGGTTGGGGGGTTAAGCAGATAAATGAGAAGATTAAGGAGCAGTTTGAGCCCTACAAGAAAATCGCGGATTATGCGTCCAATTTTCTCGGTCTTTCGAATGGGACACAGAATCCTCAGAATGGACCAGGATCCACCACGAAAAATCCTTCTGGTGGAGGTGATATTCCCGGGGGTGCCACGCCATCTCCTGATCGTCCCAATAGGAATAAATCGGTAGGTCTTTGGAACATCGGAGCCAATCTCTGGGATGGAACTACTGAAGGTATTGATACAGCGGGGAAAAATTTCGGAGAGTCATTTTCCAATTTCGGTTCTTCGTGTGCTGAAGTCATCAAGAAGAACGAAAAGCACGAATATTCGAGTCCTGCCGAATATCACACAGCGATTGCGTGGGCAGTCATCAAAGATGGAGCGAAGGTTGTATTTATGGATGGCGCATGTCATTTGTATAAGTCTGGAACGAAAATCCTTTCACTCGGAGGGGAGTTGGCAAGTGGGGTATTCAATGTGTTCCTTGATCTTGATGGAGAAGGTCGGGGGGAACACGTTCTTGATGTAATGAAGGTATATGTAGGAGGAGTGGTGGTCTACGCTTCCAGTTTTAGCGTTGCAGACTTCCTGTGGTTGCGGAGTGACATGGGCTTCAAGGGTGCACTGAAGCAATCTGCCGGACGAGCTCTTGCTTGGCCGTATGAGATATACAGGAAAACAGGTGTCAAGTATGGCATAGCGATGCTAGACCCACGTGCACAGGGAACCATCGCCAAAGCGGAATTTGAAACTGCGCTCCGCAAGGTTCCATTTGGTTTCAAGCGCATAAAATACGGACGGTTGGGTGAGATGTTCGGAAGCTGGGAGGAAGTTCATCTGACGAATTTGTTCGAAGAGTGGCGTGCCTACAGCAGAATCAGCCATAAGGTCGGGAAGTTGCAGGGTGCGGAAGCACTACGTACAACAGTTGGGAACCGGATGGGTATGATCGAAGATCAGCTGAGCAGAGGTTTGGAAAAATATTGTAAGTCCAGTGGAGGTAAAATCCCCCAGTTCATTACTGAGCTTGATGAGCCGGGAGACCTTATTCGTCAGATTGAGCGCGGGCAAATCGCTGACGGATTCTTAGGGTCCAAATTGCAAAGGGCAAGCCTTGTCGTTGAACAGGCTACCTCGGGACTGGCCGAACAAGGAGTTGAGGAACTTACAAAGTTAGTTGAGGAAGTAGAGCGAACTTCCGGTCGGGCAACAGGAGAGGCTGGGGCGCACACGGCAGAGGAAGGCGGAGCGCATGCACGAGGAGGAACACATGCTACAAGCGATGTTGATAAGACTCATGCCACCAGATCCAGCCGTACATCTCCTCCCAAGCCGGGCGAGAGAGGAAAAGCTCCGACACCGGGAGGACGTCGTCCCGCAGCAGCCCGTGAACCGGCATTGGTCGGCGCAGAGACAGCTGATGCCGAGAGGGCCGCAGTGGGAGGTGAACGCACTGCGCGACCGCGGGGACCGGCAGGTACGGGTGAGGCGGTTGAAGGCGGAGGCAGAAGTGCCAGAGCAGTCGGCGCAGCTGCAGCCGGTGCGGAACCGCGGGGGATCGAAGGAAGCGGACGTTTGATCAGTGCCTCTCTGGAGAATGCTCCTGAAGCGTGGCGATCACACAAGTCTCTGGAGGCTCTTGCGAGGAGTTACAAGGGAGAGACGACGGCAGTCTTTGAAGCCGCACTCAAGCGCGTATCTTCCTTGACGACCTCAGCCGACGACGCAGTCAAACTTCTGCAGGAAGCAAACGTCGTCAGGATTCTCGCACATGATTCTCCGATACTTGAGCAGGCATTCAAGATTTCCGTTCAGGGACAGAAAAACGCAGTTCCGGCAGTCCGCAGACTCGCCGCATTCATCGGTTGTCTGGGAGACAAAATCAAGCCGTCCATGCTGTCCGAGGGCATCATCACGAGAATCGTCGCCGATGATGTTTCCGCATCAGCCATGCAGAGAGTCTTCAGCCCCAAGACGCTTGCGACACTCGAGGCGAAACTCGCGGCAGGCGGTGAGGAGGCCGCAGTCGAAATGATCGATCAGGTCGCGAAGCATGCGACACGCATGAGCAGAATCATTCTGGGCGCCGGAGCGGCGCTGGAGGCGGGGATGTTCCTGTACGACATCTACGAGTACGGACAGGCGAAGGAACGTGCGGCAGCAGCCACAAAGCAGCTCCTGCAGTTCCTGAGCGGATCTGATTTTGTGAAAGTTTCAAATACCGATTATCGTCACAAAGTCACCGGACAGACATTCTCCATACAGGAGACCGAGAAGCGGATAGCCGACATGCCGACTGCCGAATTGCAGCGATGTCTGGTGGATGGCGGAAGTGCGGCCTTCGCAGGAGGGGCGGCGGTTGCTTCCATCTGGGCTCCGGCTATGGCGTCCTCGGTTGCTATGGGGCCGGCCGGCTTGGTGGTGATGTCAGTCGTTCTCGTCTCACACGGTGCCATCGCCATCTCGGATGCCGCCAGAAAACATGCGTTCGTACGGGATACTCCCATGGCACAGCTCTTGGAGGTCGGAGCGGAGCAGCTCCTCGGGACGACTGCTTTGGAAGGTGCGGCCAATGCTTCCAGTTGGCAATTCTCCGGTAATGAGAGAAAGATGACGCAGGAGCGCAAGAAGTTCTTCATGCTCATGCTGGTGAAGAACCTGAGGGAGATCGAGAAGACCGATCCCGAGTTCGCTCTCGAAATCACGGGCGGCAAGACGATGCATCAACTCGTGGATGAGTCGGGTGAACTCTATCGGACGGATTTCGACCGGATCATCCTGCCGGTCATGGCCACGCGGATGTTCCAACAGGCGAATGACGGCACCTCACACTGGTCGGAATTTAAGCATGGGAAGATTTCCGAGGGCTCTACGGACAGCACCAACATCGATATTGAAGATGCAAACCTTGCCATGACGGATGGACTCAATTTCTACCGTCAGCATCTCCGGCTCAAGCGTAAAGAGGCGGCGGAGCAGGAGCTGAAGCAGTTCACGGACGGCCCGACAGCATGTGCAAATCTGACGGAACTAGATGCTCAGGCGAAGGCAAGCGCAAACAGGCAGGAGCTGGAGGAGCGTGCCGCAGCACTCAAGGCACAGACCATCTTCGGTGCACCGGCTGACACGGTTCCGCCCGATGCCTCAGCACAACTCATCGATGCGGCAGTGAAGAAATTGGATGCAGCCACTCCCATCAGGACAGTGCAATTACCCGGCGGAACATTCGGGCCTTCGCAAAAAACAGAGGAGACGCCGCAAAGTGACGTTAAGCAGGAGGCATTCGCGATTACTCTCCCCGCATTCGCCTTCCCTGACCGCAAAGAGAATCGCACCATGCCGCTGTGGAAAGTCGCGCGCGAGGCTGCGAAGAGCGACGCCGAAGATCCGGAGGCACGTTACGACGCGTTCTTGCAACGTGCCCGCACCATCCTCGATCTGCATGCGAGGGAAGTCGCTCAGGACGAGGGTCTTCTCTACGCCCGATCGGAGCAGCTCAGTCCGCATGATCGCGAGATTCTCGGGAAGTACCTCCAGGTTCTCTCCGAGTACCCGGAATTCGATGAGGATGGATCGATGAGAAAGATGCTTGAACCGATGCAGGACAAGAGAATTGCCGGCTGGAAGCCGATGATGCTCTCCGCATCGACGTTGATTGATAAGCCTGCCACGTACGCAAAACTGGAGCGTCATCTGGAGCAGATTGAATCACGGTACTTCAAAGTTCATGGCGTTGATCGGGCTGGCCGGCCCGAGACGAAAGCCGTCGCGGGGCGTGAGCAGTACTTATCCAACGGATCCGTGCGGCAGTGGGTGCGCGATATCGACAGAACCTCGCAGGGTTCCATTGAGAAGTTTTCCGGCAAATATGAAGAAGTTGAAGATACGAAACCTATGGACACTCTTTATGTCGTCTTTGGAGATAGGGAGCCCATTGCCATCAAGGCGAACGTGCCGGTGGCGTACGGCAGCGCCGTACTGGAGACAATTCACACTGTCGACGGGCTTGGAACATTCACCTGCACAAGCAAACTTCAGGCTCCGAAGCACGGAGCCAAGTCACAGCCTGTGTTCAATTGGAAGTTCATCGGAGCGTATCCGGGAGCGACGTGTTACTACTACACAGTCGATAAGAATGGCATCGAGAAGCCGGGCAATAATTTGACAGTTGAGGCGCAACCGTCGAAAGAATTTGTCTGGAATGCGGTGGGTGGCAACTCCTTCACCTACCGACAGCCGATGTTCAAAGCCACCCTGTTCCTGAAGGAAGGGAAGGGCGCGCCTATAGAAGCTAGCACTCCTCCGAGACAGCCGGCAGGATCCAAAGTGAAGAGAGGGGGGTCCATCGGCGGTTATGTGACTGTCACCCAGGAAGGCAATGGCTGGAAATTTTCTCCGGACACCGCCAAGGCAGGGGATATTGATCGGATTGAGGTAACTTCACCCTTCTCGAATACGAAGATGATCGTCCGCTCGGTCATGCCGCCGACGCTTACGCCGCCACTCGCGGCTTCTCCGGCAACGGAGAGGCCGGCGGAGGAACAGCGTCCTTCGTCCTGAAGGGTTCGGGTGTGGGCATTTGAACAACCTCTTTTTCGCTGCTGACGGTTCCGGGCAACGGTTTGCCGACGGTTTCAGGAGTCCCAGTGGCGGCATCTTTCTTGTCTGCCAACGTTGCTCCCTGAGGGGCGAAGTGGTTTAAGAGCCATCCGCCGAGCGCCGCGAGCCCAATGCCGCGGACGATGGTGCCCCGCCAGCTGTCCTCCTTCGCCCAATCCACGACTTTCTTCGCACCGTAGACGAGTCCTGCGATGGCTCCGCCCCACATCACTTTTTCCGAAACGGGTACAGCAGGATTCATGAAGTACTTGATCTGCTTGTCGCCCAGTTTGGCGAGATTCTCGACTCCTTTACCCAGATCTTTTGCGACTCCTGATGTTCCCTGCCTGGCAATGTCGAGCGCTTTCCCCGGGATCCCACCGCCGAATGTGTTCAACTGGCGGAATCCGTCGAGTGCGGTTCGCACGGCATCGGATGCGGTCTTATTTTCCGTCAGCCATTTCGCGATACCGTTCTGCAGCTGCGCCTGAGCGGTGTTGCTCAGGAGTTTTGCCTGTTCCCGCAACCGGAC
The DNA here is from genome assembly GCA_028711345.1 of Candidatus Peribacteraceae bacterium. Taxonomy (GTDB): domain Bacteria; phylum Patescibacteriota; class Gracilibacteria; order Peribacterales; family Peribacteraceae; genus CAINWJ01. Next base: position 10,160 of record JAQTSK010000023.1, read on the forward strand.
GACGTTCTTCACGAGGAACTCCGGGTCGATGGTGCCCTGCTGCATGCTCTCGAGAGTTTTTGCGAGTGACGGTTCTGCTTCGATGTCGCCCATAATAATGATGATGGGTGAAGGGGACGGTACGAGGATTTTCCTCCGCATCGTACCACCAATCGAGGATTGATGCGATTTGTCTGTCTCGACAAGGCACACTGGAAAATCCCTCCGAAATCTCTTGACCCCCTTGAGGCACTTCCCTACAGTGCCCCCGCTCAATCGCAGGAACAGTCCTTCGACGACACTCAGGACAAGTACTGCGCTTATGTTCTTAATCCGCCTCCCGAGATTTCCGAGAGGACAAGCGGATGTGATGGAACCTCCAAGCCCCGCAGGAAGCATCCTGCTCTCTATCTGATTATGATCGGTGTCATCGCCCGCAAAATCGGCATGTCCCGCGTGTTCCTCCCAAACGGAGAGGCCGTTGCCGTGACGTACCTGAAAGTGGAGGACAATACGGTGGTGCGCACGAAGACGACGGAGCGCGACGGGTATCAGGCCGTTGTGCTGGGCGTGAATGAGAAGGAGGTGAAGACCCGCAAGGGCAAGGTTCTGCGCAAGCACCACGATCAGAAGGAGTTTCAGGTGGCATCGTTGGACGGGCTTGATACGGGAAAGAAGATCACCGTCGAATCCTTGCCGGTTGAAACCCTCGTCACGGTAACGGGTGTCGGCAAAGGAAAGGGGTTCCAGGGTGTCATGAAGCGTTACCACTTCGCCGGAGGACCGGCGACGCACGGTTCCCACTTCAAGCGTGAGCCGGGTTCCGTCGGTATGAGAACGTGGCCGGGACGCATCCACGCAGGCAAGCGTATGCCGGGACGAATGGGGAACGAGACCGTCACACTGAAGCATCGTCCGGTGCTGGTGAACGATGCCGCGAAGAAGGTGCTCGGGATCAAGGGGTGTATCCCCGGTCCGAACGGAGCCATCGTGTACATCACATCCGAGCCTCCTGCTGCCGCCAAGGCCGTTGGCAATCCGTCCAAGAAGGCAGCACCTACCAAAAAATAATCATGAAGGTTGACCTCTTTTCATCCGCCGGCGAGAAGAAGGGAGTCATGGAACTCCCCGCTTCACTCTTCGAAGCCCCCATCAACAAGGGGCTGATGCACGAGGCGCTCCTCCGTCAGCAGAGCAACCGTCGTACGCCTGTCGCGCACGTCAAGCATCGCGGCGAGGTCGCAGGTTCCACCAAGAAACTCTACGCGCAGAAGCACACGGGTCGCGCACGCCGCGGCAACTCACGCTCGCCTCTCCTTCGTGGCGGAGGAAAGTCATTCGGACCGCGCAGCAACGCCAACTTCCGCAAGGAGATGCCGAGGAAGATGCGCCGCGCCGCGCTCTTGTCCTGTCTGTCACTCCGTGCGAAGGAAGGCGCCATCATCGGTTTGACCGATTATCCCGATACCGTGAAGACCAAGACGTTCACCGCACTGCTGAAGAAGCTCCCCGTCGAGCTGGGCCGCAGGATTCTGGTCGTCATCGCAGGCACCGAAAAGGGGCTGATGCTCTCCGCCCGAAACGTTTCACGCGTGAAGACGCTCTTCGCATCGTACTTGAACCCTGAAGATATCCTCGTATCGAAGCACATCATCTTTCTCGAAGGTGCCCTGAAGATCGCTGAGGATACGTTTGGATCGCGGATCGAACGCGTAGCACGAAAGGAATCCGAGGCATCCGAAGAGTCCGAGGAAACCGAGGAACAGAAGCCTAAGAAGGAGGAGTCCGAGGAACAGAAAGTACAAAAGGCACCAAAGATCACGAAGAAGTCTGCACCGAAGAAAACTCCACGAACTATCAAGTCCAAGCGTTCCTCGGACTCTTCGGACTCTTCGGTTTCCTCGGAATCCTCTCCTAAGAAGAAGTAATTTCTTCCTCCATCCATGATCCTCTCTTCCGTCATCATCGGCCCGGTCGCAACCGAAAAGGCCGAACGCCTGAAGGCGCAGGATACGTACATTCTGCGCGTACGGCCCGAGGCGACGAAGATTGACGTGAAGAATGCGCTGCGCATGTTCTACGATGTTGAAGTCCGCTCCATCCGCGTTCTCCGCGTCGGACCGAAGCGCCGGTTGCTCGGGCAGGGGAAGGTGATGGAGAAGCGGCATCGGAGCAAGCGTATGATCGTCGCCCTCACCAAGAAGAGCAAAGCCCTTGATCTCTCCACTTTCCGCGCCGCCTAGGCGGCTTATCCGCGGGAAGATTCCCGTGCCATTACCCACTCGCAATGCCCGTCATCCAGCAGAAACCAACGACTCCGGGACGACGACAGATGTCGATCGCGGATTTCAGCGGCCTCACCAAGAAGCGCCCCGAGAAGCGTCTTGTAGCGGGAAAGCAGCGCATTTCCGGTAGAAATAACCTGGGTCGCGTCACCGTCCGTCACCGCGGAGGAGGACACAAGCGTCTCATGCGCTTCGTCGATTTCAAGCAGAACGACAAGCAGGGAGTCGTCGGGCGCATCGCAGCCATCGAGTACGATCCCAATCGCTCCGCGTACATCGCTTTGGTGCATTACAGTGACGGCGAGAAGCGGTACATGCTTGCTCCTGAGGGTCTCAAGATTGATGATGAAGTCGTCTGCGCCGATCGCACGAAAGTGAAGCCCGGCAACCGTATGCGACTCGAGCACGTGCCGGTCGGGTACCGCATCTACAACATCGAGATGCAGGCGGGTCGCGGCGGACAGATCGTCCGTTCAGCCGGCGCGAGCGCCGTCTTGGTCGGGTTCGATGCGCCGTACGCCATCGTCCAGTTGCCCAGCGGTGAAATGCGCAAGGTGCGCTCCGTTTGCTTCGCGTCCATCGGATCCGTCAGCAATCCGGATCATCATCTCATCACCATCGGAAAGGCGGGACGCAATCGCTGGCTCGGCAAGAAGCCGGAAGTACTTGGCAAGTCCATGAATGCCGTTGATCACCCGCATGGAGGAGGGGAAGGACACTCGCCCATCGGTCTCAAGCATCCGAAGACGCCATGGGGAAAACCGGCACTGGGCGTGAAGACGCGCCGCCCGAAGCTCAAGAGTGACGATCTCATCATCCGTCGCCGCATCAAGAAGAAGGCCAAGAAGTAATGTATCATTCATAAGACACGCGGGAAGGAACCCCGCTCCCTTTGTTCTGAATATCATCTCTCTGCGGGTCAGCAGACCCGCGCTACCCCCAATCTTTCACCCCCAATATGTACCAGATTATTCTCCCGCTCATCGTCGTCGCATTCATCCTCACGACTACCGCACTCTGATCTCTGATTACCGATCCCCGATCGCCCACTATGACCCGCTCTCTCAAAAAAGGCCCCTATGTCGATCCGAAGCTCCTTCGGAAGATCATGGCTATGATCCAGAAGCAGGAGAAGAAAATCATCAAGACGTGGGCGCGCGACTGTGACATTCCGCCGGAGTTCGTCGGGTTCACATTCGCAGTCCACAACGGAAAGGAGTTTTTGCCCGTGTACGTCACAGAGCAGATGGTCGGGCACAAGCTGGGAGAGTTCTCCTTCACCACCAAGTTCCGGGTCCACGGCGGCAAGATGTCTGCGGCACAGGCTGCAGCTGCAACTGCAGCTTCCGCGCCCAAAGCCATTCCGACTCCTGACGCCAAGAAGTAATTTCCATCTCCCACTCGATGCACGCATATCTTCACTCCGCCCGGCTCGCACCCAAGAAGGCCAATCTCATGGCCAAGATGATCCGTGGGATGCCGGTACCCGATGCCATCGAATTGCTTCGCAAGACGCATAAGAAGAGTGCGCGATTCATTGAAGGCGTGATCCAGTCCGCTGCGGCGAACGCAGGACACAATTTCAAGCAGGATGCCCAGACCATGATAGTGAAGACCATCGTCGTGAATCAGGGGACCGCATACCGTCGCGGTGTTCCTATGGCACGCGGTCGCGTTCGTCCCATCCGGAAGTTCATGTGTCACATCAGCGTCACGCTTGGGTTCAATGACGAAAGGAAACCGACGAGTCCGAAGAAACCGAAGAAACCGACGAAAATTCGATCTTCACAAACGACGTCGACTCCTGTAAAAGATTCCCCCGTTGCGGTCAAGAAATCCGGCAAATCGTCGGACTCCTCGGACTCCTCGGTTTCTTCGGACTCCTCCATTTCTTCGGTTTCCTCCAAATAATCCATGGGTCAAAAGGTCAACCCCAACGGCTTTCGTCTCGGCATCACGCACACGTGGCCGAGTACATGGTTCGCAGTGAAGGGCAAGTACCGGCAGCTCTTCCTCGATGATGTCCGCATTCGTCGTTACATCCAGAAGAAGTACAAGGATGCCGGCGTGAGCCTGATTGAAATAGAGCGGGCGAAGAAAATCTCCGTTCTCATTCACACCAGCAAGCCCGGCGTTCTCATCGGCAAGCAGGGCGCCGCCATCGAAGATCTCCGCAAGGAACTCGAGATGAAGTTCGGCGGATCCTTCGAAGTCAATGTCCGCGAAATCCGTGCTCCGGATGGAGATGCATTCTGTATCGCCGAGAGCATTCAGGGGCAGATCGAGCGCCGCATGCCCTACCGTCGTGCATGCAAGATGGCGATGGAGAAGGCCATGCAGAGCGGGGTTGTCGGTGTCAAAGTCTGCGTTTCGGGACGTCTCAACGGCGCGGAAATCGCACGCACAGACCTCTTCAAGGAGGGCAATGTTCCCCTGCAGACGCTCCGGGCGAACATCCAGTTCGCCACCTGCCACGCCATCACGGCATACGGTACCATCGGCGTGCAGGTGTGGGTCCACAAAGGGATGGTGTTCAAGAAGATTCAGGAAGCTAAGTCGGCGTCACTCAAGTCCATTCCGGTTGACGGACAGTAATTTCTAAGACCATTTTCTCATGCTCCAACCCCAGCGCACCAAATTCCGGAAGATGCATCGCGCCCGCGGAGAGTTCCACGGTAAAGCGACGCGTGGCGCAGAACTCGCATTCGGATCCTACGGTCTGAAGGCGATCACAGGCGGCGAGATCACCGCCAGACAATTGGAGGCTGCCCGTCGTGCATTGACACATGCAGTCCAGCGCATGGGAAAGTCCTGGATCCGCATCTTCCCGCAGAAGGCCATCACGAGAAAGTCGCCCGAGGTGCCCATGGGAGCCGGAAAGGGTGCGGTGGAGTTCTACGTCGCTCTCGTGAAGCGCGGAACGATCATCTTTGAATTGGATGCCCTGCCGGAGGCAGTGGCGAAGGAGGCGTTCCGCTTAGCCGCTCACAAATTACCCGTCACGACCAAGTTCGTGAAAGCACTCCACGCTCACACACTATGACCAAGTCATCGCCCATCGCCGAACTCAAACGTATGAGTGCCGTCGAGCTCCGCAAGGAACTGTCGCGTACGAGCGCATCATACGCGAGACACCGTATCGGCATCACCATGCAGAGCGAGAAGAACCATGCGGCGTGCCGCCTGATGCGCCGCGATATCGCACGGATGACGATGGTGTTGCATGATTTGGAGAAGAACCGGAAGAGTGAGAAGAACCAGCACAATCAGATGAACATACAGCGTGAATCATCTTCTGTTTCTTCTGATTCTTCTCTTTCCTCTGGTTCTTCCGCTGAAAAGCCTGTAAAACGTGTCCGCTCAAAATCGAAGAAGGCGGCTTGATTTCCTATCCGCTCTCACCTTCTGCGGGGCAGCAGCCCCGCTCTACCTTCCCTCTCATGCGTACGAAAATCGGTACTGTCACATCGGCCAAGATGCAGAAGACTGTCGCTGTCACCGTGCACCGGCACGTCATGCATCCGACTTATAACAAACGCTACCGCGTCAGCAAGAAGTTTCTCGCGGACACCAACGGACAGGAGGATGTCGGGATGGGTGACGAGGTCGAGATCACCGAGTGCCGACCGCTCAGCAAGAATAAGTGTTTCAAAGTGACATCCGTGCTCCGCAGAGCTCCCCGCCTTGCATCGTTTAAGTCCGAGGAAATCGAATCACAGATCAAGCGTGACCACCGTGACAGCGCTTACACCAAGGTGAAGACGGAGAAAGCTCCTGAAGTTCCCGCCAAGCAATAGTTTTCATTACTGCGGGGCAGCAGCCCCGCTCTCAACCCTCTCCATGATCCAGCAGCAGACGATCCTCAACGTGGCGGATAACACAGGAGCCAAGTCCTGCATGTGCATCAAAGTGCTCGGAGGTTCCCGCAGGCGCTACGCAGCCATCGGCGATATCATCGTTGTGGCGGTGAAGGAAGCCGCTCCGCGCGGCACCGTCCGCTTGCATGCGGTGGAGAAGGCCGTGATCGTGCGCACCAAGTTTGCGACCCGCAGGAAGGACGGCAGCGCCATCCGCTTCGACGATAACGCCTGTGTCATCATCGACGGCAACAAAGAACCCAAAGGAACCCGCATCTTCGGTCCGGTCGCACGCGAACTTCGTGCAGCCGGCTACCAGAAGATTATTTCCCAGGCTCCCGATGTTCTGTAATTCACTGCTCACTACCCGCTAATCACTACCCACTCGCATGAAACTCATTCACGGAGATTCCGTCATCGTCATCGCCGGCAAGGACAAGGGGAAGAAGGGCACGGTTATGCGTGTCCTCCATGATCAGGAGAAATTGGTCGTGAGTGGCGTCAACATGGTCACGAAACATACGAAGAAGTCCGGAGAAACGGCAGGAAAGATCGTGAAGTACGAAGCACCGCTCTCAGCAGGCAAGGTGATGATTCTGGACCCGAAAACCGGCAAGCCGACGCGCATCGGCTATCGTATCGATTCCACAACAGGCAAGAAGGTACGTTTTGCCAAGGGGAGCGGAACGGTGTTGGCTCGCATCAAAGTTGATCCCAAGGATGCAGAAGCCGCTGCGAAGATTGCCGCCGCCACAGCGCAGAAGAAGCAAGGGAAGAAGTCTCCTGACGCCCTCAGCCAGAAAGCACATGTTGCCTCCGGTCCCGCTTCGACCAAGCCTATGCATACCCGTTCCGCCGGTCGCGGCTCATAACAGAGCGGTCAGCTGACAGCGATCAGTTTCTCCCCCATTCAATATTTTCTCCCCATGACATTCGTTCCCCTCCAGAAACGGCTCAGCACTGACATCGCGCAGGCTCTCAAGCAGGAGCTGAAGGAAGACAATGTGATGGCTCTGCCGCGGCTCAAGAAAGTCACGGTGAACGTCGGTCTCAACCAGAAGAAGTATTCGGCCAAGGACATCCAGCAGTTCATTGCGGAATCGGTCGCCACGCTGACGGGACAGAAGCCGTCCATCCGCAAGTCGCGCAAATCCATCAGCAACTTCAACATCCGCGAGAACATGGTGGTGGGCATGGCGACGACGCTGCGCGGCAAGAGTATGTACAACTTTCTCGATCGACTCATCCATTATGCCCTTCCCCGCATCCGCGACTTCCGCGGTCTGCAGCCCAAGCTCGACGGGCACGGCAACTTCGCCATCGGCATCGTGGATCAGTCGATCTTCCCGGAGTTACCGGCTCCCGAAGCGAATAAAATCTTCGGTTTACAGGTTCAGATCACGACGACCGCAGGGACGGACGAACGCGGATTGGCTCTCCTTCGTCAGATGGGAGTCCCGTTCCGCAAGCCTGCGAAGAAAGCCCCTTCATCCGTTGTAAAGTCCTCGTAATTCTGCGACAATCCTGTGCCATCCGCGGGAAGCACCCCGCATTTCATCCTGATTTTCCTTTCTATCATTTCCAACTCGCGGAAAGCATTCCGCTCCCATTATGGCCCGTGATGCTCTTGTGATCGGCTGGAAGAAGAAGCGCGCCGCTGTCGAGCGCGCACACGCCGCAGGCAAGAAGGTGAAGTTTCCGACGAAAGCATACAACCGATGCAAGCTATGCTATCGCAAGGGCGGATACATGGGGTTCTTCGGAATCTGTCGCATCTGTTTCCGTGAACTGGCTTGCGCCGGAGAGATTCCCGGCGTCACAAAGTCTTCCTGGTAATTATGTCAATGTTTATCCTTTCCACATTCGGCAAAGCGACAAGTTGTACGTCGCTCACCGCTCACCGCTCACCGCTCACCGCTTAATCCATGTCTCTCTCAGATCCCATCGGCGACCTCCTCACACGGATGCGCAATGCGCAACACGGACGGCACACGGATTGCCGTGCGCCCTGGTCGAGGCTCAAGCAGTCGCTCTGCGAATTGCTCAAGGCAGAGGGATACCTTGCCGATGCGAAGAGTGACGGAGCCGGTCCCGAGAAAGAGATCGTCGTTGCGTTCCGGGATGATCGTCCTGTTCTGACCCTGAAGAGGATCTCCACGCCCGGCGCACGCGTCTACGTCAGTGCGGGCGAGATCCGTCATTATCTCCACGGGAACGCACTCGCCGTTCTTTCCACGAGCATCGGTCTCATTTCCGACAAAGTCGCACGAGAGAAGAACGTCGGCGGGGAGCTGTTCTGCACTGTTTCCTGATTATCCTGCGGGTTCCACCCCGCGCTATCACACATCTATGTCACGCATTGGAGCTCGAGCCATCGGCATTCCCCAAGGAGTCACCGTCGAGGTGAAAGATCGCACTGTGCGCATCAAGGGATCCAAAGGGGAGCTCTCCTACACGTTGCCTGTCGGCATCGGTGTCGATATTGACGGAGCCGTTCTGAAGGTGAAGCGCTTGGCAGGACATGATGATGCCCGCGCCTTGCACGGACTTGCGCGCAGTATTCTGCAGAACATGGCTGTCGGCGTCTCTCAGGGGCATGAACGCAAGCTGGAGATCGTCGGAGTGGGGTACAAGGCGATGCCGAAAGGAAAGTCCCTTTCCCTGAGTCTCGGGTTCTCCCACCCCGTTGATTTCCCGCTTCCCGACGGGATCGAAGTCGTGCAGGACGAGAAGAACAAGAACCTTCTGACATTCAAGGGCGTGGACAAGCAGCTCGTGGGCCAAGTCTCTGCAAACCTCCGCTCGCTCCGTCCGCCGGAGCCGTACAAGGGCAAGGGCATCCACTACACCGATGAGATCATCCGTCGCAAGCCGGGCAAGGCTGCGGCAGCCAAGGGAGCTCCTGCCGCATAATCGCTTCATTTACCTCCGCATCTTCATCCTCATCCATGTCAACGAGTAAGTTCGATCTCCGGCTCGCACGAAAGCGTCGCATCCGCGCACGCGTCAGCGGCACCGCTGCCAGACCGCGTTTGACGGTGTTCTGCTCGCTTCTTCGCGTGTACGCCCAGATCATCGACGATGCGGCCGGAAAGACGCTGGTTGCCGTCAGTTCCCCGAAAGGCAAGAAGACCATCGCCGCCGCCGCCACAGTGGGTGAAACCATTGCCAAGAAGGCGAAGGAAGCCAAGCTCACCTCCGTCGTATTTGATCGCAATGCCCGCAAGTACCACGGCCGTATCAAGGCCCTTGCAGATGCGGCAAGAGCAGGTGGGCTGCAGTTTTAATTCTTCCATTTGTTAAATGGCTAAATGGCTAAATGGTTGGCAAGAAGAAGATTTCAATGCATTTTGTAAGCAATATAACCATTTAACCATTTAACTATTTCCTACGATCATCTCTTAACTTCATCCTTGTCAGGAATTCTATGGCTAAAACCTCCCGTCCAGACCGCAAGAATAAAGACCGCCGCAACGACAGGCGTCGTGAACCGAGCGAGTTCGATGATGTCACGCTGTCCGTGGATCGCGTCACGCGCGTGGTGAAAGGCGGACGTCGCATGCGGTTCCGCGCCGTCGTCGTCATGGGGAACAGGAAGGGCAAGGTGGGACTCGGCACCGGAAAGGCGACGGAAGTGCAGGCGGCCGTGAAGAAGGCGCAGCGTGTCGCAAAGCGTTCCATGATCTTGGTTCCGATGAAGGGTGACACCATCCCGCACGAGGTGAACATCAAGCACAAGGCTGCCATATTGCGCCTCATGCCCGCCAGCAAGGGAACAGGCATCATCGCAGGAGGTCCGCTCCGTGCCATCTTAGACCTCGTCGGCGTCAAGGATGTGTTGGCAAAGCGGTTCGGTACGACCAATAAATTGGTCAATGCTCAGGCAGCCATGATCGCGCTCCAGTCGCTGCGCGGCACTCCCAAGGTGGCAGGTGCAGACGTACCGTCTCTCCCCAAGTCCGAGGTTCCGGGTCATCCGGAGGAGAATCTGCCGATCAAAGTCGTGCAGGCGACGACGCAGGACATCAAGGAGATGAAGAAGCTCTAACGATAAGTTTCAAGTTTCTGGTTGCTGGTTTCTGGTTTGTCGTGAAACTTGAAACTTGTTACCTGAAACCTGTAACTTCATTGCATGCGCACCGTTCTCCTCATCATCGCCCCCGAAGGTTTCCAGGATCACGAACTCGCCGGCACCCGCAAAAGCCTTGAAGATGCCGGTTTTCAGGTCATTCTCGGCAGTACACGCGTCGGTCCCTGCACCGGCAAGTTCGGATCCACGGAACAGGCGACAGTTGCATTGGAGAATTGCCAAGTAGAAGATTATGACCGGATTGGCTTTATCGGCGGTCCGGGAGCGGAGTCACTGATCGATGATGCGGCGGCTCATGCTCTGGCTCGGGCGACGATTACTGCCGGCAAGCCTCTCGGTGCCATCTGCATCGCACCGCTGATTCTGGCGAAGGCGGGCGTCCTCAAAGGCAAGAGAGCCGCTGTTTGGGACAGTCGTGGCGAACAGATCGCGGAGATTGAGCGTCATGGCGCCACGTTCTCAGGTGAAGATGTCACAGTCGACGGACTCATCGTGACCGGAAACGGTCCCGGAGCGGCCTCTCGTTTCGGGAAAGTGTTCGCTGAACTTGAGCCTGCTCGGCAATGATCCTTTCTCGAGGTTCATATCATTTTCCGAGTATCACTTTCGCTTTCTCCAGATCATCAACAGACAGGTACACAGTCGACTCCCTACCTCCGGACGTGGCGTAGATATGACGGATGTTGATCCCCGCCCCTCCGCACATACGGGCAATGTGTGCGATGGAACCGGGTTTGTTTTTTGCAGTGATGGCAAGGACGGGCGTTTCGCTGATGTCATGATCCGTTCGCAAGACTATCTTAGCTGTTTCCGGATCATCCACGATCAAGTGAAACATAGTCCTCTCCGATCCCTCCTCACAGAAGATCGCCTCGATGTTCACGTCTGCAGCGCGAAGGTTGTCCGTCATGCGTGCCAAGCTGCCGGGATGATTTGGCAGTGCGAAGTTGATCTGGGTGACGATCTCCATGAACATATGACGAAAAAAACGTTGTGCAGCAGCTTTGCGTTGATTGTCGGGGGAGTCAAGAATCTGCTCTCGAATTATGTCATTTGACGTGACTGACCGGAGGTCTACACTATCCATCGTGATGAACGTCAATACCTCAGCACTGCGCACCGCTATTATTATTCCCGCTTCCCCAGCTGCGTGAGGGCTTTCACGAATTCACCCCCTCCCGCAGCCGTTGGAGGTTTCTTTCCGTATTCTTCTATGTCCTCTCTACCCTCCCTCATGAATTATTCACTCGCCTGTGTTTCATGCGGAACGTCCTGTGATGAGACACAGTCCACGACCGTCTGTCCGTCGTGCGGCGGTCAGCTGGACGTTCGCTACGATGTGCAGGACATCCTCCGAAGTCTCAACATCCATGCGCTTCGCACGACACCGATCAGCGCGACGAAGTACCTCCGTTTCCTCCCGATTCAGGATTTCCGGAAGATCGTCAGTCTCCATGAAGGGGGAACTCCCCTTCAACATTGCACGCGACTCGGGAAGAAATTGGGGTTGAATCGTCTCTTCGTGAAGAACGAGGGCGCCAATCCGACGGGTGTATTCAAGGATCGCGGCTCGATGGTCGAGGTGACCAAGGCGGTTGAATTGGGCGCCAAAGCGATCGCATGCGCCTCAACCGGGAACATGGCCGGTTCCGTCTCCGCCTACGCCGCCATGGCAGGACTTCCCTGCTACGTCGTGATTCCCGAGGGAACGCCGCTCGGCAAGATGGCCCAAACCGTCTCCTACGGAGCAAGAATTATCCAGATCCGCGGCACCTACGCCGATTGCGTCCCGCTCTGTCAGCGGATGGCGGAGGAGCGGGGGTTCTACCTCGCCGGCGATTACGCGTTCCGTCTGGAGGGCGCCAAAACGTGCGCGTACGAGATCATCGAACAGCTCCAGTGGAAAGCCCCCGATGTCGTGATCGTTCCCATCGGCTGCGGAACGCACATGGCCGGCATCTGGAAGGGCTTCCAGGATTTCCACGCGCTGAAGCTGATTGACCGCCTGCCGCGGATGATCGGTGTGCAGCCGGAAATCGTACCGACGGTGGTGGAAGCGTGGCGTCAAGGCAAGGAGCGGTATATCAAAGTCGACAAGCCCGCGTCCGTGGCATCGGCTGTTTCCATCGGCGTACCGCAGGACGACATCAAAGCACTGGCGGCGATGCGTGATTCCGGCGGTTGCGGTGAGACGGCCGCCGATGATGCGATCTTGGATGCGGAACAGTTGCTGGCAAGCTCGGAATCACTCTTCGTGGAACCCGCGTCAGCGATACCGGTCGCAACACTCCAGGTATTGCTTCAGAAGAAGCTGATCGGTGCCGATGAAACGATCGTCTGCGTTGCGACAGGGACGGGGCTCAAAGATCCCAAGATGGCGGTTTCGCATCTTCCGGATCCGCCCATCTTGGAACCGACGAATGAGGACATCAACCGCTACTTCTCGCTCAAGCTCTATGACATCAAAGCAAAACGCGGTCAGCAGGAGGTGCTCTTCAAAACGGTACCGACGATGGCGGAGCTGAAGCAGGCATTGAAGAAACTTTTCGCCGTTTCGTTCGACGAACAGGTCGATGCCGGCATCATGGCGTCGGTTCAGCAATTCCTGCAGAAAGGGCGATCCGTCAGCACGTCGGATCTCAAAAACATCGTGGAGACGTTCTTAAGTGATCTCTCCGGACGGGCGAAGATCCTCTCGGTGGAGGATTTCTCGGTGACCGATACCAAGCATGCGGAAGCGACGTCGCACATCAAGGTCGCATTCCACGGCAAGGCAAGGGAAGCCGACGGGATCGGCGACGGCACGTTCGACGCCATCATCAATGCCATCGAGAAGATCACGAAGTCCGATCAGCTCGGTGTACGCCTGACCGATTACGAAGTCGGCATCGCGACTCCGGGATCCGCCGCAGTCGTGAAAGTGACGATGGCGATGGCGGACAGCGCAGGGCACACCGTCACCGTCAGCGCAACGTCGCCGGACGTGATCGTCGCCTCGCTGGAAGCGTACGAGAAAGGGTATAACCTGCTCTACTACCGGGCGGGGAGGAATGGGGGATGATGGGTTTGGCAGTTTACTGGTTAGTTCGTTTGCTGGTTTAATTGAAACAATTCTACCTCTGACTTCTATGATCAAGCACTCGAAAGATTGCCCCCTCAAAGAGACGCGGTTTAAGGATGGGGCTCTTGTGAAGGGAGTCAAATACCGAACGCTTGCGGTAGGCGAGATGACTATGTGTACGATTATGGAATACTCGAAAGGTGCAGTCGTCCCTCCACACAAGCACCATCATGAACAGGTTGGATACGTCGTGTCCGGGAAGTACCGGGCAACAGTCGGAGGGAAAGATGAGATTCTTGGGCCAGGGGACAGTTACGCCTTTCCGGGCAATACGGAGCATGCTTTCGAAGCACTGGAAGCAGGACAGATCATCGATGTCTTTACTCCGATTCGGAAAGAGTACATGGATCCGCAATAACCGATTGTGCCGCGGGTAGATACCCGCTCCCGTGGATAAAAGCGATGAATTCCTGCCTTTCAATCAAACCTGAAACCATCAACCATCAACCAATAACCCTATCCGACGTACGCGCACCACGCCTGATGCTTCGGGTCTTTCCCGTGCACCGCATCCAGATAAGCCTTCTTGAGCGTCGTCGTCACCGGACCGATCTTGCCATTGCCGATTTTTTTGCCATCGATGCTGACGACAGCAGTCACTTCCGCGGCTGTTCCGGTGAAGAAGCACTCATCCATCGACGCAAGATCCTCGGGCTTCACGGTTTTCTCCGTGACAGTCAATCCTCGATCTTTGGCAAGAGACACGACTGAATCCCGCGTGATGCCCGGCAGGATCATCCCATGGGGCGGCGTGATGAGCTTGCCGTCACGGACGAAGAAGATGTTCTCTCCCGGCCCTTCCGCGATGTTCCCTTCGAAATCCAGAAACAGGGATTCGTCGTAGCGGTCATCCCCCACCACTTCCAGCGACGCCATGATGGAGTTCACGTAGTGACCGGAGACCTTGGCGTCCGGTACCACGCTCCTTGGGTGCAGGCGGATGTGCTTCGATGTCTTGACTCGAACGGCTTCATGCCCGAGGTACGAGCCCCACGGCCAACATGCAATGGTGGATTGCACAGGCGCTCCACCGGGTCGCAGCCCCATCTTCCCGTAGCCGTAGAAGAGAATCGGGCGGATGTAACACTCCTTGATCTTGTTCCTGCGAATCAGCTCCTTCGTCGCCTCCATCAGTTCATCGCGGGAGAACGGGCTCGTCATGTCGATGGCCTTGGCAGAATACAGAAGGCGATCGGTGTGTTCCTTGAGCCGGAAGACGGCGGGACCCTTCGGTGTCTCGTAACAGCGCACGCCTTCGAAGACCGCGGAGCCGTAGTGCAAGCCGTGAACGAGGACATGCACGGTCGCTTTTGCCCAAGGGACAAATGTGCCGTCCATCCAGATGTATTTGGTGGGTTCCATGGTGAGAGGAGGAGAGGAAAGAGAAGAGGAGAGGATGAGAGGATGCTCAATCAGACGCCGTGGTCGGAATAACGATCACACAGTTGCGATCAATCGTCTCCTGAATGACCGTCCGGCAGATCGCAGCTTGGCTTCAAATTCCGCGCTCTCGGAGATGGGCACCATGAACACTCCGACGGGGGCTTTCCCCATTGAGGCGATCCTGAGCAGGTGGGAGTTGATGGATCTCAGATCTTCGTCGCTCTTCCCGTCGACGTAAAAAGCCTGAAAGAAGTGCCCGTGCTGTCGCGTGATGTCCGAGACGGTCAGGACGTCGTGGAGCTTCTCGATCTGGTGCATCACCTGCTCGATGTCGTGCTTCTCGCCGTCCATGGCGATGACGATGTGCGTCCGGTTCCGGTCATCGAACGACACCGAGATGTCTTCCATTTTGTATCTCCGGCGGCGCAGCAAACAGGTGATCCGGTTCACGACCCCGATGACGTTGCGGACGACGATCAGGAGATACCGTTCCGTGTGCTTTCCTCTGGCCTGTGCTTGTGCGTAGACATCGTCAACCATTGTCTTGCGGGGAAGAGGTGATGGTTTCGCCCAGATGCTTGCCGCCCGGTACCATCGGGAAGACATTTTCTTCCGGTTCGACAATGCAATCCACCAGTGCAGGGGTCGTTGTTTTCAGCATTGTCTCCAGCGTTGATCGCAAGCCCGCTTCATCGGTAATTCTCGATCCGTGGATGCCGTACGCATCCGCGATCTTGATGAAGTCCGGACTCTTGATCGCCACGGCTGAATAGTTATTGGCATAGAACAGCTCCTGCCACTGGCGCACCATGCCGAGGAAGCCGTTATTCATGACGAGAATTTTCAGATTGAGCGGATAGTCCTGCAGGACACCCAGTTCCTGGATGTTCATCTGGATGCCGCCGTCTCCGGTGATGCAGAGGACGGTTTTCTCCGGATGGGCGAACGCGGCGCCGATGGCGGACGGAAGACCGAAACCCATGGACCCCGCTCCGCCGGATGCAAGCCATTTCGTCGGATCATTCACGCTGCAGGAAAGCATGGCCCACATCTGGTGCTGGCCGACGTCCACCACCACGATGTATCGCTCGGGATCGGCTTTGATCAGATCATCGATCGCCTTCAGGCAATTGCGGATGGAGAAGTGCGGTGTCGTTTTCTCGTAGGGTTGCTCTGTCTCCCATGTCTTGATTGTTCCAAGCCATGCCTGAATCTTGAGCGGACGCAGATCGCGGTGCTTGAGGAGTGTCGTCAGGAACATCTTCGCATCGCTCTGGACGGGGATGCCCGTCTTCACCACTTTGCAGAGCTCGGAACGATCGATGTCCACGTGGATCACGGTGGACTTGTGACCGAAGACGTCGTAGCGGCCGACGATGCGGTCGTCGAAGCGCGATCCGACATTCAGGATCACATCCGCGTTGTGCGCCGCCATGTTGCAGTGGTAGTGCCCGTGCATGCCGAGGTAGCCGAGTCTCAGCGGATGATCGTGCGGCAGGATGCCTTTGCCGAGAATCGTCGTGACGACGGGGATTCCCAGCTTCTCGATCAACGCCTGCGCTTCCGTCTCCGCGTGCGAGAGCACAACGCCGTGACCCAAGAGCATCACCGGTCGCTCGGCATTCGAGAGTGCCGTGATGATCGCCTCCATCGTTTCGCCGTTCGGTGACTTGTAGCCGTCGTCCATCGGATCCGCGGGCAGCGTGATCTCGGGAATCGTGAATTCCTTCAGATGCGGACTCGCCAGAATATCTTTCGGCACATCGACGAGGACGGGACCGGGTCTGCCGCTCAGCGCCACTTTGATGGCTTCGGTCAGGACTGAAACAGTATTCTTCGGATCATCGAGGAGGTAGTTGTGCTTCGTGATGGGCATCGTGACGCCCGTGATGTCCACCTCCTGAAACATGTCCTTGCCGATCATCGCAAGCGGCACTTGCCCGGTGATCGCAAGGACAGGAATCGAGTCCATCATCGCATCGAAAATCCCCGTGACGAGATTGGTGGCGCCGGGTCCGGACGTTGCGCAGCACACGCCGAGCTTCTTGGTGGATCTCGCGAATCCTCCCGCCATGAATGCTGCGCCCTGTTCATTCCTCGTCAGGACGTGCCTGATCTCAGGATGGAAGGGCAACGCATCGTAGAACGGCAGGATGGCACCTCCCGGATAACCGAACAGGTGTGTCACCCCGTGTGCCTTCAGGACATCGAGGATGGCGTCCGAGACAGTGTACGGCCGCTGATTGGCAACAGGATTCATTGCTTGTACGACGAAAATCCCCCGAGTGGTGGAGAGGGGGTGAATGTGCGCATCGCACCGAACCTCTCCTTAGCGGAGGACGAGGACGAGACCGAGGACGATGGAAAGACTGCGCACGGGGAAAGTGTATTGGGGACTAACGTATTTGACTACTGGAAAAAACTTGACTAATACAAAACTTTATTTATATTAATCATTAAATATTATTCTCTTCCAATAATTTTTGCCTCTTCAGGTAATCGAGTGGGTAAACTGATCTGACATTCTTTTTCATGATCAAAGTTTAGGAAGCATGCAAGTGAGCACTTTGAGCCGCAAATATTCTTCATCACGCAGACCGTAGGCTCG
>JAQTSK010000076.1 GCA_028711345.1 Candidatus Peribacteraceae bacterium
TTCTTGATTCGAAATGAGCCACAGCAGGGACACTTTTTTTGGGCATAAAGAATTGGGAAAGAGTATTGCTCTTACCTTAGCCCAAAACTGCTTAAATTAGCATTCATCGATTCCCTATAACCCTCAAGAGACGAGCTTCTTGCCACGCATCAATATCCTCAAACGATCGAAACGTCGCCATGTATCAAACTATAAACCAGAAACCAACAACCATAAACCTATTTTCTATACGCCAGCATCCCCATGAAGCGTGCGCGCTCGACGGCGGACTTCAGCATCTTCTGGTGCTTCAGGCACAGACCGGAGTAGTACCGCTTGCGGATGTTGCCGAAGTAATCGATGTACGGCTTCAGCGTGGGGTAGTCCTTGTAATCGAAGTAGCGGACGCCGGCGTGGTCGAACGGACACGTCTTCTTCATGACCGTCGGGCGCTGTCTGCGCTGCTGCATCTGGTGACCTTGGTTGGATTGTGGCGGGGGCATAGTGGGTGGGGAATCAGAGCTTCAGGTCGGCGTCGGAAATCAGTTTATCGAGTTCTGCAGTGAGCTTCTCGGCTTCCATGGGCTTGGCGGTCTCTTTCTGCTTCGGACGCGTCTCCGTCATTCGCTTGCTGGCACGCTTCGCCTGATCGGTTACCGACTTCTTGAGCTTCTCCTCCTTCTCACGGTGACGGACGTCCGCCTGCGTCTCGCGCGTTTTCAGCCACTGCTGGTACTTGTCCTCGTAACTGACGGCTTCGTACCCGTTCGGCGGAATGACGATGAGATGGCGGAGAATGCCCTTTGTCAGCCTGAGCTGGTGATCCAGTTCCCGGATCTTCTCCGGCGGCATCTCCATATAGTAGATGATGAACTTCGCTTGATCGAACCCGCCGATCTTGTACGCAAGACCGCGCTTGCTCCACGGATCCTTGAAGAGCAGCTTGGCCTGAGCCTCGGCAAAGTGCGCGTCGATTTCCTTGAGGAGGTTTGCCTCCTCCTTCTGGTCGAGGACAGGGGAAATCGCCACGGCTACTTCGTAGACGCGGACATCTTCGTTGCTTGGAACAAGAGTGGGCATAGGGATTCGTGGGTAAACCTGCCCCGAAAATCGGAGGAGGGAATCGAAAGCCCGCGCACTGTACGTGCTCCCTATCAGAGGTGTCAAACGAAAAATCTTCTGAATCCTGCTTGACGACCTCTCTCTTCCTTCCTAAAATGCCGCGGCTGTGAGTGTGGTCACTCGTTTAGGTGAGTGGCTTGGTTCGTCTCCCGTGGAGAACCTCACGCAACAGCTCATTCACCCTTCGACTCGGACAAGTCATCCGAACCTCGCTCAGGGTGAATGGCAACGATCATTCACAGCATCGTGTAGCAGAGATTAATTATTTTTACGGTCCATTTTCCTTTGGAAACATCCATGTACTACAAGCTCCGCTTGAGTACATGGCAAGCAGGGATGAACATCGCCCTGTTTAAATATTTCGATGTTCAAAGCCACCCTGTAGCGTGCTAGCACTGCTACGGGGCAAACATCTTTTCGAAGAGTTTGATCCTGGCTCAGAGTGAACGCTAGCGGCGCGCCTAACACATGCAAGTCGAGTGTGCCCAGCACCTTTTGCTTCCGAGATAGCTAAGTGAGCAAAAGGTGCTGGGTAACACGGCAAACGGCTGCGTAACACGTTGGAATCTGCCCCGAACTCAGGGATATCCCTCCGAAAGGAGGAGTAATACCGGATGGTCTTGGTTCCTCGTTGCACTGAAATCAGATGCAGGGGTTATTACGACTCAAACGATTGTTAAATTGATAAATGGCTAAATGGTTCGCAAGCGAAACGCCAGACTCATGCATGCAAACCATTCAACCATTCAGCCATTCAACCATTCAACATCGTCTCAGTCATTGCACCTTCAATCTCAACATTCAGTTTAACGAGGAGCCAAGTAAAGATTTATCGGTTCGGGAGGAGCCTGCGGCCTATCAGCTAGTTGGTGAGGT
The DNA here is from genome assembly GCA_028711345.1 of Candidatus Peribacteraceae bacterium. Classification (GTDB taxonomy): domain Bacteria; phylum Patescibacteriota; class Gracilibacteria; order Peribacterales; family Peribacteraceae; genus CAINWJ01. The sequence continues at coordinate 1,978 of JAQTSK010000076.1, forward strand.
AACGGCTCACCAAGGCAATGACGGGTAGCTGGTCTGAGAGGACGACCAGCCAGAATGGAACTGCGACACGGTCCATACTCCTACGGGAGGCAGCAGTGAGGAATCTTCCGCAATGGACGAAAGTCTGACGGAGCGACGCCGCGTGGTGGATGAAGGCCTTAACTGGTTGTAAACACCTGTTCTGAGGGACGAAATTTTTGACGGTACCTCAGGAGAAAGTATCGGCAAACCCTGTGCCAGCAGCCGCGGTAAGACAGGGGATACAAGCGTTACTCGGAATTACTGGGCGTAAAGCGTCTGTAGGTGCTTTGGAAAGTCTGAGGTAAAAGCTCGGGGCTTAACCCTGAGACCGTCTTGGAAACTTCCAAAGTTGAGCAGTGGAGAGGCATCTGGAATGCCGCATGTAGGAGTAAAATCCGTAGAGATGCGGTAGAACGCCAAAAGCGAAGGCAGGATGCTGGCCACTTGCTGACACTGAGAGACGAAAGCGTGGGGAGCGAAGCGGATTAGATACCCGCGTAGTCCACGCCCTAAACGATGCGAGCTCGATGTGGGAGGTTCTCAATTGCCTTCCGTGTCCAAGCTTACGCGGTAAGCTCGCCGCCTGGGAAGTACGGCCGCAAGGCTAAAACTCAAAGGAATAGACGGGGACCCACACAAGCGGTGGAGCATGGGGTTTAATTCGATAGTAAGCGAAGCACCTCACCCAGGTTTGACATCTCGGGAATCTCCCAGAAACGGGGGAGTGCCGCAAGGAACCCGAAGACAGGCGCTGCACGGTTGTCGTCAGCTCGTGCCTTGAGGTGTACTGTTAAGTCAGCGAACGAGCGCAACCCTCATCCTGTGTTGTTTTTTCACAGGAGACTGCCGCCTCCAAGGCGGAGGAAGGTGGGGATGACGTCAAATCAGCGTGGCCCTTATACCTGGGGCAACACCCGTGCTACAATGGCCGGTACAAACCGCAGCGAACCCGCGAGGGGGAGCCAATCGGATCAAAGCCGGTCTCAGTTCGGATTGAAGTCTGCAACTCGACTTCATGAAGTTGGAATCGCTAGTAACCGTGAATCAGCTACGTCACGGTGAATATGTTCCTGGGTCTTGTACTCACCGCCCGTCAAGTCATGAAAGGTAGGAGCACCTGAAGGACCCTTACCCCTCACCTTTTCGCTTTAATATGTTCTACGTCTATTTGCTCTACAGTGAATCGACTCAAAAGTTTTATGTCGGCTTTACAACTGATGTACAACAAAGACTCGCATCACACAATGGGGCACAGAATCAATCAACGGTTCATGGCATTCCGTGGCGTCTTGTTTATTTCGAGGCCTACACTCACAAGAGCGATGCACTGATTCGGGAGAAAAAACTCAAGAATCATGGCAAAGGAATGCAGGAGCTGAAGAAACGATTGACGATAGACGAAGAGCGAAAAGGTGAGGGGGGGGTACCACGGTGAAACTACTGATTGGGACTAAGTCGTAACAAGGTATGTGTAGGAGAACCTGCGCATGGAACATCTCCTTACCAGGGAGTTATCTCTGGAAGCATGCTCTGATGGTATCAACGCGTTTACGCGGAATCATCATGCATCCAATCTATTGAGCGGGGGATACCTTCCCTGCCATCGGAATTCAGCCCTCCTTCAAGAGTGCTGGATTCCCTCGGCAGCGGAACCCCGACCAAATGACCAATTAGTTATCTCTGCTACACGATTCTGTGAATTGGATGTGCCCGCAAATCTTTTATCCGAAAGATACCGTAGCGGCGATTCGAACATCGCCGCGGCATTATATGCGGTTCATTGCTTTTTGAATGAAGTTGATGATCTTTTCCCGTATTCCATTTTCAGGAATCTTCGAGGTTAATACAGCCAAGAATCCTTCAATGAACATCCTCCTCGCCTGTGTCTCCGGAATCCCGCGGGAGAGGATGTAGAAGAGCTGTTCGCCGCTCACGCGCGAAATGGCTGCAGAATGGCTGGCCTTCACGTCGTTCGTACGGATTTCCAGTGCCGGAATGGCATCGATTTTTGCAGTGGAATCCAGCATCAGTGCGTCCTCGGTCAGGTGCGTCGCCGTTCCTTTCCCCTTTTCCGTGATCTCGATCATGCCGTGCAGCGTTGCCGAAGCTTTGCCTTCCGCCACACTCTTCATCGTGATTTCCCCGCCGCCACTTGGCGCATTGAAGATATTGCGCACCGAAACGGATTGCTTTTCATTCCCGCGAAGATACGAAATCCAGTCGATGGAACTGGTCGCGCCTTTACCGGTCAATTCCGAGATCAACTCATGGCGATCTCCATTGCCGCCGAGCGTGACGATGTACCAATGGATGGATCCTCCGGCTGCGGTGCGGCTGCTGCGGACAATGTTCATCGGCGGGCTGCCGTTCTTCGGATGCACGAGCGCGATGTAATGCAGTTCGGCGCCTTTTTGAACCTCTATCGAGATCTCCGCGGAAAGCCCACCTTCGCCAAGGCTTCGGTGGGCAGGCATTCCGCTCCCTTTGTTTGTAAGTGAGATTTCCTCAAAAATCGTGGCTTTTGATCCGGGTTCGAGGACGATCTTTGTTGCTCCGATGACATTCAAAAGAATTGGTTTCGCAGGGATATTCTTCGGGGTAATGCGGATGGTCCGCTGCCGTTGATCCTTCAATCCATTCATCAGAATTCAGTGTACCGACAAGCACCAATCTCAAGCCACTAATCATCAAAGCGCACGTTGGGGCCTTTTGCCGGTCTTTCCGTTTGAAAATCGATGGAATAGGTCTTGCCCTCCGTGCATTGGAGTTTATCCAGATAGACAGTCGCGACTCCTCCGATGACGTTATCTTCGTCATCTCGGTTGGGTGTAACACGCAGCGCAACCGTATCATTCGTCGAACGGAGCAAACACCAACGCACCTTTCCAATTGTTTCTGCGCCTATGCTTGCCACGGTCACAGCAAATTTTATGCAGGCAGCACTCTTCGGGACAACGAAAACTTTACCGCTAATGTCCTCACAACTGACCGGTTGGCGTTGGTACTTTCCGGTTATCCGAAGACCCGCAAAGGTGCTCCGCAGCTTATCTATGAATGCCTGTACCGCTGGATCCGTGGGGATAACATCGACTGCCACTTCAGGAGAAGAAGGTTGCCTTTCTCGTTCCGGTGTTTGCCGCTTGGCAATGCGTCGATCCCGCCTATTCATATAGAACCATATTACAATTTTTTATAAATAAGTCAATGAAAGAATTTGTGCTTTCTGAAGCCATTTCATCCCACACTCCCCTCCATCTCCATCTCAATCAAACGGTTCATTTCCACCGCATATTCCAGCGGCAACTGCCGGATGATCGGTTCGATGAACCCGCTCACGATCATCGCTTTGGCCTGATCTTCCGGAATGCCGCGGGAGGTCAAATAAAACAAATCCTCCTCGGAGAGTTTCCCCACCGTCGCTTCGTGCGCGATGGTCACATCGTCGTTCCTGATCCGGATGTCCGGAACGGTATCGGTGCGGCTCTGCTCATCGAGCAGCAGCGCATCACATTCGATGTTCGCAGTGACGTCGTGCGCGTTCGGTGTGACGGACAGGAGGCCGCGGTACACGCAGCATCCGCCGTCTTTGCTGATCGATTTGCTCACAACCCTGCTGGAGGTGTGCGGTGCTGAATGGATGACTTTGGCGCCGGTGTCCTGCCACTGGCCGGCATTGGCAAACGCCAGCGCCAGATGGTCGGACCGTGCGCCTTCACCTTTGAGAATGCTGCACGGGTAGAGCATCGTCACGCCGGATCCCATGTTGCCACCGACCCATTCGATAGTGCCGTCCTGACCGACGACGGCGCGCTTCGTATTGAGGTTGTACGTATCGCGGCTCCAGTTCTCCACAGAGGAATATCTCATTGACGCGCCGTCCTTCACGACGATCTCCACGCAGCCTGCGTGCAGCCCGACTTTGCCGTATTTGGGAGCGGAACAGCCTTCGATGTAGTGCACGGTGGATTCCTCCTCCGCGATGATGAGCGTGTGCTCGAACTGGCCCATGTTCGGTGCGTTCATGCGGAAATACGCCTGCAGCGGATCGCGTATATTCACGTTCTTCGGAACATAGAGGAAGGTTCCTCCGCTCCACACCGCGCCGTGAAGCGCAGCAAATGCGTGATCCGTCGGAGGCACGACCTTAATGAAGTATTCCTTCACGAGATCGGGGTGTTCCCTGAGCGCCTCGTCCATG
>JAQTSK010000024.1 GCA_028711345.1 Candidatus Peribacteraceae bacterium
TCTTATCCCGGGACAATCGCCTCAACTCTCCCTCCTTCCGGGTATGGACACTCTGTAATTGCCAACGTTCCTCATACCCTTGAGCTGAAGGTCACCTCGCGAGTCGCAAAAGTCACCAAAGGCGTATGTCAATGGAAACCTTACGTTGCGGAATGGAAGTATTCTTGATGTGTCCGCGAGCAATTACCCCATTACGCTGAGCGGCGCATGGATCAATAAAACCGGAATCAATGGATTCATGAAAAGAGAAGGCGCGGTTACTCTTGATGGCGGCAACCAGGTGCTTTCCGGCAGCACCGTCTTTCAAAATCTTTCAAAAATCGTTACAACAGCGCAGACACTGTTACTCGAAGGAACAGCTGTGCAAAGAGTCAGTGGTTCGCTCGTACTTCGGGGAGGTGTAGATAATCTTCTGAAGATCCGTTCCACAAGCAGCGGCTCACTCGGCGCGAGCTTACGACCCATCAGCGCACAACTCGGCTCGACGACACCCACGTGTGATGCGCTCAATTACAACCTGGGGCATAAATTTACGGCCAATACCAATGGCTACGTCACACAACTCGGTGTCCGCGTGGACAATACTGCGGCGCGTACGGTCAGGCTGTACCGGTTCTCGGACAGCGCGGTTCTGGCAAGCGCGACGATCAACGGCGTCAATAGCACAACATGGGTTTATGTTGATATCACGCCGGTTTCCCTCACTTCCGGGCAAAGTTATGTCATTTCTGAACAGGGAACCACTCGTTGTTATACAGCTTGCACTTATCCGTTTACACAGGGTGACATTACCGTTAACGACTCAAGGTATTCGACTAGCATCGATACAATGCCATATAACTTGGATACTTCTTATGCACATGGTCTGGTTGATTTCACGTTTATACAATCATCGACTCAAGGCGGAAGCGGTGCGATGCTCGTGCTCGATGCAGACAGTGGAACGCAGGATCTGTCCTTTCTGGATGTGAAGGACAACGATGCGTCAGGAGGAGTGACATTGGAATGCTCCACGAGCGACGGTTGCGTGGACAGCGGGAATAATACCAATTGGTCATTCGGCGTCGCTCCCCCCGTCACCTCTTCCATCACCGGCACCATCTACTCCGACGAGGGAACGACACCGCTCAACAGCGGCACGGTGGCGGTGAGCGTGAACGCCGCCGCCAAAGTCACCGATGCGGTGGACGGGGGCGGACAGTTCACCATCACCGGACTGACACTGACCGGCGGATCGCTCGTGACGCTCTGGATCGATGATGGAACGCCGGATGCGGTGACCGTCACCTGCGGGTCAGGAAGTTCGATGACCGGCGTGCACCTGTATCAAAATCGATTGATCATCCGCAGCAACACCGGAAGCTCCGCCAACGCCCCGGCGATGACCAATACCAAATTGGCGATTGCAGATAACGTCGCCGATTCCGACGTCTCTTCCGTGTACTGGATGGCCGATACGAATACCACATTGCAATTGGCATCCGGCAAAGAGCTATACGTCTGGCCCGGATCACAATTCACTCCGGGGGGGCGGGTGAAGTCGCATGATCTGGAGGTGAAAGGAACGATGGCGATGGGGATGAACGGACTTACATTAAGCGGAAGTTTCATCGCGAATGCGGGAACCTTCACGACCGGTACCGGAACACTCTTGCACTCCACGGACGGGGATGCCGCATCTCCGGAATCACTCACGCTCGGATCAAACACGCTTAATAACCTGACCCTAAACAACGGCCTCGTTGGTTACTGGAAGTTGGATGATGGGTCGGGGTCAACGCTGATCCGCGATGATTCAGGGAACAGGAACAATGGAACTTGGAACGGAGCGGGAGCCGGGAGCACGAAACCGCAGTGGAAGCAGAATCCAAGTCATGCGAGCAGGTTCTTCAATCCTAGGGCGCTGGATTTTGATGGAATGAATGATTATATCTCCGCCACCCTCTCACCCGGACTGAATGATCCTCTGACAATTTCCTTTTGGAAAAATCTTGATACCTTCGCCAACACGTGGCCACATGGCTTCTTTGCAAACAACATCAACTTAGGTTACTCCACAAGCGGCGATTTTTATTCAGCCGGCCTCTATTTCAACGCAAACTACACCGTACTGGATTCATGGCAGTACATGACGTACACCATGGATGGAACCAATATCCGATTGTATGTTGATGGTATTCTCAAAGACTCAAAAACATTCAACCCGAGCACAGTGACAACCATGAACATGGGTTGCCAAAGCAATGCATCATGGATGGATGGAATGATGGATGATTTCCGAATCTATGGACGTGTTCTCAGTGCAAGTGAAATAGTGGCTCTCGCTTCGGGCTATCCGAACACCGGCTCCGGTGTGTACCTCCTCGGATCGAACCTCGCTCTCAACGAATCACTCACCATTCAGAGTGGCGAGATCAGAACGAGGAACGCACAGAACGTGACCTTGAGCGGGAGCTGGATGAATCATGGAGGATTCACGTCGACGGGCACGGTGATACTGGATGGAGGAATACAGACGATGTCGGGATCATCAATTTTTAAGAACCTGACGAAGATCGCAACAACGGCAACGACTTTGTTCTTCGACTTTAGAGCGCAGCAGAGTGTGTCGGGGTCACTGGTGCTCAATGGCTCCGCCGGACAATTATTGAGCTTGCGCTCGACGAAGACGGGATCAGCCTCGTACCTGATGTTGGATGCGGATGCGACGCAGTCGGCCTCTGACCTTCGATATTTGAATGTAAAGGATAACAATGCCTCGGGAGGACAGCAGCTCGTCTGTTCCTCGTCGACCGAAGGATGTGTGGATGAAGGGAACACGACGAACTGGTTGTTCCTCGTCGCCGGTAAGAAGAAAAATTTTTTCCACTTCTTCGGTTTCTGATTTGATGCCGGAAATCTCCGAAACACCGTTCAGTGTTTTCCACACTGTTTCTTTCTAAGAGAATAGTTATTTTTTTGAAAACAGAATTAGTAATCATAAGAGGGGAGTGCGAGAATAGTGAAAATAGTATGAAAGCAGGTGGAAAAGGATCGATGAATACCGTAAGCACTTCGGTGGTTTTCGTCATTCTTCCAAGCAAACCGTTCAATAGTTGTACACATTCGTGATGTGGAGAAAATGTGGAGAAAATGTGGAGAACGGGCGATGGAATGAGGAGGGATGCGACATGTCGAAATTTCGCTCTGGGAGCGGAAGCCGGAGGATTGCCTGTGGAAGAGTCGGCTGTTTGGCAGCTTCCTGAGCTTTCCGGTTTTCCACAGGGGGCACGGCATCACTTCCCGAGTCCTCTCTTGAACTTCGTGCGTTCCGCCGGTGCGGGAGCCGACTTCGTATTCTTCCGGATGATCAACGAGCCTGCGGTATCGCCGTTTTTCACAAATGAGGCATCGGGAACATCGGTACCGATCACCACTGCGGAGCTGATGAATGAACCTGCGCCGATTTTGATTCCCGGCAGGAGCGACGTATGAATGCCGAGACGACAGTCATCCCCCACGATTGCGCCGAACTTGGTGAGACCCGTGGGAAGCTGCACGCCGTCGATTACGGAGGAGATTTCCCCTTCATCCAGACGGAGGTTGCCGGTCACGGTTCCCGCTCCGAGGGAAATGTTATTCCCGAAGACGGAATCCCCGACATAACTGGAATGCGTCCAAACATCATCCCCCAGAACGGATCTGGCGATTTCGGTGCTGTAACCGATGACGCAATTCTTTCCAACGGAGCTTCCGCGGACAAGGGCGTTGTTGGCGACGATCGTTCCCTCTCCGATCGTGCAGGGACCCATCACCGTGGCATGGGCGAAGACACGGACATGCGGACCGATGATGACAGCGCCTTCGATTACGGCGGTCGGATGGACAGAGGCGGTTCCGTGGATGATCGGCTTCCTGTTCGTCGGGAGCAGCAGCGGTAATACGGAGAGCAAGTGCCATGGATACTTGACGGGCTGCCATGATCCGGCATACGGCACAGCCACATATTTTTCCCGTTGCATCAGCGCATCGAGCGCCAACTCATACCCGTCGTCTTTCGCCGGTTTCACCTCGTTCAGCGCTTTCAGGAGAGATGATGCAGATACGTGTATGTGAGCGACGATGTTCACCAGATCACTCGGCTCGGTTCCCGGAGCAGGCTTCTCAACAATGCCGGTGATCCGGTTTTGTTTCACGGTGAGGTAACCGCCCGGGAAGTACTCCTTCACCTTCCGTGCCAGAATCGCTCCCCCCGTCTTCATCTTCCGAGTCATCATGAGGAGCGTCTCGTAGGCGGAGGAATCGATCAGATCATTGCCGCTGACAACCATGACCGGTTCATTGTTGCAGTGCGGCAATGCAGAGAGCAGTGCTCCGCGCATTCCCAGCGTCAGATCTTCCTGTTGCACCATTTTCAACGTCGGAAAGCGCGCTGCCGCCTCGTTGCGGTTATGAGCACCCGCCACCAGAAGGATGTCGTTCAGTCCGGCTTGTTTCAGTCGACGCACCTGTTCCTCGACCAGTGTCGTGCCGGCGACCGGAAAGAAACTTTTTTCCCGAAGCGGCCGGAAGCGGCAGGATTGTCCGGCGAAGATGAGGACGGCTTGCATAAGAGGAGGATACAACGGGTACAGGTCAGAAGTCACTGGTCGGCTGGTCGCAGGTCACCGGTGTGCTACCAACTGAGATTAATCGTGCCCTCCTCGTCGGTTCGTCGTATTGTTATGCCAAGGTACTGCAGTCGTTGAATGATCTCGGGTCTGGGATGACCGAACGCGTTGTCTTTCCCGACGGAAATGACGGCGGTGGACGGATGGACCGCAAGCAGGAATCCCGTTCCCGAGGACGTTCTGCTGCCGTGATGACCGATTTTCAGGATGTCGGCCCGGAGGTCCGCTTGCGCCGCCGTCAGGGTGCGCTCCACCGGCTCTTCACTGTCCCCGACGAGGAGCACACGTTTGTTCTTATGATCCAGCCGCAACACAAGGGAATGATTGTTGGCGGTGTCCGAGAATCCTTTCGGCATGACTTCCGGAGGCCAGAGAACCGTGAGCAGGGTTCCGCTTCCCATTGAGATGACGTCTCCCGCCTCCATCATCCGCACCGGCACACACTCCTCCGAGGCGATGGAGAGCAACGCGCTCAGAAGCGGCGAACTGTCGTCCATGTGCGGTAGCACCAGAAGACCGATCCGGTATCGCGGGAGGACGGACAGCAAGCCGCCGATATGATCGATATCCGGATGCGTGTTCACGATCACATCGATGCGTCGCCGGAAGAATGGAAGCGTCTCTCCGAGTCGCTCCAGTACGCTCCAGTCGGGACCGCCGTCGATCAGGAGCCGTTTCCCGTCCGGAGATTCTATCAATACCGCATCCCCCTGCCCGACATCCAGAAATCGAAGACGGATGTTGTCGTCCGGCAGGAGGAACCACTCACGACATCCCAGCAGAATCAACAGGCCGGTGAGTACCGTCATTCCCGCGTGGCTGAGTCGCATGTCGTTTCATTCTAGACGGCAATTTCTTCCGGCAGCACACACCGAGAACAATCGATCACCACCATCGGCGACCCTGTGACGACATCCGAACAGGTTCAGCGTTCTCCGCTCTTCCTCCGTCCGATCATTCTTCCTGTTGCCGCTCCGGCGGCGATCAGCACCCCCATCAGTCCGATGCCCGAACCCGGGAGCTCCGTGTCATTCGTCGGAGACACCGGAGGCACGATACTCTTCTCCGGCTCATGGATGAGGAATGCGGGGTTCTTTCCGTATTCCGTTGCAGGAGTCGGCGAGGGCGGTGCAATCGTTTCCGTTGGTGCCGCAACTTGGATGATCATTTTGCTTCGGAATTCGATCTGCTGGCCCGGAGTTGCGATACTTCCATCCTGCGCGGCTACCGGCGCAACCAGGCTTATGATGTACGTCGTATCGGGACGGTGTGCGGCGGTGATCAGTACAACATGGAGCGTGTCCGGTTGTTTCACCGAGAAGATGGGTAGGAGCGTCCCGCCGGTATCGGATACCTGGAAATGGAACGGCATCAATGGAGAGGTTCGTTGAAGTTCTTTATCGAATGTCAGGAGAACGCCCGTTTCACTTTCCGCTTCCGCGGTCAGTATCTGTGGAGGAGAAAGGGAGGGTGAGGACGGAGAAGAAGAGCTCGACGATTCGGGAGCAGAGGAAGATGAAGACGAGGGAAGAATATTTTCCGGCTCGGCGGGGCGCGCGAGGTCGGCGGGAATGGGGACACTCGCTTCCACTTCAAAGCCCTCGCTTTCCACTCCTTCTTTGCTGACTGCCAACACGCCGATGAATATCACCGGTGACGAGAGCGGCAGACTGTCGAAGGCATAGGAATCGGCGGCATCGTTCGTTTGTTCGAAATCATCGTAATCGCCGCTGTTCCCCAGAATGGATTGATGGCTGTAATAGATTCGGTATGAAGCCACATTTGACGGGTCTGCCGGAGGATCCCACGTGACTCTCAATGTTCCGTCAACGATGAACCCCTGCACGTTTTTGACGTTTGCAGGCGGGGCTCCGGCGGCCTGTGCGATTCCGCTCACAAGCAGGGAGAGAAGGACGGAAGTGAGTGTGTGTTTGAAAGTCATCGTAGTATTGTAGCAGGAATGACGGTCTTTTTCAACATCCGGTCAGGAATACACTCAGGAATCGGCTGTTGCAGAAAGTCATCATCGTTCATGTAAAAAGAAAGGGCACCGGTCTTCCCGAAACAATCGTTGTTGTCGTAGAGACGCCCGATCGGGCGTCTCTACGACAACGGGATCAATCCATGATGACTCATACTGCCTGAATCATTTCTCACGCGAGGTCGGCCAATTCGTGAGTTCATTCCCGCTCAGCCGTGTTCGCGTCGTTTCGTCTTTCGTCTCAATCCCATTCGGTGCGCTCTGCCCCTCTGCTACGATGCCTCCATGCGTCCGCGACCGTTTTCTCCGGTACAGGGCATCGTCACGGTGCTCGCGCTCGGATGGTCGGATTTTATCCTGAAGTACCGCGGATCGGTGCTCGGCTATTTCTGGTCGCTCGTGAACCCGCTCGTGAAATTCGTCGTCATCCTCTACATCTTCGGGCCGTACGTCAGCCCCTCCATTCCGCAGTACCCGCTGTACCTGTTCCTCGGCATCATCATCTGGGAACACTTTGCAACCACCACCACGGCCTGCATGAACATGCTCTTCGAGAAATCCCAGATCATCCGGCATCTCCCGTTTCCGAAGATTCTCCTCATTCTGAGCGTCGGATGGACGAACCTGCTCATCTTCTCGACGCATGCTCTCATCTTTCTGGCGTTCGCGTGGAGCCGCGGGGCGGCCCTTTCCTTCAGTACGTTGTATATGCCGGTCATCATCATTCAGATGACACTGCTGTCCCTCGGCATCGGCATGGTACTTGCGTCATATGCACTCCGGTACAGGGATTTACCCCATCTCTGGACGGTGATGGTCCAGCTCTTCTTCTGGCTGACGCCCGTCATGTATCCGTATACGGCTGAGGCTCCTATTCTGACGCGTCTCGGATCGGCGATCACCGGTGAAGGATTCCGCACGCCCATGGCGCTGTTTCGTTTGTTCATCGAGACCCAGCCGTTGGCCATCATCATCAATGATGCGCGACGCGCTTGTCTCTATGCGGTTCACAGCATGCCGAGCCCGGGACATGTCGTCGGCATCACCCTCGTTTGCTGCGTCGTTTTTTTGCTGGGGACGGCTCTTTTCCAGCGCCGCAGCCCCTCATTTTCCCAGGAATACTGATGGAAGATTGCACGATCTGCGTTCGCGGCGTTTCCAAAACATATCATCGGCGCATCATCCCCGTTGATCGGCTCCAGGATCGGTTGCTCACATGGCGGAGGCACCGGAAGGACATGCACATCCGCGCGTTGCGTGACGCATCCGTATCCGTCCGGCGCGGCGAGTGGCTCGGTCTGTACGGACCGAACGGTTCGGGAAAATCGACTTTGCTCAAGGTGATTGCCGGTCTGCTGAAGCCGGACAACGGAAGCGTGGTTGTGGACGGCACACTCTCGTCATTCTTCGAGCTTGGCATCGGATTTCATCCCGAGTTGCATGCGTACGAGAACATCCGTTTGCATGCATTGTTGCAGGGGTTCTCCCGTTTCGAAATCCCTCATCTCACGCGGCGCATCATCGATTTTGCTGGCATCGGCGATCATGCGGCGCTCCCCCTCAAATGCTACTCGACGGGTATGAAACTGCGTCTGTCGTTCGCCGCCGCCTCCCAGATCGATGCCGATATCTACCTGTTCGACGAGGTGTTTGCAGTCGGTGATGCGGCATTTCAGAAGCAGTGTCTCGGTTTTTTCGATGCCCTCCGCAACGCAGGAAAGACGGTGATTCTGGTGAGTCACGGACTGGAGGGCCTTGCGATCCACTGCGATCGGATTCTGTTCTTTGACCACGGGGAGATCATCCGAGAGGAGAGGAACGGCATCGTTTCCCGCTTCGGGAGCATGGTGAGGTCCATCCGATCCGAAGTACGGAAACTCTGGAAAGGGAACCAGTGTTGTGTCGCGCATGTTTCCGGACAATGAACCATGGCGCACTAATACGAGATTAACTTGAATGTTACCGTAGCTGCGGTTCGAAAACCGCGGCGGCGGCGATTTTCGAATCGCCGCTGCGGAGATAAAAGATTCGAGTCAGGTTAATTCCGTATAAGGCGAGATGCCTTTTTGCCTCCCAGATCAAATACTATCCGGATGTCATGAAGACACCGCAGTATTGTATTCATGGTTGCCGTCCGACTCACAGCCATTCCTCCGCCGTCCGATAGTGTCGGCAACGAATCGAGGCGTCGAGGAGAATTTTCTGTCCGCTCCTTCTGGCCTCCTCGCACCACGTCCAGTCATGCGCCGGTGAGACACCGCGCCAATGGCTTTTGAATGTGAACGGGGCGACGGGACGGAGCACCATCAAACATCCCGTGCCGGCGAGATCCACTTCCAGCACTTCATTGCCGATCGGTACGATCGGAACGGGAGTGCCGTCGGGGGTCACCCGATGTCCGAGATACGCATCGACATGCCGGTTGCGGTAGAGGCCTGAAACGGCTGCAGGCGGGGGAAGTCCGTCCGTCAGCAACGTCAGAAGCTTGCCGAATGTTTCCTGCGGGACAACGACATCATCCTCCACGTACCACAGGATTTCCCCGTCGGCGATCGCCTGCAGCCGGTTGTATGCCCGCTCGAGGAAGAGGGACAACGTATGACATCGTTCCATCTCCGTCCGCCAAGTGAACTTCTCCGGATAGGGGATGATGAGCACGGACCGGAAGACGTCCGGATGTCGTTCCAAGGCCCGTCCGATGATGGCTCCGGCACCACCGTTTTCCGAGTTATCGAGGATGATCAATTCGGGTTTCTGCGCAGTTCCTTCATACGACTTGACGCTGTCCGCAATCGCATCGATCCACCTCGGCAGGAGCGTCGGCAGGCGACCGCCGACGATGGCACACACGGAAATTCTTGCAACGGCGCGGCGCACACGCCCGAGAACGCCGTCGATCTTCCCGTCCAGCAACTGGCGACGAACCTGCGAGACCCAACTGTCATCATGCCGTCGGTAGAGGAGGAGTGCGTTGCTGACGGCGCCTGTGCCGATCCGAGCGATGCGCAGCCACAGATCCCAATCCCAGAGCGTGCCGCAGGAATCTTTCCATCCGCCCGCGGCTTCGAAGGCGCTGCGACGGATGAGGGCGGAACTGTTCACGAAGTTCTCGGTCCACAGCTGCCGGAGATTCCACGGTTGCGGAGGGTGGAAGAGATCTTCCAAGCCGAATTTCTGCGTCGGGCCGTAGGCGATGACCGCATCGTTTCTCCCCCGGAGCGCATGGAGATGTTCGGCCAGAAAATCAGGTGTCAGGATGTCGTCTCCGTCCACATGGAGGAGCAGATCCCCGCGGCTCGCCGTCACTGCGGCATTGCGGGCGTTCACCACACCGGTGTGCGGCCGCGTGAGGATGCGGACACCCGGAAAGGACGATGCGATGGAGACGCTGTCATCCGTCGACCCGTCATCGCAGTACAAGATTTCGAGCGGCAGGATCGACTGGGCGCACACCGATGCGAGACATTCGCGCAGGAACGGACCGTTGTTGCGTGCCGTGACAAGAACGCTGACCGCGGAGAGCGGACAGACCGCCCGGACACTCCGGACACGGTCGGCCGCCGACTGTTCTTGCGACGGAGCGGCGGGACACAATCGCCCCAACAACCGGTGTCGTATCCATCGGATAAAACCGGCGCAAGGGGTTCCCATTTGCATCCACAGCGCCTTGAAGCAGTCAAACCACCAAGCGGAGTGACACATCGCCTTCAACAATCGTTCCAGTTGCCGGAGCGGTTCGGTGATGCGCCAGCTTCGGGTGTTGCGCACGTGATCCAGCGTGCGCGTCGCTTCGTCCTCCCGTCGCAGCAATTCTTTCTCCCGTCGCAGCAATTCTTCGGATTTTTTCCGCTCCATCCGATACTCCTTTCGCGCTTCCTCCGCTGCGAGGAGAGATTCGAGACGCCGGGATTCCAGTGCGGTCACGTGAGCCGTCGCGGCATCTCGTGTCGGGAGCGCATCCAAAAACGTGCGCAGCCGCCCGTTCGCTTCGACCAGAGACTTCGGGAGAATGATCGTGAGTCCGTGGAATCCTTCCACCGACCATCGGAGGAGATCGGTTCCTGCATGGTCCAGAAAATCCTCCACGGCCGTCAGGACGCCGTTTTTGAGCCCCCCTTCGTGAACAGCATGGTAGGAGAATGCGTCCAGACCGCCTCCCGGTATGAGTGTGGGAGAGGTCGGAATCATTCCGCCTTCCGCATACACATGACGTGACTCAGCAGGAATCGCCCCCGGTGAACGGTACCGGTCACGACGTCCGTGCGGCCAGCCGGTGTCATGAATGAGTGTGACGGGGAAGGGCATGTCGTGACGCTCCGTACGTTCCCGCAGAAGGTTGAGTTCACGATGGACCGTGAAGTGATTGTGGTCCCCGTCGATACACGCGACATCAGGCGGCGGGAGAGAGGGGAGCACCTCCCAGCCGGATCCCGCCGGAAACCGAAGCAGTGCTCCGTATCGTCTCAACATTGCCTGAACGTCAAACTGCCGGAACGGTTCGATGACCGTCAGTCCGATTGCACGTGCGTTGCAGTACCCAGCCATCAATTCGGCGTGTCTCCCGCCGCCCGAGCCCACGAGGACAACAGACCGCACGGTCAGGAGATCCAACAGCGGTTTGGTGATGTGAGGGAAGAGGCGATGCACGAGCGGATGGTAGCAATGGCAATCGGCGGTTGGCTATCGGCTTTCCGCGGAAAGCAGATAGGCCCCGCCCCAGGCAGTCAAAGAACGGATTTCCTGGGATCGATACCGGTCAACATCACAGGTTGATCTGTGTCGCCAACCGTTCGATCACCTGCTTTGTCGTATAGCGATAGCCGCAGGTTTTGTGCAGTTCGTCTCCCGCATGCTTGACGGCCTCGCCGGCGGTAACGCACGCCTCCGCATGCTCCATACCCTGTGCGATCAATCCTGCAATCAATCCTGCCAGCGCGTCCCCCGTACCGCCGACCGTCAGTCCGGCATTGCCTCCTCGTACCTCTTGTACGGTTTTCCGCTCACCGATGATCGTATCGATCTGACCCTTCAGGAGGATCGTGCATCTGTGCTTCGAGGCAAGAGCCGGAAGATCGTTCCGGTCGATGTTCATGCGTTCCAGTTCCCCGAGATGCGGCGTCAGGATGGCGTTCCTGCCCGAGAGCGCCCTGAGGGTTGCGGGCTGGAGTGCGGATGCGTCGGCGACGACGGGGCAGGGCGCTTCCTGTAGGAGCTCCATGATCGACCGGATGCCGGACGGCGTACGTGCGAGGCCGGGGCCGATCACGGCGGCATCGATCGTGGCGAGGAACTCGAGCAACCGCGCACGATCCTTCGGCCCGATTTCATCCGATCGATTACTGCCGAACGTATGTATCTGGAAGTTGAGCGATTGATTCTTGGCGACTTCCGCATGTAGTTCCGGTACCCACACGTACACCAGATCGACACCGGAGGCTTCCGCTGCGAGAGCGGAGAACAGAGGCGCGCCGTGCTGATGCCGGCTGCCGCCGATCACCGCGACGACGCCATTGTCACCTTTGTGGGAGAGAGGGGAACGCATGGAGTGGTTTGGGAGTTTAAAAGTTTACTGGTTTGGTAGTTTGTACATAAGTTTCTTTTCAAGCCTGTAAACCAGTAAACCACCAAACCGGTAAACCACCAAACCTTACAATCCATGTGCAGCGCTGGATTGTCGATTGCCATCTCTCTACACTTCAATCATATGCCCCTCCCATTCACACACCTCATTTCCACCAAGCAGCTCTCCCGAAGCGATGCCGAGGCGATTCTCCGCGTCGCGGATGACATGGAGAAGATACGAACATCAGGCAAGGGTGACCTTCTCCACGGCAAGATTCTCGCCGCGCTGTTTTATGAGCCTTCCACTCGGACACGCATGAGCTTCGAGACGGCGATGATTCGTTTAGGTGGCGACGTTCTCACTGCCGAAGGAATTCAATTCAGCTCACTCTACAAAGGGGAGACCATCGAGGACACCATGCAGATGGTCAGCCAGTATGCGGATATCATCGCCATGCGGCATCCCGCGCAAGGCAGCGCGGACCTCGCCATCAAGACTTCCAAAGTGCCGTTCATCAATGCAGGTGACGGTCCCGGTCAGCATCCCACTCAAGCACTTTTGGATCTCTTCACGATCAAGAAGGAGTGCGGGAAGATCGATGACATCAGGATCGCGATGGTTGGAGACCTTCGTTATGGACGCACCGTCCATTCCCTGAGCTTTCTCCTTGGACTTTTCAAAAACGTGAAGTTTACTCTCATCGCTCCGAAAGAACTGACAATGCCTGAGAAAGTGACAAACTTTTTCGATGAAAAGAAGATCGAGTACCATCAAGTCGATGACATCAGAGAAGGGTTGGATTGCGACATCATGTATATGACCCGCGTCCAGCAGGAGCGGTTCACGGACAAGAGCGAGTACGACCGCCTGAAGCTCAAGTACGTGTTGGAAGCGAAGCTGCTCAAGGGCAAAAAAGTCGCCGTGATGCATCCGCTCCCCCGCGTCGGTGAGATCAAGGAGGATGTGGACGCGCTTCCGAACGCCGCGTATTTCCGGCAGGCCGGCAACGGCGTTCCCGTCAGAATGGCGTTACTGGCGATGTTGCTGGGGAAGGCGTGATGGGGAGATCGGAGCATCTGGAATCGGTGATCGGGGGCAAATCGAGACTTGGCAGTTGAATATGAATAGGTGTACAAAAGAACACCTATGACGCTGTTTCGTTCCAAATACCGCATTGAAACGACCCGCTTAAAACACCATGCATACACACATGGATGGTATTTCGTGACGATCTGCACAAGAGATAGGCTCCAATGGTTCGGGGAAATCCGTGATGGAAAGACGGCGCTGTCGGAGATGGGCAGGATCGTAGAACAATGTTGGTCGGACATTCCCCACCATTTCCCGCACGTATCATTGGATGTATTCGTGGTGATGCCGGATCATGTGCATGGGATCATCGTCATGAATGCTACAGACGACGTTTTGATTGTAGAGACGCCCGATCGGGCGTCTCTACAATCAAAACGTTTACAATCAAAACGTCATCCCACGCTTGGGGTAATCATTAACCAATGTAAGGGTTCGGCAAGCCGCCGGTTACATCTATCGGGTTATCCGGAATTTTCCTGGCAACCTCGTTACCACGACCGTCTCATCCGATCATCGGCGGAGCTCAATGTCATTCGCAAATACATTCGCTGCAATCCCGAACATTGGACGAAAGAAACGATTCCATGGAATGACGATGCGTTTGCATGGGGGATGTAAGGTTGATTTTGTCGTTGTAGAAACGCCCGATCGGACGTCTCTACAACGACTGCCGACAACTGTCACTTTTTCTTTCGTTTTCGTGGCATACTTCCCCGCGATGAAGAAGCTCCTCATCCACGGCGGCTCAGTCGTCACCGATACGACGATCGAACGGCAGGACATCCTCCTTTCCGTTACCGGCGAGATTGAGGAAATCCACCCGAAGATTCCGGAGAAACACGGCGAAGAATTTCTGGATGCGGCCGGACTGCTGATCTTTCCGCTCTTGATCGACTGCCACGTGCACTTCCGCGAGCCCGGGCTGGAACACAAAGCCACCATGGAAACAGAGGCTCGCGCCGCACTTGCCGGCGGCGTCGGTACGGTCTGTGAGATGCCGAACACCGATCCTCCGACGGTGACGATTGCGGCGCTGGCGGACAAGATTCGGCGCGCGTCGAAGATCGCGGGCTGCGTCATCAAATTCTTCTTCGGGGTGACGGAAGATGCACACCTCCACGCACTCCGCGAACTGTGGACCGGCACCTCAATGGAGCTGAAACGCATGAAACATCATTGCGCGGGAGTGAAGGTATTCTTCGATCATTCCACCGGCAATCAGAAAGTGACGGCGGATCTTGCCGGAGAAGTATTCAAAGTGTGCGGAGAGTTGAAAATTCCGCTTGTCGCACACTGCGAAGACCCTGGAATCAATCAAACGTCAGCCAGAAACCAGAAACCAGAAACCAGAAACATTGCCCTGCATTCCCTCATGCGTCCGCCGGAATCGGAAGCGGTTGCCATCGAACGGGCAATCGGGCTTGCTCAAAAATGTCAGACGCCATTACACATTGCTCACTTATCAACGACGCAAGGAGTTGCGCTGGTGCGCGCCGCGAAGAAATCCGGTGTTTCAGTGACATGTGAAGTCACACCGCATCACCTCTTCCTGACAACGGACGATTATGAGGAGCTTGGCACGCTCGGCAAAATGAATCCACCGCTCCGGACTCCGGATCATCGTACTGCGCTCTGGGAAGGGATCGCGGACGGCACCGTCGATTGTGTTGCGACGGATCATGCACCGCATCTTCTTGCGGAAAAAAAGGTTGCGGATCCGCTGAGTGCGCCGAGTGGTGTGCCCGGAGTGGAGACGATGCTGCCGCTCCTTCTCACTGTTGCCGCAGGACAGTCGCCACAACCCAACCAAAAACTAAAAACTAAAAACCAACAACTTTCCTATTCAGACATCGTCCGCCTTTGCTTCACAAACCCCAATCGCATTTTTTCTCTCGGTCAGGATGGAATTCAAAAAAAAGCCCATGCCCGGCTGGTGATCATCGATCCGAGCGTCTCATCCGTCATCACGCCGGTCAACCTGCGCTCCAAATGCGGCTGGACGCCGTATGAGGGGTGGGAGACGACGGGGAAGATCCTTCGCACGGTACAGTAGAAGAAATCGGAGACCTGCTCTGATAGACTCCGTATCTCTTATTGCATATGCAGAAAACGTGTGCCAATACTTGGTGTCGTCAACCGTTTGAAATCGGGGATCGGGATCTTGCGCTCCTTGAAAAGATATCTCCGGTCATCGCAGGCAGATGCAGGATCATCCCTCCTCCGACGATTTGTCCGGATTGCAGGCAGCAGCGACGGTGGGCGATACGCAATGAGAACCGTTTATACCGGCGTCCCTGCGATATCAGCGGAGAGACGATGATTTCGATTTACGCGCCGGATTCCCCTCATCGCGTCATGAGTCAGAGCGTGTGGTTGAGCGGTACGGTTGATCCCCGGGAGCACGGGAGGCGGTATTCATTCACCGAGTCATTCTTCCCGCAGTTCCGTGCACTTCAGTTGGCAGTTCCCCGGCGCGGGATGCAGCAGATGGAGACCAACGAGAACTGCCAGTTCATCACGTACGGCAGTCACAATAAAAACTGCTATATGGTTTTTGCGTGCACGTCATGTCAGGACGTCTATTACAGCTCACGTCTATTCTTCGGCAAGGATGCTGCGGACTGCTTCATGAGCATCGAGGGCGAACTTTTGTACGAGTGCGTGGACTGTCAGAAGTGTTACCGGTGCGCTTTCTGCAAGGACAGCGTGGGCTGCCGCGAGTCATACTTCCTTGACCGGTGTCACGGATGCGTCCGGTGTATTGCATGCAAGAATCTGCGTGGCAAGGAATACCACATGTGGAATCGTCCGGTTTCCCCGGAGCAGTATGAGCAATTCGTCCGGACAATCACTTCCACAAACATCATGCGCACAAGGGAGGAATTCGCACGCTGGAAATTATCGTTGCCGGTTCCGGACGCGAACCGTCTGAATGCCGAAGCATCGACCGGTGACTATCTCTACAACGTGAAAGCGTGCGAGGATTGCTACGACGTCCATGGAGTGCAGCATTCCCGCCATTGCCAGCTTTGCGGTCTCGGTGCCGCTGACTTCATGGATTGCAACATGTGCGGTCCCGGGGATCTCCTCTACGAATGCATCGGAACCGGTCCCGCACACCGGAACGCCTTCTCCATCTTCGGCGTCCATACGACCGATGTTCTCTACAGTGAAAACTGTACGCGTTGCCGTGACTGCTTCGGATGCATCGATCTCAAAGATGCGCAGTACTGCATCCTGAACAAGCAGTACACGGAAGAGGAGTATGAATCCCTGCTCCAAAAGATTTTCGGACAGATGACGGATGCAGGAGAGTGGGGGGAATTCTTTCCGGTGCACCTCAGCCCCTTTGCGTACAACGAAACGATTGCTCAGGAACTGTTCCCTTTGTCGAGAGAGGTCGCGGAGGAACGAGGGTGGAAATGGAGAGAGGTTCCTGCGGAAGAGCCGTCAGTGACGTCACTGATTCCGGGGGCGTCTCTGCCGGAGACAGCCGACGGCATTCCCAATGATATCGTGAACAGTGTCATCGTGTGCGCTGCCACAGGGCGACCGTTCAGAATAATCAGACAGGAAATCGATCTGTACCGGAAGATGGGTCTGCCGCTCCCGCGGCTCCATCCGGATGAACGACACCGTCGGAGAGTGGCGCTCAGAAATCCGCGAAAGCTCTGGGCGCGTGACTGCCGAAAATGCGGAAAGAGTATTCAGACAAGCTACTCTCCCGACCGACCGGAGATCGTGTACTGCGAATCCTGCTACCTTAAAGAAGTGTATTGATCGTGGGAAAATGATTCATTGAATGACTTCAGCTCGTGGTCCACGCGGTGCATCCCGCACCCAGAGCAACAGGATCGTTCCAAGAATGAGGAGCACGATCATCACCGTTCCCGCAGCCCGGTATTTGAGCGTTGCGGTATCCCGCAGACTGAAGACGATGATTCCCCAGAGGAGCGGCCCGACGATGGAAGCGAAGCGCTGGAACGTCGAGAAGAATCCGAAGTACTCGCCCTGGCGATCCGGAGGGGAAATGGACGCCATC
Source organism: Candidatus Peribacteraceae bacterium (assembly GCA_028711345.1). Taxonomy (GTDB): domain Bacteria; phylum Patescibacteriota; class Gracilibacteria; order Peribacterales; family Peribacteraceae; genus CAINWJ01. The sequence continues at coordinate 17,328 of JAQTSK010000024.1, forward strand.
ATCGACCGCGATACCACGGAGTAGCCGCCGCCGCCCATTCCTCCCAGAAGGGCAGTCGCGAAGAGCATTTTAGGATCGCTCGACGAGAAGAAGATGACCGTCCAGAGAATGAGCAGGATGCAGGAGAAGAAGAGGATGGGCTTGTTGCCGAAGCGATCCGCCATGCGGCCGAAGAACCAGGAAAAGATCACCATGCAGCAACCAGTGATAATGAGAATAAGTGACTTCATGGTGTCATCGATGTGGTAGAGAGCATCCATGACGATCGCAAAGTACAGGTGCAGGGTGAGGACGATGTCCGACATGAGCGCGAAAGACAGGAGGAACAGCCCGACATTCCTGTGCTCCGAGAACAACTGTCGTATCCCATGGGACGTGCGACGAAGCATCGCGAGTCCCGTGGTGGCAGAAGCCATGATGTGCGTCTTCGGCGTTTCGTGGAACCAGAGAATGAACGGCAGACAGAAAACGGCGGAGAGAATGCAGGCTGGAAGAAAGATCTGTGCGCGCCCCGGAGTACCGACGATGATGAGTGTTCCCGATGCGAAGGGGATGAAGGCTGCAGCCGCCACAATCCACCCCAGCTCGTTGACGGTTTCACCCAAGCCCGAGATTGCTCCGCGGCTCTGCTCCGTCGAGAGATCACGGAGGAGTGCATTGTGAAAGACGAGGCTCAACTGGTAGAAGCACTGAATGAAGACGACGATGCCGAGGACGATGAACGCGCGCGACGGCAGCGGATACGACAGGAGAATCGTGAGAGCCATGAGTCCCTCCGCCGCGAGGAGACCTGCCGTCATCCAGATCAGGAATGGCTTCCGCCGTCCCAGAGAATCCGACCATGCACCGAGGAGCGGAGAAACAATGAGAACAATGATCGTCCCCACTGCGAAGCTGGCTCCGTACCAGATATCGTCGATCTTGTTGTCGAGGATGAGCCACTGTCCCAGGTAGAGACCGGTGATCGCGAGCGTGACGAACGAATTGCCGAAGTCGTACAGGAGCCAGAGGAGGAGGTTACGACGGGAGGCGGTGGTCGTCATGCGCTGAGAAAACAACGCATGAGATTGTAGCCTACGTCCGAGAGCAACGATGATGGCTTTAGCTAGAACTTGTAGATTTAGTCAACAGAAGCGAGCTACTAGCTAATTGCCCTTGCACGTTCTCTCATACCTCCACAATAATCGGCATCACCATCGGCTCCCGGTCCAGCTTGTGCCGGAAGAAGCGGAAGAGCGCACTCGTCACTTCACGCTTGAGATTGCCCATGGATTTCTCGCCGCGTGCCAGTGCATCCTCGTAGGCTTTGCGGATCGTGAGCGTCGCTTCTTTCTGGATCGATGCCTGTTCTGATCCGTAGATGAGACCGCGGGAGAGGAGCAGCGGATCCGACACAAGTCGCATCGATTCCGCATAGACCTTGATCACCGCGATGAACATGCCTGCATTGGCCATGATCTTGCGGTCATCCATGATGCGCTGACCGTCGCCGCCCGCCCCGTGACCGTCAATGATGATGTCATTGGCAGGGAACCTCTGCTTGGATTTCCGCGCGTTGCCCTGACGGTCGAACTCCAGAATTTCACCGTTGATGAGGAGGTGAATCTGGTTGTCCGGATAGCCGATGGACCGTGCGAGGTCACCGTGCGCCGCGCGCATGTACGGTTCTCCGTGCTCGGGGATGACGTGCTTGGCGCGAACAAGACGATGCATCAGGAGGATGTCGTTCTGGTAGCCGTGCCCCGTGGTGTGCAGCGCCAGTTCCTGATTGGTGACGACTTTCGCACCGAGCAGGTTCAGGTTATTGACGACCTTGGCCACCGCGCGTTCATTGCCGAGGATCGGGTTGGAGCTCAGGATGACCGTGTCGCCTTTCTTCACGCGGACATGCTGGTGGATGCCGAGTCCCATGCGAGCAAGACTCGCGCGCTCCTCACCCTGCGATCCGGTGGTGAGAATGAGGATTTCCCGATCCGGGATTTTCTCCATGCCCGGTCCCACCTTGCGGATGAGACCTCGGGTGGAGTTGATGTATCCGAGTTGCTGTGCGATCTCGATGTTCTGTTCCATCGATCGACCGGAGACGTAGACTTTCCGGTTGAGCGTTCTCGCATGTTCGATGATCTGCGCGAGACGATTGAGGAGTGAACTGAACGTGGAAATGATCAGACGTCCCTTCGCATCGCGCATCAGGTTGAAGAGCGTTTCCGAGATGACCTTCTCCGAGAGCGCATTGCCCGGCTTTGTCGCATTCGTGGAGTCAGCGATGATGGCGAGTACCCCTTTGTCACCCAGTTCAGCGAGACGCTGGAAGGATGCGGGAGGTTCGTTCATCGGTGTCAGGTCGAACTTGAAGTCGCCGGTGTGAACGATGGTGCCGTACGGCGTATGGAGTGCGACGGCCGCCGAATCCGGGATGGAGTGCGTGACGCGGAGAAATTCCACTTGCACACGACCCAGCTGGAGCGGCTTGCCGAAATCCACCGTGTGAAGTCGGGCCTTGGCCGTCAGCTTTTCCTCATCGAGGCGCTTCTTCACGAACGCCATGGTCAGTCTGGTGCCGTAGCACGGCGGGAAGTGGAGGGAGGGCAGCAGGTGCTGCACCGCTCCGATATGATCGAGGTGGCCGTGCGTGAAGATGATCGCTTTGATCCTGTTCTCCCGTCCGCGAACCGCGGACATATCGGGAATCAGGTAGTCGATGCCGGGCATATCTTCTTCCGGGAACTGGAGACCGAGATCGATGATGTACAGATCGCCGTCGACATCGACAACGAAGCAGTTTCGGCCGACTTCCTCGAAGCCTCCGAGCGGGTAGACGCGCAGTGAACGCGGTCCCCCTCCTTCCGGCTGCTTCTGCGGCGGCCGGTTCTGCGGCTGAGGATTTCCCCCCTGCCGCTGTTGCTGCGGAGCGGATGGTTTCGGGGCGGGCAGCCCCGTGCCTGTGATGTGTGGGGTCTGGGATTGCGCCGGCGTTGCCGGTGTGTGCGGGTTTCGTAAAGAGGCGGCCCCGACGGCCTTCTTCACCCACTCTTGAACTGATTTCATCTGGTAGTAGAACGAATAGAAACGGGTAGATTACCCGGACACCATGGTACTCCTTCCGGAAGATCAGCGCAAGTCTTATTTTGTTATCATCTTATTTATTTGGCTTTAGCAAAACGAATTATTAGTAATGAAAAGATGATTATCAGGGTGTGACCACGCGCCGGCCTTCTCCTGTTGAATGTTCATTTTTTTTAAGCATCAAATACCGACGCCGGAAAGCAAGTGTTTGAAGATTGATACTTGTTCCTTGGAAATTCCTTGAAAATTGCAAAGGTGAAGCTTCATCAGCGTGTAGGGGATTATGTTTTGAACCCCAGATCATTCATTTGTTATTTCAACAGCTCCAGCCGCCTTCATCATCTTGCGGTTGCAGCCGGAGACATGTAGCCTCTTCTCCATGAATGTCGGCGTGTGGACCGGCCAGACAAAAGCGCCCCCAGGGACCGTTTTGCTTCCTGTTGTACTGGGGGACAAGAAGACCGATCGTGTTTTTTTGTTGCTTCACACGGAAGGGCGTTCGGAGAAGAGCGACACGTTGAAGGAGGAGTGCGTCAGCATTCTCACGCATGCCGTTCTGGAATCCGAAGGAGGCGGATATGAGAGGCTGGAGAGCGCGCTGAAGGAGCTCAACGGTCTCCTCAAGGGGTTCCTTCTCAGCAATGCCGTTCGTGACGTTCATGCGGTTGTCGGTCTGCTGGAGCAGGATGGCATGTTGCACCTGTCCCACGTCGGACGCGCGGAGGCGTACGTGGTTCGGGAAGGCGTCGCCACGCAGGTGACGGAGTACACACGGGGCAAGCCGCCGACTGCTTTCGTTCATATCGTCAGCGGACCGGCTCAAGCGAAAGATCACTTCATTCTTTCCACGCAGCGTCTGCTCCGGGCTCTGACCCCCGCACAACTCGTGCAAATCGTTCAGCATGCGGGCGAGACCGCCATACAATCCGTCATTTCCACTCTTTCCTCCGAGCAGGAAACCGCCTGCATTCTCCACCTGTCCATTCTGGAAGCAGGTGATCGCATTGAGCGAACCGTTTCATCTTCCGGTCGTCCTGCGATGCCGCGTATCCGTGCAAATGCGAAAAAGAACAGTTTGGCCGCCCTTTCCGGCTTGATCGCCGGCGTCGGACATCGGATGGACTGGTCGTCGTTCTTACGGAAGATCCGCATTCCCGGTCGCAGCAAAACGAAAGGAACGGTCAAAGAATTTTCAACGACGCTTGGGAAGCGGGTCAGTCAGTTTCTGACTGACTTATACGATCCGGAGCGCAAGCGCAGGGCACATCTCCTCCTGCTTGCGGGAGGCGCCGCACTCTTCCTTGTCATCTGGGTTGCGGTTCAGTTGTCACTGTCCAGCCAACGCAATCAGACGAAGGGGGAGCTTGCCACGCTCGTACAGCAGATCAATGCGGACCTTTCGACTGCGGAGAACAGGCAGCTTGCCGGCGACATTGAAATGGCGAATACCATCCTCGAACGGGCGGAGGACAGGGCGCGTCAGGTGATGGACAACGAGAGCGGTCTGTTCAGGAGTGAGGCGATCGAGCTGATCAACCGGATCAAATCGAAGCGGGACGAAATGAACAGGGTCTTCCGTGATGTGCTCCCGCGGGTCATGGCCGTGCTCAGTGCGAAGAATCCGGATATCATCGCGCAGGGTCTCATCGGGCTGCCGAACGGTGAATTTTTAGTCTACGACCGTCAGGATCTCTACCGCGTCTCACTCAATACGGTCGAGGGCGGAGAACGGCTGAGCGGAGAGGAGCTCATACTGGACGGCGTCGATCTGCCGAGATTCCAGAGCAAAGTGTTCCTGACGACGGGAAACAGCGTCATTGAGATCGTCAACGGTCAGACGATGACCATGAAGACGGAGGATCCGGCAGGATGGGTGACGGGTGCCGATGTGAAGACGTACCTCCGGTATCTGTACATTCTGGCACCCGAACGGAAGCAGATCTACAAGTACGAACGGCTCGCCAACAGGTACGGTCCTCCGGCGGAATACAATGTGAACGGCGATCTCACGGGAGCGCTCGACATGTCCATCACCGGTCCCGTGTACGTTCTTCGCGATACGTCCGACGGTGCGGCGGCGGGGAGCCGGCGCGATGTGGTGAAGTTACTGAGAGGGGAGAAACAGACGCTCAATATCCGGAACCTGCCTTCGGGAGCGCTCGACAACACGACGAAGATCGTGAAGTCGTCATCCAGCGGGAACTTCTACTTCCTCGATCCGGACGGCAAGCGCATCGTCGTCACCACGAACGACGGAGATCTCGGCGACTCTCTCTACCTGAAACAGTACGTGCTGGATTCGGAACAGGTCGGGAAGCTCAAGGACCTCTTTGTCGACGAAGAAGACACGCGCCTCTACGTTCTCGATGACAAGAAGATCTACGCGATTGATCTGCAGGCGCGATAGAACATGGTTTGGCGGTTTATCGGTTTGGTGGTTTACTGGTTTGGCTGGCAGAGAATTTTTGCGTTCTGCGATTCCATTCGTCTGATCATGTCCGAACATCGCCATCCTCTCGTCATGGTCTGCGGTACGTTCGATTTGCTCCATCCGGGGCATGTCTTTTTCATTGAGGAAGCGAAGCGGCACGGTCACGTGATCGTTGTGGTCGCACGGGATGAGACGGTGAAGCGCATTAAAGGAAAACTGCCGGCGGAAACACTGGGGCAACGGATGGCAGCCGTTGAGCGTCGATTTCCGGATGTCACGGTTGTCGAGGGGTCCGCATCCGATTTTCTGGAATCCCTCCGGAAACACCGCCCCGATACATTGCTGTTGGGCTACGACCAGAAGCTGCCTCCGGGTGTCACGGAAGCCGATGTGCTCTGCCCGATACTTCGTGCCGGATCTCATCGTCCCGAGCTATTCAAAAGCAGCCTGATGAAGAGGGAAACCGAAGCACCGAACCGAACGGGCAAGCGTTCTATGCCGGGATGAAATCATGAGAATCTTTCAAGCTCCTCTCCTGCCGGCAATCGCTTCCTTGAGCGTAATTTGATCGGCGAATTCGATGTCCGCACCCATCGGCAAGCCGTGCGCCAGACGGGTGATCGTCGGTACGCTCTTGGTCAATTCCCGCTTGAGGTACGTTGCTGTCGCCTCACCTTCCACATCCAAATTGGTTGCGATGATGACCTCCTTCACGGTTCCATCTCGGCACCGGTCGACAAGCTCACGGATCTTCAGCTGCTCCGGACCGAATCCGTCAATCGGCGAGAGGACGCCGTGGAGTACGTGGTAGACACCTTTGAATCCGGACTTCTCGAACGCCACCACTTCCAGCGGCTCCTCAACGACGAGGATGGTCATTTTGTCGCGTGAGCCGTCTCTGCAAATCGCGCAGAGTTCTTCCGTTGCAACCATCTGACACTGTTTGCAGTAGTGCAGGTCCCGCTTGAGTGCGAGCAGCGCATTGCCAAGCCCTTCCGGTGAAGCCTTGCTCGACCTCAGTAAATGAAACGTCAACCGTTCGGCGGACTTGGGTCCGATGCCGGGCATCTTGGAAAATTCGTCGATGGCCTTCCGGATCTGGGGAGGAAGCAGGGACATACGGAATGTAGAATTGAAAACTTGTAGTGAGCGAAGCCGAACTATGTAGAATGTAAAATGAGCAATTGCCCTCATCCATCAGCCATAATTCTACATTATACATTCTACATTATACATTCCTCAGATCTCCGCGTCTCAGCCGCCGATCCATCTCCCGACTCTTAATCCTCTCTCGTTTGTCGAGCCTCTTGCGGCCTTTCGCAATGCCCAGCAGGACTTTGATGAACTTCCCCGCACTCACTTCCAGCGGGACGATCGTGACTCCTTTTTCTGTCAGCAGCGCTTCCAGTCTTTCCGACTCCTTCTTTTTGATCAGAAGCTTGCGGTCATGGCCGGGCTCGTAGCCTTCCGCAGTGGCAAACTTGTACTGGCTGATTTTGGCTTGCTTCAGGACGGGCGCTCCGCCGAAGAAGGAGACGTATGCACCCGCCAGATTGACCTGTCCCAAGCGGCAAGACTTCACCTCCTGTCCGGTCAGCACGATGCCGGCCTCCACCGTGTCGGTGATCTCGTAGTCGAAGCGTGCGCGGCGGTTTTGGGCGACGATCCTCTGCATGGCATCTCCATCCTACAATCATCGGGAACGAATGTAGAGATGTCTGCTGCTCGGCCGCCCCTCAATTATTGCCCTTCTTTGGTTTGACCACTTGCAGCACGCAGGCGCTTTCCCGCCTCCAAAATTTCATTGAGCAACGTCATATCATCAAAATTTTGAGTAGGGGCCTGAACACTCATACGTTGGAATACATCTGATATTTGCGTTGGGGCAAGATTTAGTTCATCAAAGACTGCTGTAAAATCATCTCTGTTTGATAAATACATCTGCACGAGTTTTTCTGCAGCCTCATTTTTCGATGTTCTTGAAGCTTTTTTCGCCTCAAGAATTTGCACTTCTGCTTTGATTTGTTCGGGGGTGACTGATGGGGGCATTTTGAATGGTGGGGAGGAGAAGATATCTTGTATTTTACAATAGCTCTTTTCAAATGTCAATATTTGCTGATGAATGAATTTCTGAGTCGGCTGTTGTCGCGGCAGCCCTAGAACGCCCGATCGTGCGTCTCTACTTTGCCGCCTTGATCAGCGCATCCACCCGCGGACATTCCTCCGCCCTCATTCTCATTGTTGGAATGTGTGGCTTGATATTTCTGAACGCCTGCTAAAAAGCATGTTCTTGCCTCCTTAAAACCATTCCGAGCATCTTTGACAGATAATCCTATTTCCTTCGCGATGTCTGGGGTTTCTCTTCTCTCGATTGCCCGTGTGTAAACAGTGCAGCCAGATGCTTCGGAGTTGCAAGCAGTGCATTGCCAACAACAATCTCCCGGAAATCCACATCCCCAGCCACCGCGTCTGACGCCGGAAGTTCCCTACCAGATTCGTTGCCCGTTGCAGGAGTTCCCGGAACAAGCTCTTTAACTTCAGTTGTCGATTGCTGTAAAACGTCCTCCGCTGCCGCATTGCGATTGTCGGCCAGTCCGGATTCAGCTTCCGGGACTTCAGGATTATCTCCTTGCACTTCGTCGTTTTCGGGGGAATCGTCTTCGAACAACTGCCTGCATCCTTCCAGCAATGCCGCTCTTGCTCTGCGCAATCTGCTACGAACCGCTCCGGTACTTATTTGCAGGCTATCCGCGATTTTTTGGTAATCGAGTTGCTTGAAGTGTCGCAAGATGATTATTTTGTGGTATTCCTTTTTGAGCTGACCCAAAGCCGTCCGAACTTTCTCTTGGGTTTCCATCTGTACGAGCCCCGATTCGATCGGTTGATAATGAGGATCTACTTGGTTACCTTCGAAAATTGGGTCGATACTTTTCACAACATTGGGTCTCGGGCGTCTTTGAATACTACGGAAGCAATTGTGGGCAATGGTGTGGAGCCAGGTAGAGAACTGAGAACGGAAGCCGAATGTCCCCAGTCTTTGAAAAGCCAGCATGAAAGCATCCGAAACGACATCCTCGGGGTCTATCTGGGTGTTCTGCACGATGCCGCAAGCTGCCCGGAGGAGACCTTGATAATATAATTTGGGCTCTTCGGGAAATCGAGTGGGTAGCAATTTGAACTTCTCCGCAACCTGAAGAGCAGAACACCGAGAAAAAACCTGTTACGGTCTGTGACATGCTTCACTCTCTGAAAACACACGGACTTTACGAT